>NZ_JACVBS010000004.1:0-425971 GCF_014852545.1 Variovorax sp. VRV01
GCCTTCGAAGTCCTGCTCGGCCTCCTGGCACAGGGCCTCGTAGGCGGCCATGCCGCTGATGCGCGCGCCGGCGCTGGCGCGCGCGTCGGGCGGGAACACGCGGTTCTCGACCAGGACGGATTCGATGTTCTTCGATGCGCTGCTGCTCATTTTCTTGTCTCCTTGATCTAGGTGCGGCCGTAATGTCGGCGGGTCCACTTACGGGCCACTGACGATTGCGATGTTAGGGCCTGTTCACCCTGCCAGCGGAGATCCGTTGGCAGGGTGAACAGGCCCTCGCAGGGTTATCACGAGTCGGACATGGGGGCACCTCTAGAATCGCCGGTCGTTTCCAATCATCCTCTCCATGTCCGCTCCCGAATCCTTCGACCGCCCGAATACGCCTGTTCCAGCCCGCGGCTCGCCGCTCCGGCCGCTGCCCAAGCTGATTTTCGCGAGCCGTTGGCTGCAGTTGCCGCTGTACCTGGGGCTGATCGTGGCGCAGGCTGTGTACGTGGTGCACTTCCTGGTCGAGCTGCTGCACCTGGTGGAGGCGGCCTTCGGCAGCAAGGACGCGCTGCAGGCGCTGATCACCAGCATCGGCTACAAGACCACCGCGCCGGTGGGCACGCTCAACGAAACCGTGATCATGTTGGTGGTGCTGGCGCTGATCGACGTGGTGATGATCTCCAACCTGCTGATCATGGTGATCGTGGGCGGCTACGAAACCTTCGTGAGCCGCATGGACCTCGAAGGCCACCGCGACCAGCCCGAGTGGCTGAGCCACGTGAACGCCTCGGTGCTCAAGGTGAAGCTGGCCACGGCCATCATCGGCATCAGTTCCATCCACCTGCTGAAGACCTTCATCAACGCGGACAACTACACAGACAAGGTGCTGATCGCCCAGACCGTGATCCACATCGCGTTCCTGTTCTCGGCCATGGCCATCGCCTACACCGACAAGCTGATGAACGAGGCCGCGGCGGCCAACACGCGCCACTAAGGCATGTCCCAGGCCGGCGTTTCCGTGAAGCGCGCGGCCAGGAAATCGAGCATCGTGCGCAGCGTGGCCGGCATGTGCTTGCGCGAGGCGTACACCGCATACATACCCACCACCTGCGGCTCGACATCGCCGAAGAGCCGCACCAGTTCGCCTTCCTTCAGCAGCGGCGCCGCCAGATAGGTCGGCAGCATCGCGATGCCGGCCCCCGCCCGGGCCAGGCACATCAGGCTTGCCGCATCGTTGGCCGACACATTGCCGCCCACGGCCACCGACGCCGGCTCGCCGGTGTCCTTGCGCGTGAAATTCCAGAGGCTGCGCCCGAAGTACGAATGCGTGAGGCAATTGCGCTGGGCCAGCTCTTCCAGGCGCAGCGGCTGGCCATGCTCCTTCAGGTAGGCCGGCGACGCGCACACGGCCGAGCGGCAATCGGTGAGCCGCCGCGCGATCAGGTTGGGGTCGATCTCCGCGGCCACGCGGATCGCCAGGTCGATGCGCTCGTCCACGAGGTTCACCGCCCGGTCGAGCAGCACCAGGTCGACGGCCACGCCTGGATAGAGCCGCACGTACTCGGCCACCGCATCGGCCAGCTGCGCCTGCGCGAACGAGGTGCTGGCCGTGATGCGCAGTTGGCCGCGCGGCGCCTCCGCCGGCTGCCGCACGGCTTCCTGCATGTCGCCCGCGAGTTCGAGCACCTGGCGGCAGCGCGGCAGCAACTCCTCGCCCGCCGCCGTGAGGCTCAGCCGCCGCGTCGTGCGGTGCAAGAGGCGTGCGCCGGTCCATTGCTCGAGCTCGGCCACGTAGCGCGTGACCACCGGGCGCGAGAGGTCGAGCTTGTCGGCCGCGGCCGAAAGGCTGCCCGCATCCACCACGGTGACGAACACGCGCATTGCATTCAATCGGTCCATTCGAACGATTTTAGGAATAAACAAGCGCGCATTTCGAGGTATTTCTTTCGAAACCAGAAACCTAAGATGCGGTTCATCCCAACCATTTTCAGGAGCCATTCAATGAGCCACATCGCCATCATCGGCGCCACCGGACGCGCCGGCGGCCGCCTTCTCGAAGAGGCGCTGCGCCGCGGCCACACCGTGACGGCCATCGCGCGCAAGGCGAGCGAAAAGCTGTCGGGCCGCGCCAATGTGAAGGCCGTGGACCTCGACGTGCTCGACGGTACCGCGCTCGAAAAGGCACTGGTCGGCCACGACGCCGTGTTCAGCGCCGCGCACTTCGCCACCGTGCCGCCCGCGGCCATCATCGAGCCGGCCAGGCGCGCGGGCGTGAAGCGCCTGCTGGTGGTCGGCGGCGCCGGCAGCCTGTTCGCGGCACCGGGCCTGAAGGTGATCGACACGCCGAACTTCCCCGAGGCGTACAAGGCCGAGGCCTCCGCAGGCGCCGCATTCCTGGAGGTGCTGCGCAACGAGAAGGAGCTCGACTGGACCTTCCTGTCGCCCTCCGCCGAATTCGTCGAAGGCGAGCGCACCGGCAAATTCCGCCTGGGCAAGGACGACCTGCTCGTGAGCGCCGAAGGCCGCAGCTGGATCACCTTCGAGGACTACGCGATCGCATTCATCGACGAGCTCGAGAAGCCCGTTCACTCGCGCCAGCGCTACACGGTCGGGTACTGATCGCTCAACGGCCCGTCATGTTCTCCGGCACCACCCATTGGTCGAACTGCTCGGCCGTGAGGTGGCCCGAGGCAATCGCGGCTTCGCGCAGGCTGGTGCCCTCCTTGTGCGCCTTCTTCGCGATGTAGGCCGACTTGTCGTAGCCGATGTGCGTATTGAGCGCGGTCACGAGCATCAGCGAACGCTGCACCAGCTCGGTGATGCGCTCGCGGTTCGGCTCGATGCCCACGGCGCAGTGGTCGTTGAAGCTCACCATGCCGTCGGCCAGCAGTCGCACGCTCTGCAGGAAGTTATGCGCCACCATCGGGCGGAACACATTGAGTTCGAAATTGCCCGAGGCGCCGCCGATGTTGATGGCCACGTCGTTGCCGAACACCTGCGCGGCCAGCATCGTGACGGCTTCGCTCTGGGTCGGGTTGACCTTGCCCGGCATGATCGACGAGCCGGGTTCGTTCTCTGGAATGCTGAGTTCGCCGATGCCGCTGCGCGGACCACTCGCGAGCCAGCGCACGTCGTTGGCGATCTTGTTCATGCTGGCGGCGAGCGTCTTGAGCGCGCCGTGGGCATGCACCAGCGCATCGACGCTGGCCATGGCTTCGAACTTGTTCGGTGCGGTCACGAAGGGCAGGCCCGTGAGCCTGGCCAACTCGGCCGCCACCTGCTCCGCATAGCCCCTGGGCGCATTGAGCCCGGTGCCCACGGCCGTGCCGCCGAGCGCCAGTTCGCACAGGTGCGGCAGCGCGGCGCGCACATGCGCCTCGCCATGCGCGAGCTGCGCGACGTAGCCCGAGAACTCCTGGCCCAGCGTGAGGGGCGTGGCGTCCTGCAGGTGGGTGCGGCCGATCTTCACGATGTCGGCGAAGTCATTCGACTTCTGCTCCAGCGTGCCGCGCAGCTTGGCGATGGCGGGCAGCAGCTTGTGCGTGATGGCTTCGACCGCCGCCACGTGCATGGCGGTCGGGAACACGTCGTTGCTCGACTGGCTGCGGTTCACGTCGTCGTTCGGGTGCACGAGGCGCCCTTCCCCGCGCTCGCCGCCCAGCAGTTCGCTCGCGCGGTTGGCCAGCACCTCGTTGACGTTCATGTTGGTCTGAGTGCCCGAGCCGGTCTGCCACACCACCAACGGGAACTCGCCCGAATGCTTGCCGGCAATGACTTCGTCGGCCGCGGCCACGATGGCCTGGGTCTTCTTTTCGTCCTGCAGGCCCAGCGCATGGTTGACCACGGCCGAGGCGCGCTTGACCTGCGCCAGCGCCTTGATGATCTCGCGCGGCTGCTGCTCGCCGGAGATGTCGAAGTTCTGCAGCGAGCGCTGCGTCTGCGCACCCCACAGCTTGTCGGCCGGCACGTCGATCGGTCCGAAGGTATCGCGCTCGGCACGGGTCTTGGGGGAAGTCGTCATGGTGAAAAAAGCTCCGCAGTCTTGGATGGGTGCACCCGCTCGCCGGGCGCGAGGCCGAGTATGACCTCGATAAGAATGGCTCGCATTTGACGAGGCTTTGCTGCCCCATACATCCGGCCGACGATACGCCGTGGGCTTGACTCACGTAATGTCAAAAAGTTATAATTGCGGTCTTCAGACGACCAACAAGTCATGTTGGTTGCCCTTGCGCTACTCGCGGATCACCGAATCCCGTCGCGGTGCAAGGCTCTTCCCGCCGGGCCCTGCCCGGCAAACCGGCCGGAACTTTCCGGCCCCATTGCCACGTCACGCTCATCCAGGCGGCGCCCCTCGACCAGGCCCGCCGCTCTGCGAATGAAGCATCCGGCGGGCACTGGTTTCGTCGCCATGTCGTCTTCAGTGCCTGCTGGCAGCCCTCGAGGCTCGCCGGGCCATTGCACGCGCTTTTCTTCACGTGCTCTCTGTTCGGGCAGCCCCACCGGCTGATGGCGCGGCCGTTGCCGCCCTCCGGGGCGGCGCTGTGTCCAACCTTCACACAAGGAGCCCCGGCGTATGGCCAAAGGAATTCTCATCGACCATGTTTTCAAGGTGTTCGGCGACGCGCCCGGGCAGGCCCTGGAACTCGTGCGGCAAGGTTTCTCGAAGAAGGAAATCCTCGCCGAGACAGGCCAGTCGATCGGCGTGTTCGATGCCACCTTCGAGATCCAGGCCGGCGAGATCTTCGTCATCATGGGCCTCTCGGGTTCGGGCAAGTCGACGCTGGTGCGCCTCTTGAACCGTCTGATCGAGCCGACCGCCGGGCGCATCGTGATCGACGGCGCGGACATCAACGAGCACTCCGACGCCAGGCTGCGCGCGCTGCGCCGCAAGGACATCAGCATGGTGTTCCAGTCGTTCGCGCTGATGCCGCACATGACGGTGCGCGAGAACACCGCCTTCGGCCTCGAACTGTCGGGCACGAGCAGGAAGGAGCGCCTCGCCCAGGCCGACCTGGCGCTCGCGCAGGTGGGGCTCGCGGGCTGGGGCGACAGCTATCCCGACGAGCTCTCGGGCGGCATGCAGCAGCGCGTGGGCCTGGCGCGCGCGCTGGCCTCGGATCCTTCGATCCTGCTGATGGACGAGGCCTTCTCGGCGCTCGATCCGATCATCCGCACCGAGATGCAGTCGGAACTGCTGCGGCTGCAGAAGGAGCAGCGCCGCACCATCGTCTTCATCTCGCACGACCTCGACGAGGCCATGCGCATCGGCGACCGCATCGCGATCATGAAGGACGGCCAGGTGATCCAGGTCGGCACGCCCGACGAGATCCTGCGCAGCCCCGCCGACGACTACGTGCGCAGCTTCGTGCGCGGTGTCGATGCGGCGGCCGTGTTCAAGGCGGCGGACATCGCGCGCAAGTCGCTCACGGTGGTGTGCGAGCACCCCGAGCGCGGCGCGCGCGCGGCGCTCAAGCTGCTCGAAGACCAGGACCGCGACTTCGCCTACGTGACGAGCCCGAACAAGCGCTTCCTCGGCGTGGTGTCGGCGGACACGCTGCGCGGCGCTCTCGACGGGCATTCAGGCTCGCTGGGGCTGCAGCACGCATTCATCGACGATCTGCCGCGCATCGATGCCGAAGCCCCGGTGGCAGGCCTGATCGGCCAACTCGCGCAGGCGCCGTGCGCGCTGCCGGTGGTGGCGAACGACGGCCGCTTCTGCGGCGCGATCAGCAAGACGACGCTGCTCAAGTTCCTGGACCGCGACACGCCGCCGATCGAGCCCGTCCTGCCCAACGCCGCACCCGCGCTCGCCGCAGAGCCGCACTGAATTCACGAAGGCCCCTGAACGATGAACGACAACACACTTCCTTCCGACCCGAGCACGCCCGCAACCCCCGCCTACGTCGATCCGTGGGAAGCGCTCTCGGCCGCGCCCGACACGTCGGCCACCAGCGCCTGGCTCGATGCGCCCGCCGAGCCGGCCCACCAGTTGGCCGGCTCGGCCGATGCGGCGGCCAGCGGCTTGCAGCTGCACCGCCTCTGGGACGGCTCCCTGCCGGTCGAATCCTGGATCAACCAGGGCCTCGGCTGGGTGGTCGAGCATTTCCGCCCCTTCTTCCAGACCGTGCGCCTGCCCATCGACAGCACGCTGAACTGGGTGCAGGGCCTGCTGACCGGCCTGCCGACGCTCGCGATGATCGCGTTGATCGGCCTCTTTGCCTGGCAGTTCGCCGGTCGCGCGCTCGCCATCGGCACCACGGTGGCGCTGCTGCTCGTGGCCATGCTGGGCATCTGGCCCGAGGCCATGGTGACGCTGTCGCTGGTACTGACCTCGCTGGTGTTCTGCATGATCATCGGTTTGCCGCTCGGGGTGCTGCTGGCCAGCAGCGACCGCGCGCAGCGCCTCATGCGCCCGGTGCTCGACGCCATGCAGACCACGCCCGCCTTCGTCTACCTGGTGCCGGTGGTGATGCTGTTCGGCATCGGCAACGTGCCCGGCGTGATCGTGACCATCATCTTTGCGCTGGCACCGCTGGTGCGGCTGACCAACCTGGGCCTGCGCCAGGTGCGTCCGGATCTGATCGAAGCCGCGCGCGCCTACGGCGCCTCGCCCTGGCAGATGCTCGTGAAGGTGCAACTGCCGCTGTCCATGCCCTCGATCATGGCGGGCATCAACCAGGCGCTGATGCTGTCGCTGTCGATGGTGGTGATCGCCTCGATGATCGCCGTCGGCGGCCTGGGGCAGATGGTGCTGCGCGGCATCGGCCGGCTCGACATGGGCCTGGCGACCGTGGGCGGCCTGGGCATCGTGCTGCTGGCGATCTCGCTCGACCGCCTCACGCAGGCCATGGGCAAGTCGCGCCGCAGCGCCGGGCGCCGCTGGTGGCACACCGGGCCAGCCGGCCTGGTGCTGCGCCTCTTGCAGCGCCTCGTGGGCACGCCGCCCCGCGGTGACGGTGCGAGCGAACCCGCTCCCGCCCTCGCCGCGCAAGCGCAATAAAACCGCCACGCAGGAAATCAACGCATGAAGAAAATCAATCTCATCATCGCCCGCGGCCTGCTGGCGCTCGGTTTCGCCGCCTTCGGCATGGGCGCACAGGCCGCGAATGACCTGCCCGGCCAGGGCGTCACCGTGCAGCCGCTCAAGAGCTCGCTCGCCGAAGAGGCGTTCCAGACGCTGCTCGTGATGCGCGCGCTCGAAAAGCTGGGCTACACCGCCCTGCCGATGAAAGACCTCGAACCCGCCACCGAGCACCTGGCCATCGCCAACGGCGACGCCACTTTCATGGCCAACCACTGGAGCCTGCTGCACGCCGACTTCTACAAGAACAGCGGCGGCGACGCCAAGCTGTGGCGCAAGGGCGTGTACTCGGACGGCGCGGTGCAGGGCTACCTGGTCGATCGCAAGACGGCCGAGCAATACAACATCACCAACATCGCGCAGCTGAAGGACCCGGCCATCGCCAAGTTGTTCGATGCCGACGGCGATGGCAAGGCCGACCTGACAGGCTGCAACCCGGGCTGGGGCTGCGAACTGGCGATCGAGAACCACCTGACGGCCTACCAGCTGCGCGACACCGTCACGCACAAGCAAGGCAGCTATGCCGCGCTGATGGCCGACACCATCGCGCGCTTCAAGCAGGACAAGCCGGTGCTGTACTACACCTGGACGCCCTACTGGGTCAGCGCCGTGCTGCGCCCGGGCGCGGACGTGGTGTGGCTGCAGGTGCCCTTCTCGTCCTCCCAGGGCGGCGATGCAGACACGCAGCTTCCCAACGGCAAGAACTACGGCTTCCAGGCCAACCAGGAGCAGATCGTCGCCAACCGGGCCTTCGTCGAGAAGAACCCGGCCGCCGGCCGGCTGTTCGAGGTGATGAAACTGCCGATCGGCGACATCAACGCCCAGAACCTGCGCATGAGCCAGGGCGCCAGCACGCAGCAAGACCTGGAGCGCCACACCGATGGTTGGATCAAGGCGCATCGGCCGCTGTTCGACGGCTGGATCGAGGAAGCCCGGGCGGCGGCGAGGTAGGCGCATCGGCTGAGATAATCGGGGGGCGTTCCACACTCCAAAAAACACCCCCCCACCATGACGACCACGATCCAGCAGGCCGACCTGATCGAATCGATCAGCGCCGCGCTGCAGTACATCAGCTACTACCATCCCGCCGACTACATCGCCCACCTGGCCCGCGCCTACGAGCGCGAGCAGAGCCCCGCCGCCAAGGACGCCATCGCGCAGATCCTGACCAACAGCAAGATGAGCGCCACGGGCCACCGCCCGATCTGCCAGGACACCGGCATCGTCAACGTGTTCCTCAAGGTCGGCATGGACGTGCGCTGGGGCGGCTTCACCGGCTCGCTGGACGACGCCATCAACGAAGGCGTGCGCCGCGGCTACAACCACCCCGACAACACGCTGCGCGCCTCGGTCGTGGCCGATCCGCAGTTCGACCGCAAGAACACCAAGGACAACACGCCCGCGGTGATCTTCACCGAGATCGTTCCCGGCAACACCGTCGAAGTGACGGTGGCGGCCAAGGGCGGCGGCAGCGAGAACAAGAGCAAGCTGGTCATGCTGAACCCCGGCGACAGCGTGGTCGACTGGGTGCTCAAGACCGTGCCGACCATGGGCGCCGGCTGGTGCCCGCCGGGCATGCTGGGCATCGGCATCGGCGGCACGGCCGAGAAGGCCGCGCTGATGGCCAAGGAAAGCCTGATGGACGACCTCGACATGCACGAGCTGCAGGCCAAGAAGAAGTCGGGCGCCGAACTCAGCAAGGTCGAGGCGCTGCGCATCGAGCTGTACGAGAAGGTCAACGCGCTGGGCATCGGCGCGCAGGGCCTGGGCGGCCTGGCCACCGTGCTCGACATCAAGATCAAGATGTACCCCACGCACGCGGCCAGCAAGCCCGTGGCGATGATTCCCAACTGCGCGGCCACGCGGCATGCGCACTTCGTGATGGACGGCAGCGGCGCGGTCTACCTCGACCCGCCCTCGCTCGATTTGTGGCCCGACGTGAACTGGGCGCCCGACGAGAAGAAGAGCAAGCGCGTCGACCTCGACAAGCTCACGCCGGCCGAAGTGGCGAGCTGGAAGCCCGGCGACACCCTGCTGCTCAACGGCAAGATGCTCACCGGCCGCGACGCCGCGCACAAGCGCATCCAGGGCATGCTGGCCAAGGGCGAGAAGCTGCCGGTCGACTTTACGAACCGCGTCATCTACTACGTCGGCCCGGTCGACCCGGTCGGCGACGAAGCCGTGGGCCCGGCCGGCCCGACCACCGCCACGCGCATGGACGGCTTCACCGAGATGATGCTGGCCCAGACCGGTCTGATCGCGATGATCGGCAAGGCCGAGCGCGGCCCGGTCGCCATCGAAGCCATCAAGAAGCACAAGAGCGCCTACCTCATGGCCGTGGGCGGCGCCGCCTACCTCGTGAGCAAGGCCATCAAGACCGCCAAGGTGGTGGGCTTCGCCGACCTGGGCATGGAAGCGATCTATGAATTCGACGTGGTCGACATGCCCGTGACGGTGGCGGTCGATGCCGGCGGCACCAGCGCGCACATCACCGGCCCTGCCGAGTGGCAGAAGCGCATTGCGAGCGGCGAGTTCAAGACCATCATGATGGAAGAGGCTTGAACAACCCGGTCGGCGTCTTCGACAGCGGCGTCGGCGGGCTCAGCGTGCTGGCCGCGCTGCGCGCCGAGCTGCCGCACGAGCGCTTCGTGTACTTTGCCGACACCGCATTCGCACCGTACGGCGAGCGTGGCGATGGCTACGTGATCGAACGCTCGCGCAAGGTGGCCGAACAACTGATGGCCGAGCACGGCATCAAGGCGCTGGTGGTGGCCTGCAACACGGCCACCACGGCGGCGATCCACCTGCTGCGCGCCGAGCATCCGGCGCTGCCCATCGTGGGCCTGGAGCCTGCACTCAAGCCCGCGGTGGCGACCAGCCGTACCGGCCACATCGCGGTGATGGCCACGCGCGGGACACTGGCGAGTGCCAAATACGCGGCCCTGCGCGACTCCTTCGCAGGGGCGGCCGATGTCCGTCCCGTGCCATGCGACGGACTCGTGAAGGCGATCGAGGGCTTCGACACCGCCGCCATCACGCAACTCTGCGCCCGCTACATGGCCGAAGCCGGTCCTTTGGGCGACGCACCCGGCCAGGTCGATACCGTGGTGCTCGGCTGCACGCACTACCCGCTCGTGAAGAGTGAACTCCAGCGCCATGCGCCGCCCGCGCTGCGTTTCATCGACACCGGCGCGCCGGTCGCGCAGCAGACCCGGCGCGTGCTGGCTTCGCTCGGCCGCCTCGCGCCAAGCGGTGAAGGCGGACTGATCATGCAAGGCAGCGGCGATGCGGCCGTGCTCGAAGCCGCCGCCGCGCACTGGCTGCAACAGCCCCAAGCTGCTCCGGCCGCCTGAAGCCGACCCGACAACAACATGCGTCTTCGTCCTTTGCGCTGCGCCCTGTTGCTGCTTGGCCTCTCGGCAGCGGGCCTCGGCCATGCGGCCTGCGAGAGCGGCCTTGCCGAGCGCATGCATGCCAAGCTCCATCCGAACCGCCCGCTCGACGAGCGGCTGGCCGCCTGCAAGCTCTGGCCGGCCTTTCCGGGCCGCAGCATCGTGGTGCTGCCGGTGCCGCGCGAAACCAGCAGCACGGGCGCCAAGGTCTTCGACCTGGAGCTGCTGCTGATCCAGCGGCCCGACAACGGCAACACCGAGCGCGACACGGTGATCGGCCGCATCTTGCAGCCCGAGGCGCTCGACGAAGACGCCGCCACCGCCATCCAGGACATCCGCATCGACACCTCGCGTTATGTGCTGTCGTCCGACACGCGCGCCTTCGGGCTGCGCGTGCGCTACAGGGGCACGGCGCCGGGCAGCAAGGCGGCAAGCGAAACCATCCGCCTCTATGTGCACCACGGCAGCAAGCTGCGCCAGGTGCTGCAGGAGATCGAACTCGACCACGACAGCGGCGAATGGGACAGCAGCTGTACCGGCCGCTTCGAACAGCTTCGCACGATGCTGTCGGTCGGCAAGTCGGCGAGCAACGGCTATGCCGATCTGCAGTTGTCACGCACGCTGGTGCAGAGCCGAGCGCAGATGCAGGAGGACCAGGGCTGCACCGAAAAGGCCATGCCGGCGCACTTCAATACGGTGACGCTGCGCTACGACGGCGAGCGCTACCGCGTGCCAAAGTCGCTGCGGCAGCAGATGCCCTGAGCCGTCCGGTTCAGGCGCTGCGCAGCGCAGCCGCCCTGCCACGCGCCATGTCGATCGGCAGCAACAGCAGCAGCCCTGCAACGAACAGCGCTGCGGTCGAAAGAATCGCGATGCGCTGGTTGCCGCCCGCGGCCCAGGTGATGGCACCGAACATCAGCGGACCGATGATGCCTGCGAGCCGCGTCGCAAAGGTCCAGAGCCCGAAGAACTCCGCAAGCTGCCGCGGCGGCGCGAGGTAGCCCGTCATCGCGCGGCCGGCCGACTGGCTCGAGCCCATCGCGAGCCCCGCAATGGCGGCGGCCCACCAGAAGGTGCCCTTGGTGGTCGCCATCGCGGCAATCACGCAGACCGCGATCCATGCCACCAGCGTGCCGGCCAGCGAGATCTTGTGGCCGACGCGGTCCTGCACGTAGCCGAAGCCGAAGGCGCCGACGGCGGCCGCAATGTTGAGCACGAAGATCAGCACCATGGTCTCGCTCGCCACGAAGCCGATGACCTGCTCGGCATAGATGGCCGCGAGCGTGATGGCCACCGCCACGCCGCCCTGGTAGCAGACGGTGCAGACCAGCAGCTGCATGAAATCGCGGTAGGCGCGGGCCTGCCTGAAGGTGGCGCGCAATTGCTGCCACGCGCCCGCCGAACTGCCGGCCGTGCGGGGCTGCGCACGCTCGGGCAGGAGCGCAAAGGTGGCGCAGGCGGCAGCACCGTAGATGGCCGCCGTGATCAGCATCGTGACCGGAACGAAGTGCGACGCAGGCAGCCCTTTCGCCTGGGCCGACAGCACGTAGGCCAGGCACAGCCCGAGCGCCAGCATGCCGCCGACGTAGCCGAAACTCCAGCCCCATCCGCTGACCTTGCCCATGCCCTCGGCGGTCGCGAGTTCAGGCAGGAAGGCACCGGTCAGCGACTCGCCATACGAATAGAAGGTGTTGGAGACGATGATCAGCGCCATCGCCACCGCAACGCCCATGGGCCCGGCAAATCTCGGCGTGGATGCGAGCGCGGCCGTGGCAAGTACGCAGCCCAGCGTCGCCACGGCGAGCACGCGCTTCTTGGCGGCGCGCCGGTCGGCCCAGGCGCCGATCGCGGGCATCGACAGCATGACGACGGCGTAGGACGCGCTGAGCGCCGCAGTCCAGGCGAAGGCGGCCCATGGCGCCCCCTTGGCAATGCCGCCCACGAAATAGGCCGCAAACACGGCCGTGATGACGACCGTGGTGTAGCCCGAATTGGCAAAGTCGTACATCGCCCAGCCGAACACCTCGCGCTTGCGCACGCCGGCATTCAGGGCAGATGACGGAAACAGCGCCATGCGGCGACGGATGATCAACCGGGCGCCAGGCGCAGCCTCGGCCCGATCGGATCAGTGCAGGTGGCGCGGGCGGCGGCCGCCCCCATGCCCACCGCCGCTGCCACTGCCGCCGGTGCCGCGCGGCCGCTTGCCGATTTCGAGCGAATTCACGAGCGCATCGAAGCGGTCGCTGAACAGGCGGTCGATCTCGGACACCACGCCACCGAGCTCGGCGCCATCGAAGTGGCGCTCCATCAGGTTGACGACGTCTTCCACCAGCAGGTCGCGCTGCACCTGCATGATCGCGGCCGGATTGGGGCCGACGAACAGCATCAGGAAGTCGTCGCGCGATTCTTCGTCGGGATCGCCCTCTTCCTCGTCGAAGTCGGTGTCGTAGAAGGTGACCTCGATGGCGGCGCCGCGCTCGGACAGTTCGTTCAGGGCCATGCACATCTCGTCGAGCGCCTGGCGAAAGTCTTCGTCGCCCGGCACCGTCCAGCAGATCTGGAGCATGTGGTCCTTCTGCTCGAAGCGGATGCCGGGTTCTTCTTCGTAGGTGCTCGTCGCGCCGTCGGCCAGCGACTTGGCACCCGCATAAGCCCACAGCGGCTTGAGCGCTTCCTGGATCTGGTCGAAGCCGACGTCGGAGCGCAAAGGCACGTCGCCGTGCACATGGATTTCAAATGGAGCGTTGTAACGAGGCATGGAGTGCTCCCTTGTCTAAATGTGGTGCCCGGAACGGGGATCGAACCCGTATGCCCCGATTAAGGAAGCGGCGGATTTTAAGTCCGATGTGTCTACCAATTTCACCATCCGGGCCTCGGGTTGAACATCGACGATAACCCAAACGAAACGGGCCCCGGCAACGCAGGTTGGCGGGGCTGGTTTTTTCGATGGAGGGCGGATCGAACTTGATCAGAGGGAGAGAGTGGAGGCGCGACCCGGAGTCGAACCGGGCTAGACGGATTTGCAATCCGTTGCATAACCGCTTTGCTATCGCGCCACGCTGCTGAAAACGAAATCGAATTCGCGAAAAAAAGGGAAGCAGCGCTTCCCTTTTTCAAAACTGGAGCGGGAAAAGAGTCTCGAACTCTCGACCTCAACCTTGGCAAGGTTGCGCTCTACCAACTGAGCTATTCCCGCGTTTCGAGCCTCGAATTATAGAACACTTTTTCGGGGCTCGGCAAGTTCTGTCGATCAATGTTTGACGGAGCCCTCTGAAGCCGGCGTGCCCGCGCGCTGCTTGGCCAGTTCGGCCACAGCAGCCGCGGAGGCGGCAACCTCCTCGTCCGACAGCGGCTCGGGCATCTTCTCGAGCGCGATCTCCAGGACCTTGTCGATCCACTTCACGGGCACGATCTCGAGGCCGTTCTTCACGTTCTCGGGAATGTCCTGCAGGTCTTTCGCGTTCTCTTCGGGAATCAGCACGGTCTTGATGCCGCCGCGCAATGCGGCCAGCAGCTTTTCCTTCAGGCCGCCGATGGCCGTGACCTCGCCGCGCAGCGTGATCTCGCCGGTCATGGCGACGTCCGCACGCACGGGAATGCCCGTGAGCGCCGACACGAAGGCCGTGGTCATTGCGGCACCCGCGCTCGGCCCGTCCTTGGGCGTTGCGCCATCGGGCACGTGGATGTGGATGTCGCGCTTCTCGAACACCTCGTCCTTGATGCCCAGGCGGCGCGAGCGGCTGCGCACCACGGTGCGTGCGGCCTCGACCGATTCCTTCATGACGTCGCCGAGCGAACCGGTGCGGCTGATCACGCCCTTGCCGGGCATGGTCACCGCCTCGATGGTGAGCAGGTCGCCTCCCACCTCGGTCCAGGCCAGGCCGACCACCTGGCCCACCTGGTTCTGCTTCTCGGCCAGGCCGAAGCTGTACTTGCGCACGCCCAGGAAGTCGTTGAGGTTGGTGCCATCCACCGTGACCTTGGGCGTCATCTGCTTGAGCAGCAGGCCCTTGACCACCTTGCGGCAGATCTTGGAAAGCTCGCGCTCGAGCGAACGCACGCCGGCTTCGCGCGTGTAGTAGCGCACGATGTCGCGCACGGCCTCCTCGGTGACGAGCAGTTCGTCTTCCTTGACGCCGTTGTTCTTCATCTGCTTGGGCAGCAGGTACTTGATCGCGATGTTGGTCTTCTCGTCCTCGGTGTAGCCCGAGAGGCGGATGACTTCCATCCGGTCGAGCAGCGCCGGCGGGATGTTCATCGAGTTCGAGGTGGCGACGAACATCACGTCGGAGAGGTCGAAGTCGACCTCGACGTAGTGGTCGCCGAAGGTGTGGTTCTGCTCGGGGTCGAGCACCTCGAGCAGCGCGCTCGAAGGATCGCCGCGGAAGTCGGTGCCCAGCTTGTCGATCTCGTCGAGCAGGAACAGCGGATTGCGCGTGCCGATCTTGCTCAGCCCCTGCAGCACCTTGCCCGGCAGCGCGCCGATGTAGGTGCGGCGGTGGCCGCGGATCTCGGCCTCGTCGCGCATGCCGCCGAGCGCCATGCGCGTGTACTTCCGGCCGGTCGCCTTGGCGATCGACTGCCCGAGGGAGGTCTTGCCCACGCCGGGCGGGCCCACGAGGCACAGGATCGGCGCCTTGACCTTGTCGACGCGCTGCTGCACCGCGAGATATTCGAGGATGCGGTCCTTGACCTTCTCCAGGCCGTAGTGGTCGGCATTGAGCACCGCCTCGGCATTGGCCAGGTCGTGCTTGATCTTGGTCTTCTTGCTCCAGGGCAGGCCGACCAGCACGTCGATGTAGTTGCGCACCACGGTGGCTTCGGCCGACATGGGCGACATCAGCTTGAGCTTCTTGAGCTCGCCCTCGGCCTTCTTGAGCGCTTCCTTGGGCATCTTGGCGAGCTTGATCTTCTTCTCGATCTCCTCGATGTCGGCGCCCTCTTCGCCCTCGCCGAGCTCCTTCTGGATCGCCTTGACCTGCTCGTTGAGGTAGAAGTCGCGCTGGTTCTTTTCCATCTGGCGCTTCACGCGGCCGCGGATCTTCTTGTCGACGTTGAGGATGTCGACCTCGCGCTCGAGCTGGCCAAAGAGGTTCTCGAGGCGTGACTTGACGTCGTCCAGGTCGAGCACGGCCTGCTTGTTGTCGAGCTTGAGCGGCAGGTGCGCGGCGATGGTGTCGGCCAGGCGGCCCGGATCGTCGATGCTGGAGATCGACGTGAGGATCTCGGGCGGGATCTTCTTGTTGAGCTTGACGTACTGGTCGAACTGCTGCATCACGGCGCGGCGCAGCGCCTCGACCTCGGTGCCTTTCTCGCCGCTCGCGGTCGCCTCGACGGGCGTCACGTTGGCCGAGAAGTGGGTCTCGCCGTCGTCGATGCGGTTCACGCGGGCGCGCTGCTGGCCCTCGACCAGCACCTTCACGGTGCCATCAGGCAGCTTGAGCATCTGCAGGATGGTCGAGACGCAGCCCACCTCGAACATGTCCTCGACCGAGGGCTCGTCCTTGGCGGCGGCCTTCTGGGCCACCAGCATGATGCGGCGCTCGGCCTCCATGGCCAGTTCGAGCGCCTTGATGCTTTTGGGGCGCCCCACGAACAGAGGGATCACCATGTGAGGGAACACGACCACGTCGCGCAGCGGCAGCAGCGGCAGGTCGATCGCGTCGGCAGGCAGGGGGGTATGACCGGACATGAATATCCTTTGATTGATCAGGCAAAGATGGATGGGTGTTCGGGCATTTCAAGCCCATGCACCCGGTCTTTGTCGAAGGCGCCGGACGCCTTGCTGGAAAGTGCCGGCGCCGCGTTCACTCAGGCCTTCTTGGCCGCTTCGCGGTACACGAGCAGCGGCGGCTTGTTTTCGTCGATTGTGGATTCCTCGACCACAACCTTGTCGACGTTGGTGGCATTCGGCAGCTCGAACATGGTGTCGATCAGCGACTGTTCGAGGATCGAACGCAGGCCCCGCGCGCCCGTCTTGCGGGCCAGCGCCTTGCGCGCGATGGCCTTGAGCGCCGCGGGGCGGATCTCGAGGTCGACGCCTTCCATCTGCAGCAGCTTGGTGAACTGCTTGACCACCGCGTTCTTGGGCTCGGTCAGGATCTGCACCAGCGCGTCTTCGCTGAGTTCGGCCAGCGAGGCCACCACGGGCATGCGGCCCACGAGTTCGGGGATCAGGCCGAACTTGATCAGGTCTTCGGGCTCGACTTCGCGGAACACCTCGGTGATGCTGCGCTGCGCCTTGCTCTTGACCGAGGCGCCGAAGCCGATGCCCGAGGCTTCGGTGCGGTTCTCGATGACCTTTTCGAGCCCGGCAAAGGCGCCGCCGCAGATGAACAGGATGTTGGTCGTGTCGATCTGCAGGAAGTCCTGGTTCGGGTGCTTGCGCCCGCCCTGGGGCGGCACGCTGGCCATGGTGCCTTCGATGAGCTTGAGCAGCGCCTGCTGCACGCCCTCGCCCGACACGTCGCGCGTGATGGACGGGTTGTCGGACTTGCGCGAGATCTTGTCGATTTCGTCGATGTAGACGATGCCGCGCTGGGCGCGCTCGACTTCGTAGTTGCAGCTCTGCAGCAGCTTCTGGATGATGTTCTCGACGTCCTCGCCCACGTAGCCGGCTTCGGTCAGCGTGGTGGCGTCGGCCATCACGAAGGGCACGTCGAGCATGCGCGCGAGCGTTTGCGCGAGCAGCGTCTTGCCCGAGCCCGTGGGGCCGATCAGGAGGATGTTGCTCTTGCTGAGTTCGACGTCGTCGCCCTTGGCCTTTTCCTTGTGGCGCAGGCGCTTGTAGTGGTTGTAGACCGCCACCGACAGCATGCGCTTGGCCGGCTCCTGGCCGATCACGTAGTTGTCGAGGTTGGTCTTGATTTCCAGCGGCGTGGGCAGGTCGCTGCGCGCCTCGCGCGCCTCTTCACCGGCCGGGAGCTCGTCGCGGATGATTTCGTTGCAAAGGTCGATGCACTCGTCGCAAATGAAGACCGAAGGGCCCGCGATCAGCTTCTTGACCTCATGCTGGCTCTTGCCGCAGAACGAGCAATAAAGCGTTTTTTCGCTGGAGGAGCCTTTTTTTTCGGCCATGGACAGGTGCCTCGTAAAGGGGTGGGGACAATGATAACTAAACAAAAACGGCGTTTCCCGTGTGGAAAACGCCGGTTTTTGCCTTTTTGGCGCCGCCGGCGCCGCGGCACGGGCTCAATTGCCTCAGCTGCGCTTCGCAATGACCTGGTCCACCAGGCCGTAGTCCTTGGCTTCGTCGGCCGTGAGGAAATAGTCGCGTTCGGTGTCCGACTTGACTTTTTCGAGCGGCTGGCCCGTGCGTTCGGCCAGGATGCGGTTCATCTGGTCCTTGGTGCGCAGGATGTCGCGGGCATGGATCTCGATGTCCGTGGCCTGGCCGCGCGCGCCGCCGAGCACCTGGTGGATCATGATCTTCGAATTGGGCAGCGAGAAGCGCTTGCCCTTTTCACCGGCCGCCAGAAGGAAGGCGCCCATGCTGGCCGCAAAGCCGATGCACATGGTGGAAACGTCGGGCTTGATGAACTGCATGGTGTCGTAGATGGCCATGCCGGCGCTCACGCTGCCGCCCGGGGAGTTGATGTAGAACGAAATGTCCTTGTCCGGGTTTTCGCTCTCGAGGAACAGCAGCTGCGCCACCACGAGGTTGGCGGTCTGGTCGTTCACCTCGCCCACCAGGAAAATGATGCGCTCCTTGAGGAGACGCGAATAGATGTCGTAGGACCGCTCGCCGCGGCCCGACTGCTCGATGACCATCGGGATCATGCCGAGGCCTTTGATTTCCTGTGCGCTCATTGAATTGCTCTCCGGAAAAGGGTTCGTTCGCTGTTCGAATTTACTGTACGCCTGAGTGAAATGGGGCTCGTGCCGCAAAGCACAAGCCCCATTGGCATGCAGGCGGCGGCGGATCAGCCTTGTTGCGCCATCAGCTCGTCGAACGACACCGACTTTTCCTTGACCTTGGCCTTGGAGAGCACGAAATCGGTCACGTTGTTCTCGATGACCACGGCTTCGACTTCGGCCAGGCGGTTGTTGTCGCTGAAGTACCAGCGCACCACGTCGGCCGGCTTTTCGTAGCTGGCGGCCAGCTCGTCGATGTGGGCCTTGATCTGCTCGGGCTTGGCCTGCAGGTTGTTGGCGCGCACCAGCTCGGCCACCACGAGGCCCAGGCGCACGCGGCGCTCGGCCTGGGGACGGAACACTTCGTCGGGAATCGGTGCCTTGTCGGCGTCCTTGATGCCGCGCTGCTTGAGCTCGGCACGGGCGCCTTCGACCATGCGGTTGACTTCGGACTGCACGCTCGCGTTGGGCAGATCGAGTTCGGCGTTGGCCACCAGGGTGTCCATCACGGCGTTCTTGTTGCGCGCCAGCAGGCGGAACTTCACTTCGCGCTCGAGGTTCTTCTTGATGTCGGCGCGCAGGCCCTCGACCGTGGCTTCGGCAATGCCGAGCGACTTGGCGAGCTGTTCGTTGACTTCGGGCAGGTGCGAGGCTTCGATCTTCTTCACGGTGACCATGAAGTCGGCCTGCTTGCCGGCCACGTCCTTGCCGTGGTAGTCGGCCGGGAACGAGAGCGGGAAGGTGCGGCTGTCGCCGGCCTTCATGCCGCGCACGGCGTCTTCGAATTCCTTGAGCATCTGGCCTTCGCCGACGATGAACTGGAAGTCTTCGGCCTTGCCGCCGGGGAAGGGCTCGCCGTCGATCTTGCCTTCGAAATCGACCGTCACGCGGTCGTCGTCCTGGGCCACGGCATCCTGCGCGCGCTGGGCGAAGGTGCGGCGCTGCTTGCGCAGGATGTCCAGCGTCTTGTCGATGGCCTCGTCGCCCACTTCGGCCGAGAGCTTCTCGACTTCGGCGTTCGACAGGTCGTTGATCTTGACTTCGGGGAACACTTCGAAGACCGCGTCGAAGGCGAGCTGGCCTTCGGGCGACTCTTCCTTCTCGGTGATGCGGGGCTGGCCGGCCACGCGCAGCTTGGCTTCGTTGGCGGCCTGCGAGAAGGCTTCGCCGACCTTGTCGTTCATGACTTCGTAGTGCACCGAGTAGCCGTAGCGCTGGGCCACGACGTTCATCGGCACCTTGCCGGGACGGAAGCCATCCATCTTGACGGTGCGCGCGAGCTTCTTGAGGCGCGAATCGACTTCGGACTGGATGGTGCCGACCGGCAGGGTCAGCGTGATCTTGCGTTCGAGCTTCTCGAGAGTTTCAACGGTCACGGTCATGGTGTCTTCCTTGTGAGGGGTGTGGCTGGTGCGCGGGGCCGGACTCGAACCGGCACGTTCTTGCGAACGTCAGGACCTAAACCTGGTGCGTCTACCAATTTCGCCACCCGCGCTTGCCAAATTTTTCAGGTGAATGCAAAGGCGGACGGCCCTGGTGCCGCGGGCATCCGATTGCCGGACACCCGAAGCCCAAAGACCGTCCGCCTGAAATCGGTCAACCGCGTATTTTAAGCGCTAATCGGGAGCTCTTTCGGCTCCCGCTTGACGCGGAAGGCAGCGGCGTACATTGCCGGCAGCGCCAGCAGGGTCAACACGGTGGCCACGATCAGCCCGCCCATGATGGCCACGGCCATCGGCCCCCAAAACACGCTGCGGGAGAGAGGAATCATCGCCAGCACCGCCGCCGCGGCCGTCAGCACGATCGGCCGCAGGCGCCGCACGGCCGATTCCACGATCGCGTCCCAGGCCGGCACGCCGGCCTCGCGGTCGCTCTCGATCTGGTCGATCAGGATCACCGCATTGCGCTGGATCATGCCCATCAGCGCGATCACGCCCAGGAGCGCCACGAAGCCGAACGGCCGGTTCAGCAGCAGCAGCGCACCGGCCACGCCGGCGATGCCCATCGGGCCGGTGATGAACACCAGCAGCGAGCGGCTGAAGCTGTGCAGCTGCAGCATCAGCAGCGTGAACACCAGGAACAGCATGATCGGCACGCCCGCCACGATGGACGCCGAGCCCTTGCTGCTTTCCTCGACCGCGCCGGCCACCTCGATGCGGTAGCCGCCCTCGCCGGCCGCGTGCCAGCCGGCCTCGAGCTGGCGCAGCTTCGGCAGCAGCTGCTCGGTCACCGTGGCGCCCTGCAGGCCTTCGACCACGTCGCCCTGCACCGTGATGGCGTAGTCGCGGTTCTCGCGCCACATCACGCCGGGCTCCCAGCTGAACACCGGCCGGGCAATCTGCGTCAGCGGGATGGAGCGGCCCGAGGTCGTGGGCAGGTAGGCATTGCCGATGTCCGAGATGGCCTCGCGCTCGTCGGCCGACTGGCGCAGCACGATGTCGATCAGCAGGTCGTTCTCGCGGTACTGGCCCACGGTGGTGCCGGAGAACATCGTCTTGGACGCCTGGGCGATCGCCTGGCTGGTGACGCCGAGCGCGCGCGCCTTGGCCTGGTCGACCTCGAGCCGGATCACCTTGACCGATTCGTTCCAGTTGTCGTTCACGCCGCGCATGTTGGCGTTCTCACGCAGCACGGCCTTGACCTCGTCGGCATGCGCGCGCAGCTGGGCGGGGTCGGTGCCGATCACGCGGAACTGCACCGGGTACGGCACCGGCGGCCCGTTGGGCAGCAGCTTGACGCGGCCGCGCACCTCCGGGAATTCCTGCGCCAGCAGCGCCGGCAGCTTGATGCGCAAGGTCTCCCGCACCTTCAGGTCCTTGGCCAGCACGATGAGCTGCGAGACGTTGGTCTGCGGAAAGACCTGGTCCAGCGGCAGGTAGAAGCGCGGCACGCCGGAGCCGATCCAGGTGCTGACCGTCTTCACGCCCTCTTCCTTCATGATGCGCTGCTCGACGCGCTTGGCGACCTCTTCGTTGGCCGCGAACGAGGTGCCTTCGGGGAACCAGATGTCCACCATGATCTCCGGCCGGCTCGAATCCGGGAAGAACTGCTGCTGCACCTTGCCCATGCCCACGATGCCGAGCGCGAAGATC
The DNA here is from genome assembly GCF_014852545.1 of Variovorax sp. VRV01. Lineage (NCBI taxonomy): Bacteria > Pseudomonadati > Pseudomonadota > Betaproteobacteria > Burkholderiales > Comamonadaceae > Variovorax > Variovorax sp. VRV01. The sequence goes on from NZ_JACVBS010000004.1 coordinate 21,408, forward strand.
AGCACCGTGGCGCCGATGGTCAGCCAGCGGTGCTGCACGCACCAGTTCACGGCGCGGCGGAAGTTGTTGTAGAACGGCGTGTCGAACAGTTCGTGCGGCGGTGCATCGGGGTCGTGCGGCTTGACCTTGAGCAGCAGCGTGCCCAGGTAGGGCACGAAGTACACGGAGACGATCCACGACAGCACCAGCGCAATCACCGTCACCGCGAAGATCGCGAAGGTGTATTCGCCCGTGACCGACTTGGCGATGCCGATCGGCAGGAAGCCCGCGGCGGTGATGAGCGTGCCGGTCAGCATCGGCTTGGCCGTCACGTCGTAGGCGAAGGTGGCGGCGCGCACCTTGTCGTAGCCCTCCTCCATCTTTCGCACCATCATCTCGACCGCGATGATGGCGTCGTCCACCAGCAGGCCGAGCGCGATGATCAGCGACCCCAGCGATATCTTGTGCAGCCCGATGCCGAAGTAGTTCATGGACAGGAAGGTCACGGCCAGCACCAGCGGGATCGTGATGGCCACCACCAGCCCCGGGCGGATGTCGATGTACCAGCCGAAGCGCCCGCCCTTGTGCAGGCCCAGCGAGATGATGCTCACGGCCAGCACGATGGCCACGGCCTCGATCAACACGCCGACGAATTCATTGACCGAGCTGGACACCGACACCGGCTGGTCCTGCACCTGCGCGAGCTTCACGCCGGCCGGCAGGCGCTGGTCGATCTGCGCGGTGGTGGCACGCAGCGCCTTGCCCAGCGCGATGATGTCGCCGCCCTTGGCCATGGAAACGCCGAGCGCAACGACCTCCTTGCCCTGGTGATGCACCTTCACGGCCGGCGGATCGATGTAGCCGCGGTGGATCTCGGCAATGTCGCCGAGCCTGAGCTGGTTGCCCGAGCTGCCGCGGATCGGCATCTCGCGCAATTGCTCGACGCTGGTGAACTGCCCGCCCACGCGCACCTGCACCACGTCGAGCGGCGACTGGATCGTGCCCGCGCTCTCGATCGCGTTCTGCGAGCCGAGCTGGGCCAGCACCGCGTTGAAGTCCAGCCCCAGCTGCGCGACGCGCTTCTGCGAGATCTCGATGTAGACCTTCTGGTCCTGCACGCCGAACTGGTCGACCTTGGCCACGTCCTTCACGCGCAGCAGCTGCTGGCGCACCTCGTCGGCCAGGGTCTTGAGTTCGGCCGGGCTGAAGCCTTCGCTCTCCAGCGCGTAGATCACGCCGTAGACATCGCCGAAATCGTCATTGAAGAAGGGGCCCTGCACGCCCGGCGGCAGCGTGTTGCGCATGTCGCCGACCTTCTTGCGCACCGTGTACCAGACGTTGGCCACGTCGGCGGCCTTGGACGAGTCCTTGATCTGGAAGATGATCTGCGACTCGCCCGGCTTCGAATAGCTGCGGATCTTGTCGGCATACGGCGCCTCCTGCAGCGTGCGCTCGAGCTTGTCGGTGACCTGCTCGGCCACCTGCTGCGCGGTGGCGCCGGGCCAGTAGGTGCGAACCACCATGGCCCGGAAGGTGAACGGCGGGTCTTCGTCCTGGCCGAGCTGGAAGTACGCGAAGGCGCCCAGCACCATCAGCACCACCATCAGGTAGCGCGTGAGGGGCGCGTGGTCCAGCGCCCATTTGGAAAGATTGAAGCCGGCGGGCTTGGTGGCGGTGGTTGCTGCGCCTTCCGTCATTTGGAAGCACCTGCAGCGATCTCCTTCTTCGTGGCCGCCACGGCCTCGACCGGCTGCGCCGATTCCTTCGCGTTGGCGGCTGCCGCTGCAGCCTCCTTCGACTGGTAGATGGTGACCTTCTGCCCCGGCGAGAGCACGTGCACGCCCGCGGCCACGACCATCATGCCGGGCGTGAGCCCGGCGCCGATCACAGCCTCGTTGCCGTCGGCCGTGACCACCTGCACGGGCTGCGATCGCACCGTCATGGTCGGCTTGTCGAGCACCCAGACCGAGGTGCCCTTGCCTTCCTGGCGCAATGCGCTGGTCGGCAGCTTCATGACCGCGCCGCCGGTGCGTGCCAGCGCCTGCGGGCGGGCGTACACGGTGGCGCCGAGCGCCGGCGAGGTGGCGGCGTCGATCGCCACCTTGACCGCGTAGGTGCGCGTGACCGCGTCCGCGCTGGCCGCCACCTCGCGCACCTGGCCCTGCAGCTCGCTGCCGCCCGACCAGCCGCGCACCGTGACCGGCGAGCCGGGCTTGATCAGCGCGGCGCGGTCTTCGGGCACCGCGAACACCACGTCGCGCGCGCCATCCTGCGCAATGCGCACGACGGGCGTTCCCGCCTGCACCACCTGCCCGGGCTCGGCTTCGATCGCGGTGATGATGCCGGCCACGTCGGCCACCAGCGTGGTGTAGCTGGCCTGGTTGCCCTGCGAGGAAAGCTGGGCCTGTGCCTGCTCGAGCTGCGCCTGCGCGGCCTTCCAGGTGGATTCGCGGCGTTCCAGCTCGGCCCCGCTGATGAAGTTCTGCGCACGCAATTCGGTATAGCGCTTGAGATCGGCCGCCGCGAGATCGCGGTTGGTCTGGGCCGCCGCCAGCTGCGCGCGCGCCGCTTCAGCGGCCAGCCGGTAGTCCTGCGGATCCAGCTGGGCCAGCACCTGGCCGGCCTGCACGTGCTGGCCGAGCTCGGCCTGGCGCCTGGTGATCTTGCCCGCCACGCGGAAGCCCAGCCGGGATTCGACGCGCGCCCGGACTTCGGCCGAGAACTCGGGCTGGGCCTCGAAATCGCTGGTGCCCACGGTCACCAGCTTGACCGCGCGCACAGGTTCCTCGGCCGGCTTCGACTGCGAACAGCCGGCCAGGAACAAGGCGGGAAGCAGCAGCCAGGCGGCACCGCGGGCAAGAGGAGAAAAGCCGGAAGAGGCAGTCATGAGACACCCTAGAAAGGTCGAACCCGGTCATTACTGACCCACTGGTTAGTAATTTAGGGTAAACCTCAGGGGCTGTCAATCGCGATTCGGGGGTCGTCAGGTCCTCTGCCCCATTTCGACCAGCCGGTTGTCCGGCAGCTCGAAATAATCGGACGCGCGGCCCGCGTTGCGCTGCAGCCAGCCGAAGAGCGCGCGCCGCACCGGGTTCATGCCGGGCAGGTTCTCCTCCCCCACCGAGGCGCGCGAGACGAAGTAGGAAGTGGTCATCGAATCGATGGCCAGCGTCTTCTGGTAGGCGAGGATGCGGATGAATTCGGGCACGTCGGGCCGCTCCATGAAGCCGTGGCGCGCCGTGACCACCCAGATGCCATCCATCAGCTGCTCGGCCTCGATGCGCTGGCGCGCGTCCACGCGGGGCGTGTCGCAGGCCAGCACTCGCAGCACGATCACCTGCTCGTGCAGCACCTGGTTGTGCTTGAGGTTGTGAAGCAGCGCATGGGGCACGGCGGTGGCATCGGCGTTCAGGAACACGGCCGTGCCGCGCACGCGGTGCGGCATGTTGAGCGCCAGCGATTCGACGAAGGACTTCAGCGGCATGCTTTCGGCCGCGGCCGCCTCCAGGCCCAGCCGGCGGCCCTTGGCCCAGGTGGTGAACAGCAGCATCACGCCCGCCGCCACGGCCAGCGTGAGCCAGCCGCCTTCGGCGACCTTGAGGCTGTTGGCCACCACGAAGGTCAGGTCCACCGCGGCGAAAGCCGCCACCCCGAGCACCACCGCCACCCTGTTCCAGCGCCAGAGCCCCCAGGCCACGACGCCCGCCAGCAGCGTGGTGGCCACCATCGTGATCGACACCGCGATGCCGTAGGCCGCCGACAGCGCGCCCGAACTGCGAAAGCCCAGCACCAGCAGCAGCACACCCGTCATCAGCAGCCAGTTGACCACCGGCACGTAGACCTGGCCGATGGCCGAGCCCGAGGTCTGCACCACGCGCATGCGCGGCAGGTAGCCCATGCGCATGGCGTGGACGGTAAGGGAAAAGGCGCCGGAGATCACGGCCTGCGACGCGATGACGGTCGCCATCGCGGCCAGCGCCACCATCGGCACGACGCCCCACGAAGGAAAGAGCCGGAAGAAGGGGTTGTCGACGGCCGCAGGCTCCGCCAGCACCAGCGCGCCCTGCCCGAAGTAGTTCAGCACCAGCCCGGGCAGCGCGATGAAGAGCCAGGCAAGCCGGATCGAGCGCGCGCCGAAGTGCCCCATGTCGGCATACAGCGCCTCGCCGCCGGTAAAGGCAAGAAACACCGCGCCCAGCACCGCCAGCGACTGCAGCCGGTGCTCGACAAGGAAGCCGATGGCCCGGCGCGGATCGAGCGCCGCCAGCACCTGCGGATGCTGCAGCACCTGCCAGCCGCCCGCGACGGCCAGCACCAGGAACCACAGCAGCATGACCGGCCCGAACACCTTGCCCACGGCACCGGTGCCCTTGCGCTGCACCGCGAAGAGCCCGAGCAGGATCAGGATGGTGATCGGGATCACCACCCGCTGCAGCACCGGCGCCTGCACCTCCAGCCCCTCGACCGCCGACAGCACCGAGATGGCCGGCGTGATGAGGCTGTCGCCATAGAACATGGCCGCGCCGACGAGGCCGAGCACCCCGACGGCGTTCCATAACCAGGGCCGCGTCCGCGGGCCCCCAGCCGCATTGCGCGCAAGCGCCTGCAGGGCAAGAATGCCGCCCTCGCCGTCGTGGTCGGCGCGCAGCACGAACACCACGTACTTGAGCGTGACCACGAACATCAGTCCCCAGAAGATCAACGAGAGCAGCCCCAGCACCGCGTCGGGCGTGAACGCCACGCCGTGCTCGGGGTTCAGCGTTTCCTTGAAGGCGTAGAGCGGCGATGTGCCGATGTCGCCGAACACCACCCCCAGTGCGGCAATCATCAGGCCCGGTCCGGCTGCATGGGGCGCCTCGCCTGTCGTTGGAATCGGGGCGGCGGGAGCCTTCGTCGGTGGATTCATGAAGAAATGGGGAAATGGGGTGGCGGCAACGCCGCGAGCATAGTCTGCGCCGCGTGTCGCGGACAATCGCGGCGTGCCTGCACCACCCCACATTGCCGCGCCGCCGGCGCATTACGAGAACTTCCCCGTGGCCTCCTGGCTGTGCCCGCCGCATCTGCGCGCGCCGATTGCCGCGATCTACCATTTCGCTCGAACCGCGGACGACATCGCGGACGAGGGCGATGCCTCGCCCGGCGAGCGGCTGGCCGATCTTCGCGCCTACCGCGAAGAGCTGGCGGCGGCTGCGAGCGGGCAGGCGACGCCCTCCTCGCGCTGGCCGCAGGTGTTCGGCCCACTCGCCCACAGCATCGCGCAGTTCAAGCTCCCCGAAGAACTGCTCGCCGACCTGCTGAGCGCCTTCATGCAGGACATCGAGAAGACCCGCGACGGCGCAAGCTATGCCGACCGCGCCGAACTGCTCGACTACTGCCGCCGCTCCGCCAACCCGGTCGGCCGCCTGCTGCTGCATCTGTACGGCGTGAACGACCCGCAGGCGCTGGCGCAAAGCGACGCCATCTGCAGCGCGCTGCAACTCATCAATTTCTGGCAGGACCCGAGCGTGGACCTGCCGCGCGGCCGCTTCTATCCGCCGCTCGCCGACTGCGCCCGGCGCGGCCTGGCGCGCGAGAGCTTCAAGGTCTTCATGCCGCTGGCCGAGGCTCCGCCCCCGCAGGAAGCCATCAACCTGATTGCCGTCGAAAGCGCCTGGGCGCGGGAGCTGATGATGCAGGGCGCACCGCTGGTCCATCGCCTGCCCGGCCGCGCCGGCTGGGAGCTGCGCTTCGTCGTGCAGGGCGGCCTGCGCATTCTCGACAAGATCGAGGACCTGGGCTTCGACACCTTTTCGCAGCGCCCGAAAATCGGCAAGGCCGATGCGCCGCTGCTGGCCTGGCGGGCCCTGCGGATGCGGAGACAATTGCGGCCCATGAAAGCGCCCCTCCGATGACTCCCGAGCAATACGTACAAGACAAGGCCGCCGCCTCGGGCAGCAGTTTCTATTACGCGTTTCTGTTCCTTCCCAAGCCGCGGCGCGCCGCGATCACGGCCTTCTATGCCTTCTGCCGCGAGATCGACGACGTGGTCGACGAGGTCAGCGACCCCGGCGTGGCCGCGACCAAGCTGGCCTGGTGGCGCACCGAGGTGGCGCAATCCTTTGCGGGCCCGCCGCGCCATCCCGTGATGCAGGCGCTGGTGCCGCATGCCGCCGCCTACGGCATCGAGCCCGCCCAGCTCAACGAGGTGATCGACGGCTGCCAGATGGACCTCGAGCAGACCCGCTACCTCGACTTTCCCGGCCTCGCGCGCTACTGCCACCTGGTGGCCGGCGTGGTGGGCGAAGTCGCGGCGCGCATCTTCGGCCAGACCGACGCGCAGACCACCGCCTATGCGCACAAGCTCGGCCTGGCGCTGCAGCTCACCAACATCATCCGCGACGTGGGCGAGGACGCCCTGCGCGGCCGCATCTACCTGCCCGTGAACGAGCTGCAGAAATTCGACGTCAAGGCGCACGAGATTCTCAACCGCGTGCATTCGGAGCGCTTTGTGGCGCTCATGAAGTTCCAGGCCGAGCGCGCGCATGCGGCGTATGACGAAGCGCTCGCTCTGCTGCCCGCCGCGGACCGCCGCGCACAGAAGCCCGGCCTCATGATGGCCAGCATCTACCGCACGCTGCTGCGCGAGATCGAGCGCGACGACTTCCAGGTGCTGAACCAGCGCGTGAGCCTGACGCCGGTGCGCAAGTTCTGGCTCGCATGGAAGGTCCAAGCGTTGGGGCGCATTTGAGAACAGCCGTCGTCGGCGCCGGCTGGGCCGGCCTCGCCTGCGCCGTCGAAGCCACGCGCCTCGGCCATGCCGTGACGCTTTATGAAGCGGCGCACATGGCGGGCGGCCGCGCGCGGCGCGTCGACCACATGCACGGGCTGGTGCTCGACAACGGGCAGCACATCCTGATCGGCGCCTACGCCGCGACGCTGAAGCTGATGCGCGAAGTGGGCATCGATGCCGACCGGGCGCTGCTGCGGCTGCCGCTCTCGCTGCGCTTTGCCGATGGCGGCGGCCTGAAGCTGCCGCGGCTGCCCGCGCCGCTCGACCTGCTGGCGGGCATCTTCACGGCGCGCGGCTGGTCATGGCGGGACAAGTCCGCGCTGCTGCGCACCGCCGTGCAATGGCGCCTCGCCGGATTCCGCTGCGCCGCCGGCACCACCGTGGCCGCGCTCTGCACCGGCCTCACGCCGCGCGTGATGGAAGAGCTGATCGAGCCGCTGTGCGTTTCCGCGCTCAACACGCCGATCGATCAGTCGAGCGGCGAGGTGTTCCTGCGGGTGCTGCACGACGCCCTCTTCAGCGGCAGCGGCGGCGCCGACCTGCTGCTGCCGCGCGTCGACCTGGGCGCGCTCTTTCCCGATGCGGCCCTGGCGTGGCTCGCGCAGCACGGCACAACGCTGCGCATCGGCACGCGCGTGCACGCCATCTCGCCCGAAGGCGCGGCATGGCGGGTCGACGGCGAGCATTTCGACCACGTCGTTCTGGCGTGCGCGCCCTGGGACGCGGCGCGGCTCGTGCGCGCGTCCGGCGCGGCGGCGCAGCGCTGGCGCGAAACCACCGAAGCCCTGCGCTTCGAGGCCATTGCCACCATCTACGTGCGCGGCGCCTCGCCGCTTGCGCAGCCGATGCTGGCGCTGCGCAGCCATCCCGCCACTGCACCGGCGCAATTCGTGTTCGATCGCGGCCAGCTGGGCGGGCCGGAAGGCGTGCTGGCCCTGGTGGTGAGCGCGAACGAGACGCCGCGCGAAACGCTGGAGCAGCAGGCGCTTGCGCAAGCCGCCGCGCAGCTCGGCCAGACGTCGCTGCAGATCGTGCAGACCGTGGTCGAAAAGCGCGCCACCTTCGCCTGCGTGCCCGCGCTCGCACGGCCGCCGATGCGCATCGCACCCGGCCTGCAAGCCTGCGGCGACTACACCGAAGGCCCCTACCCTGCGACACTCGAAGGCGCGGTCCTGAGCGGACTGGCCGCTGCCAAGGCATCGACAACACCATGACCGAACTGCGCTACCTGGATTTCGACTACAGCGAAGACACCGAGGGCCACGGAACCTTCGATGCCATGGCCTCGACCGTGCCTGCAAGAACACACGAAGTGCTTGCCGAGATCGCCCAGGTGCTGGCCTGGGCCGATGCCACCTTTCCCGATGCGCGCGGCGCGCTCGACGACGGGGCAGCCTGGGACTTCGATCTGCAGCAGGCCCGCGAAGCGCCGGAGCTGGACACGGTGACCTTCTCGCTCAGCGGCACGCAAGATTTCTGCACAGCGCTGCGCGCGCACTTCGGCCTGGACTGACGGCCGCTCTGCTCATGACGGAAAGAACCATGGTCACCTGCTACCTGCGCTACATCGTCGATCCCTACAAGCTCAAGGAATTCGAGCACTACGGCAAGCTGTGGATTCCGCTGGTCCGGAAGTTCGGCGGCCAGCACCACGGCTATTTCCTGCCGTCGGAAGGCGCGAACAACGTGGCGCTGGCGATGTTCAGCTTTCCGAGCCTGGCCGCGTACGAGCAGTACCGCTGCGATTCGATGCAGGACCCCGAATGCCAGGCCGCCTTCAGGTACGCCGAGGACACCCGCTGCATCCTGAGCTACGAGCGCAGCTTCTTCAGGCCGGTTTTCTCGTAGCTCAGGCGCCGAGCGCCACGCACAGCGCGTGCAGGTTCGGCACGATCAGCTGCGGCCGCGCGCCATGCACCCACGGGCGCTCGTCGCGCACCAGCCAGGCTGCCTGCATGCCGGCGTTGAGCGCACCGACCACGTCGAGCTCCGCGTCGTCGCCCACGTGCAGCACGTCCTTGGGCAGCAGGCCGACCGATGCGGCCGCAGCACGGAAGATCGGCGCATGCGGCTTGCCGCTGCCGAAGGCGCGCGCGCTGAATGCGGTGCGGAACCAGCGGCCGACCCCGGTCTGGTGGATGTCCGCATTGCCGTTGGAAACCGCCACCAGCGGATAGCGCTCGCTGAGCCACTTGAGGGCCGGCAGCGCGTCTTCGTAGAGCGTCACGCGCTGGCGTTCGGCAAAGAAGGCGTCGAAGGCCGGATCGGCCAGCGCCGGGTCTTCGCCCGCGTGCTTCAGTGCCGCGCGGATCGACTCGCGGCGCAGCGCGCTCAGGTCGTGCGCGAGGTCGGAGCGCTCCTTGGCGGTGGCTTCGCGCAGTTCGCGCAGAACGCCCGGCGTGAGCAGCAGCGAGGCGGTCTTGGGTGCCTCGCGCAGCAGCCATTGCTGCAGCACGGTCTCGGCGCGCTCGATGGTCGGCCAGATCGGCCAGAGGGTGTCGTCCAGGTCGAGCGAGATCGCCGAGATGCGCTTGATGTCGAGGGGCGCGGCGCTTGCCGGCGCCGTGGAAGCGGAGGTCATGCCCGAGAATATCGCATGCCTCAAGACAATGGGAACCATGGTTCCATCGCCCCCGAACGCGCCATCGAACGCACCGCCATCCTCTGGTGCAACCTGGGCTCGCCCGATGCCCCCACCGCGGCCGCCGTGCGGCCCTACCTGGCGGAGTTCCTGGGCGACCCGCGCGTGGTCGAGATTCCCAGGCTGCTCTGGGCGCTGATCCTTTACGGCATCATCCTGCGCGTGCGGCCCGCCAGATCGGCCGCCAAGTACGCGAGCATCTGGATGGCCGAGGGTTCGCCGCTGAAGGTGTGGACCCGCAAGCAGGCCACGCTGCTCGCCGGTTGGCTCGGCGAGCGCGGCCACCGCGTGGCGGTGCACGACGCCATGCGCTACGCCAGTCCGTCGATCGCTTCGCGCCTCGATGCGCTGCAGGCCGAAGGCGCCACGCGCGTGCTGGTGCTGCAGGCCTATCCGCAGTATTCGGCCACCACCACGGCCAGCGTGATCGACGCGGTGAACGACTGGAGCCGCCGCCAGCGCCGCATACCGGAGTTCCGCTTCGTCAACCAGTACCACGACGACCCCGCCTACATCGAGGCGCTGGCACTCGGCATCGAAGCGCACTGGAAGCGCGAAGGCCGCGGCGAGCTGCTGCTGATGAGCTTCCACGGCATTCCGCTGCGCAACATCGCGCTCGGCGATCCCTACCAGGCCCAGTGCCTCGAAACCGCGCGCCTGCTCGCGGCGCGGCTGGGCCTTGCGGACACCGGATACCGCGTGACCTTCCAGTCGCGCTTCGGCCGCGCCAAATGGCTCGAACCCTACACCGAGCCGACCCTGCGCGAGCTCGGCGCGAGCGGCGTGAAGCGCGTCGACGTGGCATGCCCGGGCTTTCCGGCCGACTGCCTCGAGACGCTGGAGGAAATTGCCATGGAAGGCCGCGAAGCCTTCCTGCATGCGGGCGGCGAAGCCTTCAGCTACATCCCCTGCCTCAACGACAGCTCGGCGTGGATCACCGCGCTGGCGGGCATTGCCGAGCGCAACCTCGCGGGCTGGCCCACCCGGCCCGCCGCCAACGCTCAGAACTTGCCCAGATAGTCCATCTTGCCGATGGGCATGCCCTTGTGGCGCAGCACATCGTAGGCCGTGACCACGTGGAAATAGAAATTGGGCAGCGCGAACTGCAGCAGGTAGCGCTGCGCCGTGAAATGCGCCTCGCCTTCGCGCGTCTTGATAGTCACGGGGCGCTCCTCCTGGCCGTCGACCAGCGCGCGGTCCACGGACGCGAGGAAGTCCTGCGTCTTCGCGATGCGAGCCAGCAGATCGTCGTAGGTCTTTTCCTCGTCGGGAAAGCTCGGCGCCGTGATGCCCGCGATGCGCGCCACGCCGAGCTTCGAGGCATCGCTCGCGCGCTGGATCTGGCCGGCCAGCGTGAGCATGTCCGGCGCGAGCCTCGCGTCCACCAGCGTTGCCGGATCGATGTCGTTGGCCCGGGCGTGCGCCAGGCTCTTCTCGAGCAGGTGGGTGAGCTGGCCGAGTCCGCGGGAGAAGACCGGCACGGAAAGGTCGTACATCGAAAGCGCCATGGCGTGGATCCTTGTGGTTGGAAGTCGGCGGCGATTGTCTCGCCGACACGCGCCTAGCGGCCGGCGGCCCGGATAAACCCTTCGATCAGCTGCAGTTGTTCGGGCACGTTGAGCGCGGGCGCGTGGCCGCACCCCTGGATTTCGACGACCTTCAGCAAGCCGGCGGCGCCCGGCCCCCGCTGCTGCATCTGCTGCGTCACCTCGGGCAGCACCAGGTCCGACTCGGCGCCGCGCAGGCACAGCACCGGCGCCTCGATCACGTCGTAGTGCGGCCAGATCAGGTAGTCGTTGTCGTGCGCGCTGAACTGCCGGACCATTGCCGGGTCGTAGTGCGGCGTCACGCGGCCATCGGGCAGGCGGCGCGTGGAGCTCTCGGTCAGGCGGCGCCACTGCGCATCGCTGAGCCAGCCATAGGGCTTGTAGACGGTGCGGAAGAATGCCTCCAGCTCGGCCACCGTGCCGAACGCGGGCGGCTCGCCGGCATAGGCGCGGATGCGCTCGATGGCCGCCTGCGCGAGCTGCGGCGCGTTGTCGTTGAGCGTGAGGCTCGCGATGCGCGCCTTCATGCGCGGCTCGAACAGGCCCGACGCGCAGACCGTGCCGATGGCGCCGCCCATCGACGTGCCGACCCAGTGCACGCGGTCCAGGTGCAGTTCGTCGCACAGCGCGCCGGCCAGGCGCGCATAGAACGAGAGCTGGTATTCCTCGTCGGGCAGCGGGCTCCACTGGCTCAGGCCCCGGCCGAGGGTGTCGGGGCAGACCACGCGGAAGCCGCGCGCTGCAAAGTGCTGCGCCAGTTCGTCCATGTCGCGGCAGGTGCGCGCGAGGCCGTGCCAGGCAATGACCACCGGCGCATCGGGTGCGCCCCAGTCGAGCCAATGGATTTCGCGGCCCGCGAGCTGCGCGTAGCGGGAAGACGGAACGAGGAGATCGTTGCTCATCGTGCAGCCCTCGCCCTGAGCTTGCCGACGATGCCGGTGGGAAAGTAATAGACCGAGAGCACGAACAGCACGCCCAGCCACAGCAGCCAGCGGTCGGGCGACAACAGCGCCGCGAGCCACGGCAGCCCGCTCGCGGCCTCGCTGCCGACGCGCAGCAGGTCCTGCAGGTAGCTTTGCGCCACCACGAACAGCACCGCGCCAATCGCCGCGCCGTAGATCGTGCCCATGCCGCCGATCACCACGATCAGCAGCACGTCGATCATGATCTCGAAGCTCAGCGAAGTGTCCGGCCCGTTGTAGCGCAGCCAGATCGCGAGCATGGCGCCGGCCAGTGTGGCGAAGAGCGCCGACAGCACGGCCGCCGTGGTGCGGTACACCACCACGCGGTAGCCGATGGCCTCGGCGCGGAACTCGTTCTCGCGGATGGCCTGCAGCACGCGGCCGAAGGGCGAATTCACGATGCGCAGCAGCGCGAGCATCAGCACCACCGCCGCCACGAAGAGGAGGTAATAGCACAGCAGCCGTCCGTCGAGCGAGACGCCGAGGAAAGGCTCCTCGGCAAACTCGAAGCTCGGCGATATCAGCTCGGGCAGCTTGAAGGTCAGGCCGTCCTCGCCGCCGGTGAAGTCCGACAGCTGCGAGGCCAGCGTCTGGAAGGCCGAGGCCACCGCCAGCGTGATCATCGCGAAGAAGATCGCGCGCACTCTGAGCGAGAACAGCCCGATCGCAAAGGAAAGCACCAGCGAGACCGCGAGCGACGCCGCGAGCCCGAGCAGCACCGCGCCCCAGCTGGGTCCGAGCCGCGACGCCGAGATGGCGATGCCGTAGGCGCCGATACCGAAGAACATGGTGTGCGCGAAGCTCACGATGCCGGTGTAGCCCAGCAGCAGGTCGAAGCTCGCGACCAGCACCACGAACACCAGGATCTTGGCGGCCACGCTGAGCGCCTTGACGCCCGGGAAGATGAACGGTGCGAACGCCAGTGCGATGAACAGCGCCAGCAGCAGCAGCGCCAGCAGGCGGCTGCGGGGCATGTCGTTGGAGAGAAGTCGTTTCAGGAACATGGCAGCTTCTTTCTCAACGATTCGCCACCGGGTACACGCCCTGCGGCCGCCACAGCAGCACCGCCACCATCAGCAGGATGCTCGCGAACTGCGTGAGCGTGGGCAGCAGGAAACCGATGTAGTTGGTCATGAGCCCCACCAGCAGCGCACCGATCAGCGCACCGCCCGTCGAGCCGAGCCCGCCGATGATGATCACGATGAAGATCAGCACGTTGACCTGCGCGCCCATCTGCGGCACCAGGTTCTGCTGGAACAGCCCCCACATCACTCCGCCCAGGCCGGCCAGCGCGCTGCCGACCACGAACACGCCGACGAACAGCCGGCCGATGCGGTAGCCGAGCGACTCGACCATCTCGCGGTCCTGCACGCCGGCGCGGATCAAGAGGCCGATCTTGGTGCGCGCGAGCGTCCATGCGAGCAGGCCGAACACCACCGCGCCCACCGCCACCGCGAGCAGCCGGTACTTGCTGATGGCCGCGTCGGCCACGAACAGCGAGCCGCGCAGCGCCTCGGGCAGCGGCAGCGGAATCTGTGCCGGGCCCCAGATCACCTTGATGAGCTCCTCGCCGATGATCATGCCGCCCATGGTGATCAGGATCTGCTTCAGGTGCTGCCCATACACCGGCCGCACGATGAAGCGCTCGAATGCAAGGCCGACCGCGCCGGCCACCGCCATGGCGACCAGCATCGCAGGGAACACGGCCACGAGGTTGCGCCACAGGTCGCCCGAGCCCGTCCAGTCGCCCATCAGGCCGAGCACGCTGCTGGCGACGAAGGCGCCCAGGGCAATGAACACGCCGTGGCCGAAGTTGAGCACGTCCATCAGGCCGAACACCAGCGTGAGGCCCGAGGCGATGATGAAGATGATCATGCCCATTGCCAGCCCCGCGACCGTGAGCGTGAGCCAGGTCGAGAACGAGCCCGTGAACGGCAGCGCGGCCAGCGCGAGGATCGGGGCCAGCAGCAGCGGCTTCCAGTCGAAGTCGAATTTCATAGAGCCAATCCAAGCAGCGATTGCTGCAGTTGCGCGTCGGCGGAGAACGCCGCCATCGAGCCGCTGTGCACCACGCGGCCGTTGTCCATCACCGCGACGGAGTCGCCCAGGCGCTGGGCGAAGTTGATGTTCTGCTCCACCAGCAGGATCGTCACGCCGCTGGCCTTGAGTTCGGCGAAGGCGTCGATCATGTTGTTGATCATCACGGGCGCGAGGCCCTTGCTGGGCTCGTCGATCAGCAGCAGTTCGCGCGGCTCGACGATGGCGCGCGACACCGCCAGCATCTGCTTCTGCCCGCCCGAGAGCTTGCCGGCCGGATGGTTCCAGAACTTCTCCACCGCGGGAAAGAGCTTGAAGATCCACTTGAGGCGCGTGTCGTCGATCTCTGCCGCGTTCCTGGCGCCGCGCGCGGCCAGCAGCATGTTCTCCTTCACCGTCAGGTCGGAGAAGATGCCCATGCTCTCGGGCACGTAGGCGATGCCGCGGCCGGCGATCTGGGGTGTCTGCATCGCGGTGATGTCGGTGTCACCGAAGCGCACCCTGCCCTGCGACGCATGCCACAGGCCCATGATGGTCCGCAGCGTGGTCGTCTTGCCCGCGCCATTGCGGCCCAGCAGCATGGTGAGCTGGCCCCGCGGCACGGCCAGGTCGACGCCGTGGAGGATGTGGTACGCCCCGATGTGCGTGTGCACGCCTTCGAGGGTCAGGAGATTCTGAGTGCTCATCGGTCTTGCTCCTTCCCCTTCCGGGGGAAGGTTGGGATGGGGGCAGACGGCGCCTGAAAGGCTGCCGCGGTTAGAGGGCCGCGAGCCCCCACCCCTGCCCTCCCCCGGCGGGGGAGGGAGAAATTCATCATCAACGCCTTCATGTGGCCCCCTCCTTCGCGATGCCCAGGTACGCCTCCTGCACCACCGGCGAGGCAATCACCTCGGCCGGTTCGCCATCCGCCACCAGCGTGCCGTTGTGCAGCACGATGATGCGGTCCGCGAGCTCGCGCACCACGTCCATCTTGTGTTCGACCAGGAGGATGGTCTTGGTCTTGTCCTGCTTGAGCTTGCGGATCAGGTCGAGGATGACCGGCGCCTCGGCCGCGTTCATGCCGGCCGTGGGTTCGTCGAACATGAAGACCTTGGGTTCGAGCGCCATGAGCAGCGCCACCTCGAGCTTGCGCTGGTCGCCGTGCGGCAGGCTGGCGACCGTCGCGTGCTCGCGCGACTTCAGCGCCACGTCGGCCAGGATCTGGTCGGCGCGCTCGGTCAGCCCCTTGTGGTCGCTCCAGATGCTCCAGAGGTTGAGCCCCCGCCGGTGCGCGCCCTCGCGCGTGGCCTGCACCGCCAGGCGCACGTTCTCCAGCACCGTGAGGTTCGGGAACAGGTTGGTGAGCTGGAAGGCCCGCCCCAGCCCCGCATGCGTGCGCGCCGACGGCGCCAGGCCCGAGAGCGATTGCCCGTCGAGCGACACCGTGCCCGCGCTCGCCTTGAGCTGGCCCGAGATCAGGTTGAAGTAGGTGGTCTTGCCCGCGCCGTTGGGGCCGACGATGGCCGTCAGCGTGCCCGGCGCAAACGCGCAGCTCACGCCGTTGACGGCCACGTGCCCGCCGAAGCGGATGGTCAGGTCTTGCGTCTCAAGCATCGTGTGTCATTGCAAACAGGAAAAGGTGCAGATCGGCCTCAGCAGGTGCCGATCACGTAGTAATTGGGCCCGGTCTGCTTGAGCGTGGTGGTGACGTAGACGTTCCACAGGCCCATCGACTGGCCCGAGCCGTAGGCATAGGTGAGGCCCCACAGCGCGTAGGCACGCCCCGCCACGGTGTGCGCATAGTTGCTGGCGGTGTAGCAGGTGCCGCCGCCACCGCTGCCGGCGAGGGTGGTGCCCGTGGCCGCGGCCGACATCGCGCCTTGCGCATTGCCTGCGTCCAGCGCCGCCACGGTCCAGCTGTAGGTGGTGGACGGGGCCAGGCCGGTGTCGGTGTAGTTGGTGCCGGCCACCGGCGCGGCGTTGACCTTGCTGCCGCCGCGGTAGACGTTGTAGCCGCTCGCACCCGAGACGCCCGCCCAGCCGACCACCATGCTGCTGCTGGTCGCGCCCGAGGTGCCCACGCCGGTGGGCGCCGGCAGCGACGAGCCGCCGCCGGCGCCGGTCACGCGGTCGACCATGGCCTTGAGCGCCGCCATCTGCGGGCCCGACTTCTTCGCGTAGTTCGCGTTGTCGTAGCCCCACCAGTCCCAGCAGCTGTTGGTGGCTGCGGTGCTGGTCTGCGGGTAGATCAGCACGATGTTGTTGGTGTCGGCCCAGCGGTTGTAGCCGGTCTTCTTCACGTACTGGTCGGCCACGTCGGTGTAGTTCTGCTTGCAGCCGTGCAGCACCAGGTGCACGCGGCACGATGCCGTGGTGCAGGCCTGCGGCACGTAGATCCAGCCGGTGGCGGCCACGCCGTGGCCGGTGATGAATTCCGACTGGTTGAACTCGGTGAAGCTGCCGCCCAGCGTGCCGTTGTTGCGCGGGTTCAGCGGCCCGTAAAGCTGCTGCAGGATCTCGCCCGCCAGGTCGAAGCCGCAGTTGTTGATGTAGGGCGCGGCCGTGGTGCTGCAGGCGCCGCCGTAGTCGTCGGTGACCATCGCATGGCCGGCGCCGATGTTGTTCCTGTAGACCGTGTTGGCCGCAGGCACGAAGCTCTGGTAGTAGGTCTTGAGGTCGTCCATCACCGCGGGCTTGACGGTGTTGTCCGAGGTGCCCGAGAACATGTACACCTTGGAGTTGCTCATGTTCGACACCGGGTCGATCGCACCGCTGGCGGCCCAGCTGTTGGTGGTGCTCACGAGCGTCGACACCGGAATGCTGCTGCCGTGCGCCATGCAGCGCCCGGTGGCATTGAGCACCGAGCCCTCGGCGCAGTAGTACGGCCCGCCGGCCACCACGCCGGCGCCGCGCTTGAAGGTGGCCGAATAGGCCACGTGCAATTGCACGGCCATGAAGCCGCCCGCCGAGAGGCCGGACACACTCACCTCCGCCGGATTGGCGCCCAATGCCGGCAGCGGCACTGCCGCTGTCGCGGCCTGCCCCGCCGCCATCGTGATCGCCGCAAGCGCGGCCCATCCCTTCCAGTTTTTCCATCGCATCGCTGCCATCGCTGTCTCCTTCTGTTGTAGGTGTATCGAACGCTTGCTGGATTGCTGACGAATCGGCCGTTGGTTGCACCGCCCGGGCCTCGGCGGCGCAGGCTGGCGCCTCGCCCGGCGGCCACTCCGGGGCGAAGGGAGTGCGGCCTCAGGGCCGCGGCTGTGGATTGGCGCTCAGCGCTTGTTTTTGATGGGGATGTCCATCTCTTCGGGCTTGATCTCGCGCACCAGCTCCGGCACACCCCAGGCGAAGGCCGGGTCGGCCTTGATCTTGAAGTGGTACATCGACTGCATCGCCTGGTGGTCTTCCTTGCGGAAGGTCATCTTGCCCTTGGGTGTATCGAAGCTCATGCCTTCCATGGCGCCGATGAGTTTGTTGGTGCCGGTGTCGCCGCCCGTCTTCTTGAGCGCGGTGACCACTGCCATGGCGGCCGAGAAACCGCCGGCCGTGAAGAAGTCCGGGGGTGCCTTGAACTGCTTGTAGTGGGCCGACACCAGCGCCTCGTTGACCGGGTTCTTCGGGATGCCGAAGTAGTAGTACGCCGCACCTTCCATGCCGGGCAGGTTCTTGTAGGCCGCCATGGCCGGCAGGATGTTGCCGCCGGTGGCGATCTCGATGCCGTAGCGCTTGAGGTCGAGGTCGACGATCTTGAACGGATTGCCCGCGCCGGCCCAGACGATCCAGATGATCTTGCGGCCCGGCTGGTCCTTGAGCTTGTCGATCAGGCGCTGCGCACCCGCCGTGAAGTCGGTGGTGGCGGGCGGCAGATATTCCTCGTGCACCAGCTTCGCTTTCTTGAGCGCGGCGCCGAAGGCCTTCACGCCGTCGCGGCCGAAGGCGTTGTCCTGCGCGAGCGTGGCGACCGTCACGCCGGCCTTGTCGATGGCCACCGCATTCGAGATCGCATCCTGGCTCGAATTGCGGCCGGTGCGAAAGATGTACTTGTTCCACTTGTCGCCGGTGATCGAATCGGCGACGGCCGGCTCCACGATCAGGATCTTCTTGTACTCCTCGGCCACCGGCAGCATGGCCAGGGCCACGCCCGAAGCCGTGGGGCCCACCGCCAGCGCGGCCTTGTCGTCGGAGTACGCGGCGGCCAGCAGCGACTTGCCGAGGTCGGGCTTGCCCTGGTCGTCCTTCTCGATGACCACCAGCTTCTTGCCATTGACCATCATCGTGCCGCCGGTGGCGTAGTCCAGTCCCATCATCAGGCCGGTCTGGGTCTGCTTGCCGTAGGCCTCGAGCGGCCCGGTCTTGCTGTAGATGTGGGCGATGCGGATTTCGTTGGACTGGGCCCAGGCGGGTGCAGCGGTGACACAGGCGGCGAGTGCGGCCAGGGCGACGAGGTGGCGACGGTTCATTCTTTGTCTCCTGAAATAGGTGACTGAATATTGCACACTTCGTGCCATCTGCTAACCCCTTGATACCAAACGCTTCTTCATTCGGAGGAAGCGCAAGTCGACTGAATTCAGAACACTTGATGTGTCTGAATTTCAATCAACTGTCTACTTGTCGGTCAGGGTTTTCTCGGAGATTTGGCGCTCGGCGATCCAGCGCTGGAACTGGCGCTCGGCCTGCATGCGGAACTCGTTGCGCGCGTGGTTGCAGGCGGCGTGCGCAAGCCGGCGGTGCTTCTGCGAGCGCACGCCGCCCAGCGTCGAATCGATCAGGTGTTCGATGGTCGCGGACTCGGGCCTGCCGTGCGGCTCGTCGAAGTCCATGGCCAGGCCGCACCAATGGCAATTGGGGCCGAAGGTGGAACGCAGGGCGCGCACGCTCATGGGCTCGCTCGCTTCAGGCCGATGCAGCGGGCGAGGCTCGAAGGCTTCACGCCGGCCGCTCCTGGTTCGTCATGCGCTCGTAGAGCGTGGCACGTGAAATGCCGAGCAGCCTCGACGTCGCCAGCTTGTTGCCACCGGTGGCCGCAAGCGCCGCGGCGATCGCCTTGCGCTCCAGTTCGGCGACCTGCTGCGCGAGCGGCCGCAGCAGCAGCGCCTCTTCGTCGGCATCGTGCGCGCTCTGCAGGGTGGCGGGCAGCTCGATCTGCTCCAGCCCCGCTTCGCGCAGGATGCGTTCGAGTTGCGCGGCATCGATGCGCTGCGAGTCGCTGCGCATCGTGACCTGCTCCAGCACGTTGCGCAGTTCGCGGATGTTGCCGCGCCAGTGCTGGCCGGCCAGCAGCGCGAGCGCATCGGGCGTGATCTCGGGCGGCGCCTCGCCGCTGCGCAGCGCCATGTCCTCCCCCAGCGCCTCGACCAGCGCCGGAATGTCGCTGCGCCGCTCGCGCAGCGGCGGCACGCGCAGCGGCAGCACGTTGAGGCGGTAGTAGAGGTCTTCGCGGAACTGGCCGCGGCGCACCAGCTCGGGCAGGTCGCGCGAGGTGGCGGCGATCACGCGCGCATCGAAGGGCACGAGCTTGTTGGAGCCCAGCGGCTCGATCTCGCCCTCCTGCAATGCGCGCAGCAGCTTGGCCTGCAGGCCGAGCGGCATGTCGCCGATCTCGTCGAGAAAGAGGCTGCCGCCGTCGGCCAGCTTGAACTTGCCTTCGCGCCCTCGCCTGTCGGCGCCCGTGAAGGCACCGGGCGCGAAGCCGAAGAACTCGGCCTCCAGCAATGTGTCGGGCACGGCCGCAATGTTGACGCTGACGAACTGCCCCTTGGCGCGCGCCGAGGCCGCATGGATCGCATGCGCGAGCAGTTCCTTGCCGGTGCCGGTTTCGCCCAGCAGCAGCACCGGGCTCGCGGACTGCGCGGCGCGCCGCGCATGGCGCTTCACCTCCACCGCGGCCGGGCTGCTGCCGATGAAGCTGGCAAAGGTGTACTTGGAGCGGCGCTGCCCGTCGGCCGCATGCTGGTAGAGCGGATTGTTGCGCTGGCTTGCAAGCTCGCGACGTGCATCGTCGAGGTCGCGCTGCAGCAGCGCGAACTTGCTGATGAGCGGCTGCAGCGTGGTCTCGGGCTGGTCGAACAGCACGATGCCGATGGCACCGATGACTTCTCCCGCCTCGCCCTCGCGCCCGCCGCTCTCGGCGCGCAGCGGAATGCGGCTGACCACGAAGGTACCCGCCTTGTTGTTGAGCAGGTCGACCAGGATCGGCTCGCCGGTCTCGAGCACGCGCCGCATCTGCGTGTTGGGAATGACGTCCTCGACCATGTGGCCCATGAACTGGTCGATCGACGAAAAGCCCAGTGCCGGCAGGAAGCGGCGATAGCCTTCGTTGACCCACACGATGCGCCCGCTGCGGTCCACCAGGAACATGCCCTGGCTGATGCTCGAGAACAGATGGAACATCGAGCGCGCGGCCAGCGCGAGGATGCCTTCGGCATCCAGAGGCAAGGCGGGCGATGCGGTGGCGGGCGGAACGGCGGACATGGGCGGATCGTAGCGCGCCTCATTCGGCCGCTCGCCGGGCCGCTTGCGGTGGCATCGATGCAGCCGGCGGAAATGCGCCAAAAGCGCATTCGCCGCCAATGCGAAGAAAGCCCTCATCGCGCCATAAGTAAATCAAACGTTTGATTTGCTGCATGATCTAATCGCCTGCATGAGCGCCTCCGCCCTGCAAGCACTTTCCGCCCGCGCGCCGCGCAGCGACGGCGTCGAAGCACGCCAGCGCCTGCTCTACGCCGCCCTGGCGCTGTTCGCCGCCAACGGCTACGCCAAGACCTCGACCCGCGAGATCGCGCGCGCCGCGGGCGTGAACATCTCGGCCATCAGCTATTACTTCGGCGACAAGGCCGGCTTGTATGCCGCCACCTTCGGCGAGCCGATGGGCGGCAACGCGGGCGATTTCATCTCGCTCTATGCCGCGCCCGAGCTGCCGCTGGAAGAGGCGCTGCGGATCTTCTTCACGCGCATGATCGAGCCCCTCAAGCAGGGAGAGATCGTGCGCCAGTGCATCCAGCTGCACCTGCGCGAAATGCTCGAGCCGACCAGCCAGTGGGCCGAGGAGATGGAGCGCGACATCAAGGGCCCGCACAATGCCATTGCCCGGGTGCTGTGCCGGCGCCTGGGCCTCGCGCGGCCCGACGACGACGTGCACCGGCTGAGCTTTGCGATCACCGGCCTGGCGATGCAGCTTTTCGTGAGCCAGGACCTTGTCGAGGCGATACGCCCCTCCCTGCTGAACACGCCGCGCAGCGTGGACACCTGGGCCCAGCGCCTCACGGGCTATGCCGTCGCGCTGGTCGAGGCCGAAGCACTGCGCCGCCAAACCGCCGCCAGGCCCGCGGCCGCGCCTGCCCGTTCCGGGAGAAAGAAGACATGAGACGACTCCGATCGATTGCCGCCCTCTGCCTGACACTGGGCCTTGGTCTCGGCCTTGCGGGCTGCGGCCTGACGCGTCCGCCAGCCACGGTCGAGGCACCCTTCCCCGCGCGATGGCACGCGCCGCTGCCGCACGGCGGTTCGCTGGCGTCGCTGGCCGACTGGTGGCGCCAGCTCGACGACCCGCTGCTGGTCGAGCTCATTGCCGCGGCCGAGGCCGCAAGCCCCACTCTCGCAAGCGCCGCGGCGCGTGTGGCCGAGGCGCGTTCCACGCGCGTGCAGGCCGGCGCGGCGCTGCTGCCCAACCTGGACGCCACGGCCTCGGCGAGCCGCGGCGTCTCGGGCTCCTCCTTCGGCGCCGGCGGCGCGGCTTCCTCGTCCAGCAGCAGTACGGCCGCCGTCGCGCCGCTGACCACGCTGCAGGCCGGCCTGCAGTCCAAATGGGAAATCGACCTGTTCGGCCGCCTGCGCGCCGACCGCGATTCGGCCGAGCAGAAGTTCAACAGCGCCACTGCCAAGTGGCACGACGCGCGCGTGGCCGTCGCGGCCGAAACGGCCAACGCCTACTTCGCCGAACGCGCCTGCCAGCAGCAGCTGCGCGTGGCCGAGTCCGATGCCAGATCGCGCGGCGAAACCGCGCGCCTCACCGACCTGTCGGCGCGCGCCGGCTTCACCGCGCCGGCCGATGCAGCGCTCGCGCGCGCCAGTGCCTCGGACGCCTCGGGTCGCCTGACCCAGCAGCGCGCCCAATGCGCGGTTCAGCGCAAGGCGCTGGTGGCGCTCAGCGGCATCGACGAGCCCACGCTCGAACGCAAGCTCGCCGCCTCGCCCGCGCAGCGCACGCTGCCCGCGGTCGGCAGCATCGCCAGCGTGCCGGCCGAGGCGATCTCGCAGCGGCCCGACGTGTACGCGGCTGAGCTCGGCGTGGCGTCGGCCAGCGCCGATGTGGGCTCCGCCGAGGCCGAGCGCTATCCCAAGCTCAGCATCTCGGGCTCGATCGGCCGCATGCAGATCCGCACCAGCGGCTTCCGCGAATCGCTCGACACCTGGACCATCGGCCCGGTCTCGCTCACGGTGCCGCTGCTCGACGGCGGCGCCCGCGCGGCCAACAGCGACGCGGCCAAGGCGCGCTACACCGAAGCCGTGTCGCTCTACCGCGCGAACGTTCGGCAGGCGGTACGCGAGGTGGAGGAAGCGCTGGTCAACCTCGACGCCACCGACGCGCGCGCGGCCGATGCCGACGCCGCGGTGAGCAACTACCAGGCCTCGTTCGATGCCACCCAGGCGCGCTACCAGAGCGGCCTGGCCAGCCTGTTCGAGCTCGAGGATTCGCGCCGCACGCTCTTCGCCGCGCAGACCGCCCGCGTCTCGCTGCAGCGCGAACGCACCGAAGCCTGGGTGGCGCTCTACCGCTCGATGGGCGGCGGCTGGGCCCGCCCCGAATCGCCCTCAATGACTTCCAACCCGGCCGCCAAGGTCGCGACGTCGCCATGAAAAGAATCAAACGCTCCACCCTTGCCATCGCGCTGCTGGCGCTGGTCGTCATCGTCGCCGCGGCCGTGTGGCTGACCCGCAAGCCCGCGAACGAAGCCGGCACGCCGGCCGCCACCAAGGGCAAGGCGGGTGCGCCGGCCGCTCGCCCGACGCTGACGGTCACCGTCGCCAAGGCCGAGCCCACCGAACTCGCGCTCACGCTTGCGGCCAACGGCAATGTGGCGGCCTGGCAGGAGGCCAGCGTGGGCTCCGAATCCAGCGGCCTCAAGCTCGCCGAAGTGCGCGTGAACGTGGGCGACGTAGTGAAGAGGGGCCAGCTGCTGGCCGTGTTCTCGCCCGAGACGGTGCGCGCGGACATCGCGCAATCGCGCGCCTCGCTCGCCGAGGCCAGGGCCACCGCGGCCGACGCCGCGGGCAACGCGGCGCGCGCACGCACGCTGCAGGCCACCGGCGCACTGAGCCAACAGCAGATCAACCAGTACCAGACGGCCGAGCAGACCGCCAAGGCGCGCGTCGAGGCCGCCGAAGCCGTGCTCGCAGCGCAGGAAGTGCGCGGCCGCAACACGCAGGTGCTGGCGCCCGACGACGGCGTGATCTCCTCGCGCACCGCCACGGTCGGCAGCGTGGTGCCCGCCGGCACCGAGCTGTTCCGCCTGATCCGCCAGGGCCGGCTCGAATGGCGTGCCGAAGTCACCTCGGCCGAGCTCAGCCGCATTGCCGTGGGCACCACCGCCTTCGTGGTCAGCGCGAGCGGCGCCCAGGTGCGCGGCAAGGTGCGCAGCATCGCGCCCACCGTCGATCCGCAGACCCGCGCGGCGCTGGTCTATGTCGACCTGCCGAACGTGCAGCAGAACACCGGCATCAAGGCCGGCATGTTCGCGCGCGGCGACTTCGAGTTGGGGCGCAGCTCCGCGCCCACCGTGCCGCAGAGTTCCATTGTTCCGCGCGACGGCTTCAACAACGTCTTCGTGCTGCAGCCCGACAACCGCGTGGTGCAGCTCAAGGTGCAGACCGGCCGCCGCGTCGGCGAACGCGTGGAAATCACCAGCGCATTGCCCGAAGGTGCACAGATCGTGGTGCAGGGCGCCGGCTTCCTGAACGACGGCGACCTGGTGCGCGTGGTGGCGCCGCCGGCCCCTGCGGCCGCGGGCGCCCGGCCTGCCGCAGCGCCGGCCTCGGCCGCCGCGGGCGGCCAGGGCAACGGCGAAGCGAGGGCACGCCCATGAACGTCTCCGCATGGTCCATCCGCAACCCGATTCCGGCGGTGATGCTGTTCGTGCTGCTCACCTTCGGGGGGCTGCTGTCCTTCAACGCCATGAAGGTGCAGAACTTTCCGGACATCGACCTGCCGACCGTGACGGTCTCGGCATCGCTGCCCGGCGCGGCGCCTTCGCAGCTGGAGACCGACGTCGCGCGCAAGCTCGAGAACTCCATTGCCACGGTGCAGGGCCTCAAGCACATCACCACCAAGGTGCAGGACGGCGCCGCCACGCTGATCGTCGAGTTCCGCCTCGAGAAGCCGGTGCAGGAAGCCGTGGACGACGTGCGCTCCGCGGTGCAGCGCGTGCGCGCCGACCTGCCGGCCGACGTGCGCGACCCGGTGGTCACCAAGCTCGACTTCGCAGCCCAGCCGGTGCTGGCCTTCACCATCGCCTCGTCGCGCATGGACGCCGAGGCGCTGAGCTGGTTCGTGGACAACGACATCACCAAGAAGCTGCTCGCGCTGCCCGGCGTGGGCGCGGTGAACCGCGTGGGCGGCGTCACGCGCCAGGTGCACGTTGACCTCGACCCGGCCAAGCTGCAGGCATTGGGGGCTTCAGCGGCCGACATCTCGCGCCAGTTGCGCCAGGTGCAGACCGAAAGCGCGGGCGGCCGCATCGACCTGGGCGGCAGCGAGCAGCCGGTGCGCACACTGGCCACCGTGCAGTCGGCCGACCAGCTGGCCGACATGCAGATTGCGCTTTCCGACGGCCGCCGCATCCGGCTCGACCAGGTGGCGCGCATCAGCGACACCATTGCCGAGCCGCGCGCCGCGGCGCTGCTCAACGGCAAGCCGGTGGTCGGCTTCGAAGTGGCGCGCAGCCGCGGCGCGAGCGAGGTCGAGGTGGGCCGCGCGATCCAGAAGGCGCTGGCCGAACTGCGCGCGCAGCGCCCCGACATCGAGCTGACCGAGGCCTTCAATTTCGTCGAGCCGGTGGAAGAAGAGTACGAGGGCTCGCTGCACCTGCTGTACGAGGGCGCAATCCTGGCCGTGATCGTGGTGTGGCTGTTCCTGCGCGACTGGCGCGCCACCTTCGTCTCGGCCGTGGCGCTGCCGATGTCGGTGATTCCGGCCTTCATCGGCATGCACCTGCTGGGCTTTTCGGTCAACGTGATCTCGCTGCTCGCGCTCTCGCTGGTGGTGGGCATATTGGTGGACGACGCCATCGTGGAGGTGGAGAACATCGTGCGCCACCTGCGCATGGGCAAGTCGCCCTACGAGGCGGCCATGGAAGCGGCCGACGAGATCGGGCTGGCGGTGATCGCCACCACCTTCACGCTGATCGCGGTGTTCCTACCCACCGCCTTCATGAGCGGCGTGGCCGGCAAGTTCTTCAAGCAGTTCGGCTGGACCGCCTCGCTCGCGGTGTTCGCGTCGCTGGTGGTGGCACGGGTGCTCACGCCGATGATGGCGGCCTACATCCTGAAGCCGGTGGTGGGTGCCGAAAAGGAGCCGCGCTGGCTCACGGCCTACATGCGTGCCGTGGAGTGGAGCACGCACCACCGCTTCAAGACGATGGTGCTCGCCACCCTCTTCTTCTTCGGTTCGCTGGCGATGATTCCGCTGCTGAAGACCGGCTTCATTCCGCCTGACGACAACTCGCAGACGCAGATCTACCTGTCGCTGGCGCCCGGCTCCACGCTCGCGCAGACCACCGCGGCCGCGGAGGAAACGCGCAATCGCGTGATGAAGATCGACCATGTGCGCAGCGTCTACACCACCGTGGCCGGCGGCAGCGCGGGCGGCGATCCGTTCGCCAACTTCGGCACGCCCGAAACGCGCAAGGCCACGCTCACCATCAAGCTCGACGAGCGCGGCGACCGTCCGCGCAAGCAGGTGATCGAGAACCAGATCCGCGCCGCGCTCGAAACGCTGCCCGGCGTACGCAGCACCGTGGGCCTGGGCGGCTCGGGCGAAAAATACATCCTCGCGCTCACGGGTGAAGACCCCGCGGCGCTGGCCAGCGCCGCCAGCGCGGTCGAGAAAGACCTGCGTACGGTGCCCGGCCTCGGCAACATCACTTCCACTGCGAGCCTGATCCGCCCCGAGATCGCCGTGCGCCCGGACTTCGCGCGCGCCGCCGACCTGGGCGTGACCAGCTCGGCCATCGCCGAGACGCTGCGCGTGGCCACGCTGGGCGACTACGACCAGGCGCTGGCCAAGCTCAACCTCGCGCAGCGGCAGGTGCCCATCGTGGTGAAGCTCGAGGACTCGGCGCGGCAGAACCTCGAACTGCTCGGCCGCCTCTCGGTGCCCGGCGCGCGCGGCCCGGTCATGCTGAGCCAGGTGGCCTCGCTGACGATGGAAGGCGGCCCGGCTGTCATCGACCGCTACGACCGTTCGCGCAACGTCAATTTCGAGATCGAGCTCTCGGGCGTGGGCCTGGGCGACGCCAAGACCGCGGTCACCGCGCTGCCCTCGATCCAGAAGCTGCCGCCCGGCGTGCGCGTGACCGAGGTGGGCGACGCGGAAGTGATGACGGAGCTGTTCAACAGCTTCGGCCTCGCGATGCTCACGGGCGTGCTGTGCATCTACATCGTGCTGGTGCTGCTGTTCAAGGACTTCCTGCATCCGGTGACGATCCTCTGCGCGCTGCCGCTGGCGCTCGGCGGTGCCTTCGTGGGTTTGCTGATCGGGCAGAAGGCGCTGTCGATGCCGTCGCTGATCGGCCTGATCATGCTGATGGGCATTGCCACCAAGAACTCGATCCTGCTGGTGGAATACGCCATCGTGGCGCGCCGCGACCACGGCATGAGCCGCTGGGACGCGCTGCGCGACGCCTGCCACAAGCGGGCACGGCCCATCATCATGACCACGCTCGCGATGGGCGCCGGCATGCTGCCGATTGCCGTGGGCCTGGGCACTGCCGATTCGAGCTTCCGCTCGCCGATGGCGATGGCGGTGATCGGCGGATTGATCACTTCGACCGTGCTGAGCCTCCTGGTGGTGCCGGCGGTGTTCACCTACGTGGACGACATCGAGCACTGGATGCGGCGGACCGTGCGCAAGCTGCGGGGGCAGCCGGCCGATCCGCATATCGATGATGATCTGGTGGAGAGGCCGGCTGGTTGATTCTGTTCTCTCGCTCTTTGTGACGCTGACCGGCGTTTGCTTCCCGAGGCCGGGATATCCGCCCGGCGGCGGACTTACTTTCTTTTGCTTCGCCAAAAGAAAGTAAGTCGCCCGCCGGGGCGAGACCCGGCCCCGGGAAAAAACAGCAATCTCAGGCCGCCAGCCTCGCCAGCTTGCGTTCACTCATCCGCTTGGCAACGCGCGGCAGCACCAGCACAGCCACGATGACGACCACCAGCGTGATCGACATCGGCCGCTGGAAGAACACCGAGGCACTGCCCTCCCCGATGGACATCGCGTTGCGCAGCTGCGCCTCGGCCAGCGGCCCGAGGATCATGCCCACCACCACGGGAGCGGTCGGAAAGTCGAAGCGCCGCATCGCCACGCCGAGCAGGCCGATGCCGTAGAGCAGGAACAGGTCGAATGCACTCTGGCGCATGCCGTAGGCCCCCACCGTCGCAAAGATCAGGATGCCGGCGTAGAGCTGCGGCTTGGGAATCTTCAGCAGCTTGACCCACAGGCCCACCATCGGCAGGTTCAGCACCAGCAGCATCACGTTGCCGATGTAGAGCGAAGCGATCAGCGCCCACACCAGCGCAGCCGACGTGGTGAACAGCTGCGGTCCCGGCTGGATACCGTAGTTCTGGAACGCGCCGAGCAGGATGGCGGTGGTGTTCGAGGTGGGGATGCCAAGCGTGAGCAGCGGGATCAGCGCCGCCGTCACCGTGGCGTTGTTGGCGGCTTCGGGGCCGGCCACGCCCTCGATGGCGCCCTTGGTGCCGAACTCGGCCCTGGCGTCCGCGTCCTTGGCCAGCTTTTTTTCCGTCGCGTAGCTCAGGAAGGTCGGAATCTCGGTGCCGCCGGCCGGAATGCAGCCGAACGGCGTGCCGATGGCGGTGCCGCGCAGCCATGCCGGAATCGAGCGCTTCCAGTCGCGCGCCGTCATGTGAACGCGGGTCAGCTTGTTCTGGTCCTCGACCACCTTGCCCTCGTAGAGCACGGCGTACAGCACCTCGGCCACCGCGAACAGGCCCACGGCCACCAGCACGATCTCGATGCCGTCGAGCAGTTCGGGAATGCCGCCGGTGTAGCGGCCCTGGCCCGAGATCTGGTCCAGCCCGACGCAGCCGGCCGCCAGGCCGATGAACAGCGCCGTCATGCCGCGCAGCGTGCTCTTGCCGAGCACCGCGCTCACCGTGGTGAAGGCCAGCAGCATCAGCAGGAAATACTCGGGCGGGCCGAGCTTCACGGCGAACTCGGCCACGAACGGCGCGAACAGCGTGACGATCACGGTGGCGATGGTGCCGGCCACGAAGGAGCCGATGGCGGCGGTGGCAAGCGCCGCGCCCGCCCTGCCGCTCTTGGCCATCTTGTTGCCTTCCATCGCCGTCACCATGCTGGCCGTTTCGCCGGGCGTGTTGAGCAGGATGGACGTGGTCGAGCCGCCGTACATGGCGCCGTAGTAGATGCCCGAGAAGAAGATCATCGAGGCCGTGATG
Source organism: Variovorax sp. VRV01 (assembly GCF_014852545.1). Lineage (NCBI taxonomy): Bacteria > Pseudomonadati > Pseudomonadota > Betaproteobacteria > Burkholderiales > Comamonadaceae > Variovorax > Variovorax sp. VRV01. The sequence goes on from NZ_JACVBS010000004.1 coordinate 50,013, forward strand.
TCGACCTTGCCGGTGATGGGCAGCAGCATGGCCACCGCCACCGCCGGGCCGATGCCCGGCAGCACGCCCACGGCCGTGCCCAGCGCGCAGCCCACCAGGCACCAGAGAAGATTGACAGGGGTGATCGCCGCGGCGAAACCCGTCATGAGTGCGTTGAAAATGTCCATGTCAGGCCTCCCGCCGGGCCGCCCCAAGGCAGGCCTGCGCCCCCTCGGGGGGCAGCGAATACACGAAGTGATGAGCGTGGGGGTTCATGTCAGATCCAGCCGGTGGTCGTGAGGCCCGGCAGGTTGATGGCCAGGAACTTGGTGAACATCCAGAACACGGGCGCCGAGATGAGCGCGCCGGTCAGCAGGTCGATGGCCCAGGTGCGCGGCTGGTTGGCCGAGGGCTGGCCGCTCGCGCGGCGCAGGCCCTGCACCGCCAGCACGTAGCACAGCGTGCAGCTCAGGATGAAGCCCAGCGTGGTGATCAGCGCCGCATTGAGCAGCAGGCCGGCCGACACCCAGACGAAGCCCGGCCAGTAGGCGTGCTCCGCGCCCGAGGGTGCATCGAGCTCGCGAAAGCCGCCGGTGCGCGCCTCCCAGAGAATCCAGCCGCCGCACAGCGTGAGCACGCCCGACACCAGCCAGGGCAGGAAGTTGGGGCCGACGCCGCCGTAGCCGGCCTCGGAGGAAATGCCGATGGCGCCGAAAGCCAGCGCCAGGCCGGTCAGGAACACGCCGATGCCGACCAGCGTTTGGGGCCAGATGGCCGTCGGTGGCGGCGCGGCCGAGGAGTCTGGAGTTGTCATTTTTTCTCTCGGGATGTGGAACTGGATTTGAAAACGGCACGCTGTCGTCTCTTTCGAGGACAGCGCGCCGTGTGGCGGCCAGTGGTGCGCGCCGGGTTCAGACCATGCCGGACTTGGCCATGATGGCGCGCAGGCTCGCGAAGTCGTCGTCGACGAACTTGGCAAAGGCCTCGCCCGAAAGCACGGCCGGCGTCCAGTCGTTCTTCTTGAGCGACTCGGCCCACGACGGACTCTTCATGGCGGCCAGCACCATGTCGGTCAGCGCCTTGCGCTGCTCGGCGCTGATGCCTGGGGCGCCGTACACGCCGCGCCAGTTGCCGATCTCCACGTCGATGCCCTGCTCCTTGAGCGTGGGCACGTTGATGCCGGGCAGGCGCTGGGCCGACGTGACCGCAATGGCCTTCATCTTGCCGGCGGCAATGTACTCGGCGAACTCGCTGTAGCCACTGCCGCCGATCGTGACGTTGCCGCCCAGGATGGCCGCGGTGGCCTCGCCGCCGCCGCGGAAGGCCACGTAGTTGATCTTGGACGGATCGGCACCGACCTTCTGCGCGATCATGGCCGCGGCGATGTGCTCGGTGGAGCCGCGCGAACCGCCGCCCCACTTGACGCTGCCCGGATCCTTCTTGAGCTGCTCGACCACGTCCTTCATGGACTTGAAGGGCGAGTTGGCCGGCAGCACGAACACGTTGTATTCGGTGGTCAGGCGCGCGATCGGCGTGGCCTGCGAGAGATTGACCGGCGGCTTGCCGGTGATGATGCCGCCCAGCATGACGGAGCCCATCACCATGAGCGCGTTCGGATCGCCCTTGGAGCCGTTCACGAACTGGGCCAGGCCCAGTGCGCCGGCGGCACCGCCCTTGTTGTCGTAGGTGACCGTGTCGGCCACCTTGGCTTCGGTCATGGCCTTGCCCAGCGCGCGGCCCGTGGTGTCCCAGCCCCCACCCGGGTTGGCCGGGATCATCATCTTGACGTTGGCAGCGGCGCGTGCCGACAACGGCAGGGCTCCGGCGGCGGCCAGCGCGGCCAATGACTTCAAAAAGGTGTCGCGACGCATCGTTGTCTCCTGAGAACTAAAGAAAACCTGACTTGAACCTGAGCCGCTATCATGCGCCGCCCTGCTGTCAGTTGGCTGTCCACCGGACTGGGGAAAACACCGAAGTACCATTCCCCCACCACACCCCATGAAGCTGCTGCTGGTCGAAGACGATCCCTCGATGCAGGTCACCCTGCAGCGCGCCCTCGCCCGCAGCAGGATCGACGTGCGCATCTGCGGCGACGGCGCGCTGGCCGTCCAGCAGTGGCGAGAGCTGGAGCCCGACGTGGTGGCGCTCGACCTGAGCCTGCCCAACCTCGACGGCCTGCAGGTGCTGGCCCAGGCGCGCGCCGCGGGCCTGCGCACGCCCGTGCTGCTGCTCACGGCCCGCGGCACGGTGGGCGACCGCATCATGGGCCTGAACGCCGGCGCCGACGACTACCTGCCCAAGCCCTTCGACCTCGATGAGCTGGAAGCGCGCATCCGCGCACTGCGCCGTCGCCACCAGAATGCCGGCGCCGACGCGGGCCCGAACCCGCAGGAAGTGGGCGGGCTGCGCTTCGAGCCCGAGAGCGGCGCCATCTATCACAAGAGCGGCATCCTGGAGCTCACGCCGCGCGAACTGGCGCTGCTCAAGGCGCTGATGATGAAACCCGGCCATGCGGTGAGCAAGGAGCGGCTTTTCGAACTCGTGTTCCCGGGCGAGACCGATGTGCAGTACGAGGCCATCGAAGTGGTGGTGTATCGGCTGCGCAAGAAGCTCGCAGGCACCGGGGCGGCGCTGATGACGCTGCGCGGGCTGGGCTACCTGCTGCGCGCCGAGCCATGAAGGCCGCCTTGTCGCTGCGCGCGAGGCTGCTGCTGGGCATTCTCGCGCCGGTGGCGCTGTTCATCGTGATCAACAGCGTGAGCCTGTACCGCCAGAGCCTGGCCGCGGCCACCACGGCCTACGACCGCACCCTGCTCGCCTCGGCCAAGACCATCGGCGAGCAGCTCGACGTGGAAGGCTACGACGAGCATGCGCGGCTGCGCGCGATCGTGCCCTATTCCGCGCTCGAAGCCTTCGAGGCCGACAACCGCAGCCGCCTTTTCTACCGCGTGTCGGCGCTCGACGGCGAGATGGTCTCGGGCTTTGCCGAACTGCCGTTCTGGCGCGGCCGCATCCCGGACCGCGGCGCCTATGCGGCGCTGGTCGATTTCTACGACGCGCGCTTTCGCAACCAGCCGGTGCGCATGGCGGTGTTGCTGCAGCCCGTGGCCAGTGGGCACGGCCGCGGCATGGCCGTGGTGCAGGTGGCCGAGACGCTGGAACTGCGCGAAACCCTGGTGCGCAAACTGCTGGTGGACATGCTGTGGCGCCAGTTGCTGCTGATGGGCGTGATCGCGCTGGTCACCGTGCTGGTGGTGCAGCGCGCCACGCGGCCGGTGCGTGAGCTCGGCGAAGCCATCGAGAAGCGCGCCGCCGACGACCTTTCCCCCATCGACGCGCCCGATGCGCCGCGCGAGCTGCGCCCGCTGGTCGACGCCACCACCGAGGTCATGGGCCGGCTGCAGCGCCTGCTCGACCACCAGAAGCGCTTCGTGCGCGACAGCGCCCATCAGTTGCGCACGCCGCTCGCGGTGCTCAAGGCGCAGGTGCAGTCGGCGCGGCGCGGCGACGTGCCGCCCGAGCAGGCGCTGGGAGAGATCAGCCAGACCGTGGAGCGCGCCACCACGCTCGCCAACCAGATGCTGTCGCTCGCCAAGGTCGAGCAGCTGCGCCAACAGCCTGAATCGATGCCGCTGGAGCTTGGCGAGGTGGTGCGCCAGATTGCGCTGGACCTGTCGCCGCTGATCGCCGACAAGGCGCTCGACTTCGAACTGGCCATCGACGCGCCCGTGACGGTGCGCGCGCACCGATGGATGCTGCAGGAGCTCACGCGCAACCTGCTGCACAACGCCATCAAGCAGAGCCCGCGCGGCGGCGCCCTTTCGGTGATGGTTCGCTCGGACGGCCCGGAAGCCGTGCTGACGGTGCGCGACCAGGGGCCGGGCATTGCAGCCGAACTGCGCCAGCGCCTGTTCGCGCCGTTTTCCGCCGGCGACACGGCCAGCGGCTCGGGGCTGGGCCTGGCCATCTGCCGCGAGATCGTGCTTGCGCTCGGCGGACGCATCAGCCTCGACAACCGCGGCGCGCAGGAAAATTCCGCACACACGGTCGGCCTCGATGCTGTCGTGCGCCTGCCCGTCTACCGCCACAATTCCTGAACCTATGGATCGCCTGCGCATCGACAAATGGCTCTGGGCCGCCCGCTTCTTCAAGACGCGCTCGCTGGCTGCGGACGAAATCGGCAAGAACCGGGTGCAGGTCAACGGCGACATCGCCAAGGCCTCGCGCGAGGTCAAGCCGGGAGACACGGTGGCCATCCGCCTGGGCGCCGTGACGCGAACCGTCATGGTGCGCGGCCTGAGCGGCCAGCGCGGGCCAGCGCCGGTGGCGCAGCAGCTCTACGAAGAAACGCCCGAAAGCATTGCCGCGCAGGCGGCCCTGCGCGAGCAGCGCCGCATGGGCAGCGAGCCGGCGCTGGCCATCGAGCAGGGCCGGCCCACCAAGCGCGACCGGCGCGAGCTCGACGGCGCCGCTCGGCATGCCGAATGGGACAGCCGCTGGAGCGCTTCCATCGATCCGGACGACAGCGAACGCTGACCGGGCCCCGATCGCGTACGCTGCGTGCTTTTGCACGGAGTCCGGATTCATGGCCAGCTTCAAGAAATACCGCGCCGACAGCAAGTTCAAACTCTCGCAGGTGGACCCCGGCGAATCTCCGTTCCTGGACGGCAACGAAGCCGCCCAGCTCGCCGAGATCGACGCCCTGGCCATCGAGCTCGACGAGATGCAGAACCTGCTGCATGCCGAGGGCCGCCGCAAGGTCCTGCTGGTGCTGCAGGGCATGGACACCAGCGGCAAGGACGGCACCGTTCGCTGGGTGTTCTCGCGCACCTCCCCGCTGGGTGTGCGCGTCACCGCCTTCAAGGCACCCAGCGACGACGAGCGCGCGCACGACTACCTCTGGCGCTGCCATGCAGTGGTGCCGCGCAGCGGCGAGATCGCGGTCTGGAACCGCAGTCATTACGAGGACGTGCTGGTGCCCGTGGTCGAAGGCTGGATCGACAAGGCCGAGACCCAGCGGCGCTATGCGCAGATCAACGATTTCGAGCGCCTGCTCGTCGAGACCGGCACGGTGATCGTCAAGTGCATGCTGCACATCGACAAGGACACGCAGCGCGAACGCCTGCAGGCGCGCATCGACACGCCCGGCAAGCAATGGAAGTTCAATGTGGGCGACCTCGAGGTGCGCACCAAGTGGAGCGCCTACCAGCAGGCCTACGACAAGGCACTGCGGGCCACCTCGACCGAGCACGCGCCCTGGTACGTGATACCGGCCAACAACAAGCGGCACCGCAACCTGATGATCGCGCGGCTCCTGATGAAGATCCTGCGGCAGATGAAGCTCAAGGCGCCGCCCGCCGACCCCGCGCTCAAGGGCATGCTCATCAAGTGACGAGCGCCCGCGCCGTCAGGAGGAGCGCCGGACGGCCGACTGGCCCAGCACGCGGCACTTGCCGAATTCGCAGCGCACGGCCCAGGCCGTGCCGTTCGAGCAGGGCACGCTGTACGACTCGTAGCCCGGGCCCTTGGCCGTGAGCTCGGCGCGCGGCTGGATGCTGCACTGCCCGGCCTTGGCAAGCACTTCGGCGTTGTAGGTGTCGACCCCGGTCCTGCGCGGCGCGAGCACCACTTCCGGGTTGAAGGCATGTCCGTAGAAGGTGTCGCGCACGTTCGGGTCGAGGTTGCGGTAGCCGCGCTTGGCCATGCAGTGCACCACGGCGATCTGCTGGTGCTCGGCAACCAGCTCCGCGCTGGGCCGGTAGGACATGTCGATCACCGCAGCCGAAATGCCGGTGTACGAGGCCGCAGCCACGATGCCCTGTCCATGCACGGTGATCAATCCCAGGCCCAGCGCAAGCCACATGGCGTCGCCGGTTTCGCTGCGCGCGGTGATCCGCATCGCGGCCGTGCGGCAATCGGCCACGTCGCTGTCGTAGCGGGCCCGGTCCACGCCTTCCATGGCGACCATGGGCACGTAAGACAGCCCGGTTCCGGTGCCGGGTTGGGTCGGCGTGGGCGGCGTGCTGGCGCACCCTGCCAACGCAACAACGGCGCACACGATGCTCAGCAGCAGCTTCATGGAGATCCCTCGTCCTCTTCGCGATAGTTCGGGCGATTTAACCATACAGATGGTTACTTTTGAGCCTGCTTTGTCGCGAAGTTGCGACGAACGAGTTGCTGAGTGCTTTCTGCTGACAGCGGAAGAGCGCCTCTTCTACCTGGATCGCGTGGCCGTGCGGCGCTTGCCGGCCGCCGCGGGGCGAAGCGACTCGAAGGCCTCCGCCAGCGACAGCACGCGGCCGCAGTTCACCGCCTGGTAGCCCGGCAGGCGGTTCACGGCGCTCTGGTAGGCCTCGCTCTGCAGGATGTCCAGCATCCGCCGCACGATCGGCGCGGCAAGCGAGCGCTCCTCGCACAGCAGGAAATAGCGCTCCACCTGGTTGGAGATGAAGTCGAGCTTGAACTGGCGCGCCGGCGTTTCCACGCCGTAGCCCGCGTCGGCCATGCCGCTGGCCACGAAGGCCGCGACGGCCGCGTGCGTGAACTCGCACTGCTCGTAGCCCTTGATGGCTTCGGGCGCGATGCCCTGCTCGCGCAACTGGAGGTCGAACAGATAGCGTGTGCCCGAGCCCGCCTGCCGGTTGATGAAGCGGACATCGGGGCGCGCCAGGTCGGCCAGCGTGTAGATCTTCTTCGGGTTGCCGGGCGCCACCATCAGGCCCTGGTGCCGCGTCGCCATGCCGATGACTTTCTGCGTATCGGCGTTGAGCCAGGAACCGTAGTGCGCGACGGCTTCGGCCTCGAACGCGCCCAGCGGCACATGGAAGCCCGCCACGTCGCAGCTGCCGTGGTGCAGCGAGGCCACGGCTTCCTCGCTGCCGCAGTAGCGCAGGTCGCCCGGCACCTGCGCCGCGGCCAGGAAGCCATGCAGCGCCTCGATGGCGAAGCCATGGCTCGCGTGGATGCGCAGCAGCGTGGGCGCGGTGGGAATCAGCTTCTCGATTTCCGCGCCCAGTTCGGAGGCCAGCGAATCCAGGAGCGGCGACAGGCGCGCGGTGATGCGGCGGTCGGCCCACACCAGCTTTTCACCCAGTGGCGTGAGGCTGGAACCCTTGCCGCGCTGCATCGCCACCAGCGGCTGGCCGAACATGGCTTCGCCCTGCCGGATCAGCTCCCAGGCGTGGCGGTAGGACACACCGGAAACGGTGCAGGCGCTGGACAGGCTGCCGTGCTCCAGCACCTGCACCAGCAGTTCGATCACCCGCGGCGCCAGCGCCGCGCCGTCGGCCTGGCGGATGGTCCATTGCGGCCTGATGTGCACTTCATGCATGAGTTTCGGCTTTCCAAAGCATATTTATTGGGCTGAACGCCTCATATTGTGGCATTCGATGCCTCTCCATAGACTCGCGCCACCACGGTATTGCAGCTCCAACATTAGGAGATTCAAAGCATATGAACAATCTGGGCATCGCGGCATCCATCGCCGCTGCGCACAAGGACACCCCGGGCGGGCTGCTTCCTGCGCTGCACGGCATCCAGGACGCGCTGGGGCATGTTCCGCCCGACGCCGTCCCCCTCATCGCCGAGCAGTTCAACCTGTCGCGTGCCGAGGTGCATGGCGTGGTCAGCTACTACCACCACTTCCGCTCGGCCCCGGCAGGCCGGCTGCTGGTGCAGGTCTGCCGAGCAGAGGCCTGCAAGGCCATGGGTGCGGATGCGCTGCTCGCGCATGCCGAGCAACGCCTGGGCTGCGGTGTGCACGGCACGTCGGCGGACGGCCAGTACTCGCTGGAGCCGGTGTTCTGCCTCGGCCTGTGCGCCTCGTCGCCCGCCATCGCGGTGAACGATGAGGTGCATGCGCGCATCACGCCGGCACGGTTCGACGGCATCGTCGAGGAAGCGCGGAGCGCCTCATGACCACCACCGTCTATGTCCCCCGCGACTCCGCGGCGCTGGCGGTCGGCGCCGACCGGGTGGCCCGGCAGATCGCGGCGCAAGCCCGTGCACGCAACGCCGATGTGCGCATCGTGCGCAACGGTTCGCGCGGCCTGTTCTGGCTGGAGACGCTGGTCGAAGTGGCCACGCCGCAAGGCCGCGTGGCCTACGGCCCGGTCACGGGTGCCGACGTCGCCGGCCTGTTCGACGCCAGCTTTCTTTCGGGCGGCGCGCATGCGCTGAACCTGGGCCTGACCGAAGAGATTCCGTACCTGAAGAAACAGGAGCGCCTGACCTTCGCCCGCATGGGCGTGACCGATCCGGTGTCCGTGGCCGACTACGAGGCGCACGAAGGCTTCGCGGGGCTGCGCCGCGCGCTCACCCTCGCACCGGCCGAGATCGTGCAGCAGGTGCTGGACTCCGGCCTGCGGGGCCGCGGCGGCGCCGCATTTCCGGCCGGCATCAAGTGGAAGACCGTGCTGGCTGCAGAGGCGCCGCAGAAATACATCGTCTGCAATGCGGACGAAGGCGACTCGGGCACCTTCTCGGACCGCATGACGATGGAAGGCGATCCGCTGATGCTGGTGGAAGGCATGGCCATCGCGGGCCTTGCGACCGGCGCGACCGAGGGCTACGTCTATGTGCGCTCGGAATACCCGCATGCCATTGCCACCATCAACGAGGCCATCCGCCATGCCGAGCAAGCCGGCTTCCTGGGCGACGACATCCTGGGCTCGGGCCGCAGCTTCCGCCTGACCGTGCGCAAGGCGGCCGGCGCCTATGTGTGCGGCGAGGAAACCGCGCTGCTCGAAAGCCTGGAAGGCCGCCGCGGCATCGTGCGCGCCAAGCCGCCGCTGCCGGCGCTGCAGGGCCTGTTCGGCCAGCCGACCGTGATCAACAACGTGATCACGCTGGCCTCGGTGCCCCTCATCCTGGCGCGCGGCGCGGACTTCTACAAGCACTACGGCATGGGCCGCTCCCGCGGCACGCTGCCGTTCCAGCTGGCCGGCAACATCAGGCATGGCGGCCTGGTCGAGAAGGCCTTCGGCCTGAGCCTGCGCGAACTGCTCTACGACTTCGGCGGCGGCAGCGCGAGCGGCCGGCCGATCAAGGCGGTGCAGGTGGGCGGTCCGCTGGGCGCCTACGTGCCCGAATCGCAGTGGGACCTGCCGCTGGACTACGAGGCCTATGCCGCCGTGGGCGCGGTGGTCGGGCACGGCGGCATCGTGGTGCACGACGACACGGCCGACATGTCGCAGCTGGCCCGCTACGCGATGGAATTCTGCGCGATCGAGTCCTGCGGCAAGTGCACGCCCTGCCGCATCGGCTCCACGCGCGGTGTGGAAGTGATCGACAAGATCACCAGCAACCAGAACCGGCCGCAGCAGGTCGTTCTCCTGCGCGACCTGTGCGACACCATGCTGCACGGCTCGCTCTGCGCCATGGGCGGCATGACGCCCTACCCCGTGCTGTCGGCCATCAATCACTACCCCGAGGACTTCGGCATCGAAGCCCCCGACCGCGCCGCAGCCTGACCGACGAGACGAACAGAGGAGACATCCCATGCTGAACCCATCGCAAGACATCGACCACGGCACGCCCAGGCGCGAATCCACCGAGGAAGTCACGCTCGAGATCGACGGCATGCCGATGACGGTGGCCAAGGGCACCTCGCTGATGCGCGCCGCGGTCGATGCGGGCGTGCAGGTGCCCAAGCTGTGCGCGACCGACAGCCTGGAGCCCTTCGGCTCCTGCCGGCTCTGCCTGGTGGAGATCGACGGACGCAAGGGCTATCCGGCGTCGTGCACCACGCCGGCCGAGGCCGGCATGAAGGTGCGCACGCAGAGCCCGAGGCTGCAGGAGCTGCGCAAGGGCGTGATGGAGCTCTACATCTCCGACCATCCGCTCGACTGCCTCACCTGCGCCGCCAACGGCGACTGCGAACTGCAGGACATGGCCGGCGTCACCGGGCTGCGCAACGTGCGCTACGGCTACGACGGCGCCAACCATCTGAAGAGCGCCAAGGACGAGTCCAACCCCTACTTCACCTACGACCCGGCCAAGTGCATCGTCTGCAACCGCTGCGTGCGGGCCTGCGAAGAAACGCAGGGCACCTTCGCGCTCACCATCAGCGGCCGCGGCTTCGAATCGCGCGTATCGGCGGGCCAGGACCAGCCCTTCATGGAATCCGAATGCGTGAGCTGCGGCGCCTGCGTGCAGGCCTGCCCCACGGCCACGCTGCAGGAAAAATCAGTGATCTGGCTGGGCCAGGCCGAGCACAGCGCCATCACCACCTGCGCCTATTGCGGCGTGGGCTGCGGCTTCAAGGCCGAGATGAAGGGCAACGAAGTGGTGCGCATGGTGCCCTGGAAGGACGGCAAGGCCAACGAAGGCCACTCGTGCGTGAAGGGCCGCTTTGCCTGGGGCTACGCCACCCACAAGGACCGCGTGCTCAAGCCCATGATCCGCAGCAGGATCACCGACCCGTGGCGCGAGGTGAGCTGGGACGAAGCCGTCAACCACGCCGCCAGCGAATTCCGCCGCATCCAGGCCAAGTACGGCACCGATTCCATCGGCGGGCTGGTGTCCTCGCGCTGCACCAACGAAGAGGGCTACCTGGTGCAGAAGCTGGTGCGCGCGGCCTTCGGCAACAACAACGTCGACACCTGCGCGCGCGTGTGCCACTCGCCCACCGGCTATGGCCTGAAGCAGACCATGGGCGAATCGGCCGGCACGCAGACTTTCAAGTCGGTCGAGAAGTCGGACGTGATCATGGTGATCGGCGCCAACCCGTCCGACGGCCACCCGGTGTTCGCGTCGCGCATGAAGCGCCGCCTGCGCGCCGGTGCACGGCTGATCGTGATCGACCCGCGCACCATCGACCTGGTGAAGTCGCCCCACGTCAAGGCCGACCATCATCTCAAGCTCAAGCCCGGCACCAACGTGGCGGTGATCAGCGCCATGGCGCATGTGATCGTGACCGAAGGCCTGGTCGACGAAGCCTTCGTGGCCGAGCGCTGCGAGCCCAAGTCGTTCAACGAGTGGCGGGAGTTCGTTGCGCGCCCGGCCAACTCGCCCGAGGCCATGGAAGCAGTGACCGGCGTGCCGGCCACCGAGCTGCGCGCCGCCGCGCGGCTGTTTGCCAAGGGCCACGGCGGCAAGCGCAATGCCGCCATCTACTACGGCCTGGGCGTGACGGAGCACAGCCAGGGCTCGACCATGGTGATGGGCATCGCCAACCTCGCCATGGCCACCGGCAACGTGGGCCGCGAAGGCGTGGGCGTGAATCCGCTGCGCGGCCAGAACAACGTGCAGGGCTCCTGCGACATGGGCTCGTTCCCGCACGAGCTGCCGGGCTACCGCCATGTGTCGGACAGCACCGCGCGCGGCAGCTTCGAAGACGCCTGGGGCGTGGCGCTGCGCGCCGAGCCGGGGCTGCGCATTCCCAACATGTTCGATGCCGCCATCACCGGCAGCTTCAAGGGCCTGTACTGCGAGGGCGAGGACGTGGTCCAGTCGGACCCGAACACGCAGCACGTGGCCGAGGCCCTGATGGCGATGGAATGCATCGTGGTGCAGGACCTGTTCCTGAACGAAACCGCCAAGTACGCCCACGTGTTCCTGCCGGGCGCGTCGTTCCTGGAGAAGGACGGTACCTTCACCAACGCCGAGCGCCGCATCTCGCGCGTCACCAAGGTGATGCCGCCCAAGGCCGGCTATGCCGACTGGGAGGTGACGCAGCTGCTCTCCAACGCGCTGGGCTATCCCATGAACTATGCGAGCGCCGAAGAAATCATGGACGAAATCGCCGCACTCACGCCCACCTTCGCGGGCGTGAGCTACGCCAAGCTCGCGAAGCTCGGCAGCGTGCAGTGGCCCTGCAACGAGGCTGCGCCCGAAGGCACACCGACCATGCACGTCGGCGAGTTCGTGCGCGGCAAGGGCAAGTTCATCATCACGCAGTACGTGCCAACGGACGAGAAGGTCACGCGCATGTACCCGCTGATCCTGACCACCGGGCGCATCCTGTCGCAGTACAACGTGGGCGCGCAGACCCGCCGCACCGACAACAACCAGTGGCACAGCGAGGACCGCCTCGAGATCCACCCGGCCGACGCCGAGGACCGCGGCATCGCCGAGGGCGACTGGGTCGGCATCCGCAGCCGCGCCGGCGAAACCGTGCTGCGGGCCACCATCACCGAGCGCGTGCAGCCGGGCGTGGTCTACACCACCTTCCACTTCCCCGAATCGGGCGCCAACGTGATCACCACCGACAACTCCGACTGGGCCACCAACTGCCCCGAGTTCAAGGTGACCGCGGTGCAGGTGATGCCGGTGATGCAGCCTTCCGAATGGCAGCAGGAGTACAGCCGGTTCAACGCTCTGCAGGAAGAGCTGCTGAGCAGGCGCATCGAAGAAACGGCGGCCGCCAAGTGAACCTGTCCGACGTCCCACTGCGTCCCGGAAGCGCGGAACTTCTGCCCGTGCGCGGCGTGCGCGCCCGCCGGGCCTTCGACAACCGCGACTGGGTGGCCGTGGAGGTGCCGGTCGCGCTGGAGTTCAACGGCATTGCGCACGCTGTGATGCTTGCGACGCCCACCGACCTGGCCGACTTCGCGCTGGGCTTCGCGCTCAGCGAGGGCATCCTGCTCGGACGCGGCGAGCTCTACGGCGTGGAGGAAGCGTACGCCCCCGAAGGCATCACGCTCAAGCTCGAGGTGGCGAGCGCGGCCTTCGCGCGGCTGAAGGCGCGCCGCCGCTCGATGGCCGGGCGCACGGGCTGCGGCCTGTGCGGCACCGAGAGCCTGGCGCATGTCACGCGCGCGCTGCCGCCCCTGCCCGAGGGCCCGGCGCTCTCGACCCGCGCCGTCGCGCGCGGCATGCGGGAGCTGGCCTCGCTGCAGGTGCTGCAGAAGGTGACGGGTGCCGTGCATGCGGCTGCCTGGTGCAGCGTCGAGGGCGAAGCCCTGCTGGTGCGCGAGGACGTCGGCCGCCACAACGCGCTCGACAAGCTCGTCGGCGCGCTCGCAAGAAGCAGCGTGCCCGCCTCCACCGGCTTCATCGCGGTGACCAGCCGGGCGAGTTTCGAGATGGTGCAGAAGACCGTTGCCGCCGGCGTGCCGCTGCTGGCCGCGGTATCGGCCTCGACCTCGCTGGCCACGGCGGTTGCGCAGGACGCGGGCCTGACGCTGGCAGGCTTCGTGCGCGGCGACGACCTGGTCATCTACACCCACCCGTGGCGGCTGAACGGCCTGCCCTCCAACGCCTGAGGTTTCCTGCAATGCACGTCGACCAGCTGATCCGCATGGTGAACCAGATGGGCAGCTTCTTCGAAGCCATGCCCGACCGCAGCGAAGCCCTGCATGACCTGGCGCTGCACCTGAAACGCTTCTGGGAACCGCGCATGCGGCGCGAGCTGCTGGCGCACCTGGACACCGGCGGACCGGGGGAACTGAACCCCGTGTCGGCCGAGGCGATCCGCGTGCACCGAGCGCTGCTCGAATAGCAGCGCTACTGCAGCGGCGCCGGCTTGATCCGCGACGCCATGCCCGCGGTGCCGAAGGCCTGGAAGCGGTCGATGCAGACATCGCGCGCGGCCGCGGTCGCCTCCTTCAGGAACTTGCGCGGATCGAATTCGCTGCGGTCCTGGCCCATGGCGCGGCGCATCGCGCCGGTCATCGCTAGCCGGATGTCGGTGTCGATGTTGACCTTGCGCACGCCATGGCGGATGCCTTCCTGGATCTCCTCCACCGGCACGCCGTAGGTCTCCTTGATGTCGCCGCCGAACTCGCGGATCACGGCCAGCCATTCCTGCGGCACCGACGAAGAGCCGTGCATCACGAGGTGCGTCTTCGGAATGCGCGCATGGATCTCCTTGATGCGGTCGATCGCAAGGATGTCGCCGGTCGGCCTGCGGCTGAACTTGTAGGCGCCATGCGAAGTGCCGATGGCAATGGCCAGCGCATCCACGCCGGTGCGCGACACGAAATCGACCGCCTGCTGCGGATCGGTCAGCAGCTGGTCGTGCGACAGCACGCCCTCGGCCCCGCTGCCGTCTTCCTCGCCGGCCATGCCCGACTCGAGCGACCCGAGGCAGCCCAGCTCGCCCTCGACCGAGACGCCGACCGCATGCGCCATCTCCACCACGCGGCTGGTCACGCCCACGTTGTAGTCATAGCTCGCGGGCGTCTTCGCGTCTTCCATCAGCGAGCCGTCCATCATCACGCTGGTGAAGCCCGAACGGATGGCCTGCATGCACATCGACGGGCTGGCGCCGTGGTCCTGGTGCATCACGATCGGGATCCCGGGGTACATCTCGGCCGCCGCCTCGACCATCTTGCGCAGGAAGGGTTCGCCCGCGTATTTGCGCGCGCCGGCCGAGGCCTGCAGGATGACCGGGCTGTCGGTCTTGCGCGCGGCCTGCATGATGGCCTGGATCTGCTCCAGGTTGTTGACGTTGAACGCCGGCACGCCGTACTGGTGCTCGGCGGCGTGGTCCAGCAATTGGCGCAGCGAAATCATGGCCATGGGAGCTCTCCTGTGAAGTTGGAAATGGGCGTGGGCAGGTCGCGCGTTTCGAAGCTCATGCGGCCTCTTTCAGGCCGGCCGGCGCGGCGTTCGCAAGCAGGCGGCGGGCGCGCTCGGCCACCACTTCGGCGGTCAGTCCGAACAGCTTGAAGAGCTCGCCAGCCGGCGCCGATTCGCCGAAGCGGTCGAGCCCGACCACGTCGCCGTATTCGCCGACGAACTTCCACCACAGGCCGGTGCTGCCGGCCTCCACCGCCACGCGCGGCAGGTGGCGCGGAATGACCGCGTGGCGCCAATCCTTGTCCTGCCGTTCGAACACGTCCATGCACGGCACGGACACCACGCGCGCCTCGATGCCGTCCTGCGCCAGCAGGGCCGCGGCGGCCAGCGCCACGCTCACCTCGGAGCCGCTTGCCAGCAGGCAGACGCACTCCGCCTCCGGACGGCGCAGCACATAGGCGCCGCGCGCAATGGATCCGATGCGCTCTTCGCCATCGCCAGCATGCGGCAGCGCCTGGCGCGTCAGCAGCAGGCAACTCGGCCCATCGACGCGGCGCAGCGCCTGGCGCCATGCCACGGCCGTCTCGGCAGCATCGGCCGGGCGCCAGACATCGACATCGGGAATCAGCCGCAGGCTCGAGGCATGCTCCACCGGCTGGTGCGTCGGGCCGTCCTCGCCGAGCCCGATCGAGTCGTGCGTGAAGACATAGATGACCGGCAGCTTCATCAGCGCCGACATGCGCACGCCGTTGCGCGCGTAGTCGGAAAAAGTCAGGAAGGTGCCGCCGAAGGGACGGAAGCCGCCGTGCAGCGCGAGCCCGTTCATGATGGCCGCCATGCCGAACTCGCGCACGCCGTAGTGCACGTGGTTGCCGGTGCCCGTGCCCTTGAGCGCGCGGTGGCCCTTCCAGTCGGTGAGGTTCGAACCCGTGAGGTCGGCCGAACCGCCGATCAGTTCGGGCATCGCCGGGCCGACTTCGTCGAGCACCTGCTGCGAGGCCTTTCGCGTGGCGACCGATGCCTTGCGCTGCTCGGCGCCCGACGCGGCCGCAGCCAGGGCTGCCTCGGCTTTTGCAGTGAGCGGCGCGTCGGTGCGATGGCGTCGCAGCAACTCGCGCGCCAGCGCCGGATGCTCCTGTGCGTAGGCGGCAAAGCGCTCCTGCCAGGCTTTGTGCAGCGCGGCGCCCGATTCGCGCGCCGACCACGCCTCTGCAATGGCCGCCGGCACTTCGAAGGGCGCGGCGCTCCAGCCGAGCGCCTGCCGCGTCAACGCGATCTCGGCCTCGCCCAATGCCTCGCCATGCGCCTTCGCGGTGCCGGCGCGGTTCGGCGAACCCTGGCCGATGCGCGTCTTGCAGCACACGAGCACCGGGCGGTCCGCGGCCGTGGCGCTTTCAATGGCTGCGTCGAGCGCCTCGGCGTCATGGCCGTCGACGTCGCGCAGCACGGTCCAGCCGTAGGCTTCGAAGCGGCCCGGCGTGTCGTCGCTGAACCAGCCGCCGACCTCGCCGTCGATCGAGATGCCGTTGTCGTCGTAGAACGCCACCAGCTTGCGCAGGCGCCAGGTGCCCGCGAGCGAACAGGCCTCGTGGCTGATGCCTTCCATCAGGCAGCCGTCCCCCAGGAACACGTAGGTGCGGTGGTCGATCACCTCGTGGCCGGGGCGATTGAATTCCTCGGCCAGCAGCTTCTCGGCCAGCGCCATGCCCACCGCATTGCTGATGCCCTGCCCCAGCGGCCCGGTGGTGGTTTCCACGCCGGGCGTGACGCCGGCCTCGGGGTGGCCCGGCGTGCGCGAATGCAGCTGGCGGAAGCGCCGCAGCTCCTCCATCGGCAGCGCATAGCCGCTCAGGTGCAGCAGCGCATACAGCAGCATCGAGCCGTGCCCGTTGGAAACGACGAAGCGGTCGCGATTCATCCAGCGCGGATCGGCGGGATCGTGCCGCAGGCGATGCCGCCACAAGGCTTCGGCGATGTCGGCCATGCCCATCGGCATGCCCGGGTGGCCCGAGTTGGCGGCTTGCACCGCGTCCATGGCCAGCGCGCGGATGGCGTTGGCGCACTGCGTGCGCAAGGCGAGGTTGTCAGTCGTCATGCGAGGTTCCGGTGGGTTCGTTGTGCGTGAGGTGTTCGGCCGCGGCGGGCGCGCGCTAGATCGCATAGGCCTTCTTGCGGCGCTCCATGAGGCGCAGGATCATCGGCGTGAAGATCAGCTGCATCGCGAGCTCCATCTTTCCGCCCGGCACCACCAGCGTGTTGGCCCGCGACATGAAGGAGTCGTGCAGCATGCTCAGCAGATAGGGAAAGTCGAAGCCCGTGGGGTTGGCGAAGCGGATCACGACCAGGCTCTCGTCCGGGCTCGGGATGGTGCGCGCAATGAACGGGTCGGAGGTGTCGACCACCGGCACGCGCTGAAAGTTGATGTGCGTGCGCGTGAACTGCGGGCAGATGTAGTGCACGTACTCGTTCATCCGGCGCAGGATCACGTCGGTCACGGCCTCGGTCGAATAGCCGCGCGTGTTCTTGTCGCGGTGCAGCTTCTGGATCCACTCGAGGTTGATCACCGGCACCACGCCGATCAGCAGGTCGACGTGGCGCGCGATGTCGACCTTCCCGGTGGTCACGCCGCCATGCAGGCCCTCATAGAACAGCAGCTCGCTGTCGGGCAGCGTTTCCCACGGCGTGAAAGTGCCGGGCTCCTGCTTGTAGGGCGCGGCCTCCTGCGCATCGTGCAGGTACTTGCGGCTCTGGCCGACGCCCGCCTCGCCGTAGTCGCGGAACAGCGCCTCGAGTTCGGCGAACAGGTTGGCGTCCTCGCCGAAGTGGCTGAAGTTGCGGTTGCCGGCGGCCTCGGCCTCGGCCATGGCCACCTTCATGGAATTGCGGTCGTAGCGATGGAAGCTGTCGCCCTCCACGATGGCCGCCTTGACGCTCTCGCGGCGGAAGATGTTCTCGAAAGTCCGCGTGACGGACGTGGTGCCCGCGCCGGACGAGCCGGTGATGGCAACGATGGGATGTTTGGCTGACATGGTGGCCTTGGGGAGATGAAGAATTCGTGCGGGCGGCGGGGTCTCGTTCAGGCGGCGGTTGCAAAGAGGCCGCGCTTTCCGAACAGCGGCGCCTGGTAGGTGTCCTGCGGCTCCTCGCTGTGGTAGGCCTCCACGCGCGCCACCTCGTCGGACGACCCGAAGACGAAGCCGATGCGCTGGTGGATCGACTCCGGCTCGACCGTCATCAGGCGGCGCCGGCCGGTGCTGGCCATGCCGCCGGCCTGCTCGATCAAGAACGAGATCGGATTGGCCTCGTAGAGCAGCCGCAGGCGCCCGTCGCGTCCGGCTTCCTTGCTGTCGCGCGGGTACATGAAGACGCCGCCGCGCATCAGGATGCGGTGCGTTTCGGCCACCAGCGAGGCGATCCACCGCATGTTGAAGTCGATGCCGCGCGGGCCTTCCCTGCCGGCCAGGCATTCGTCGACGTAGCGCTTCACGGCCGGCTCCCAGAAGCGGCTGTTCGAGGCGTTGATCGCGAACTCGCTGGTCTGCCGCGGAATGCTCAGGTTCGGATGGCTCAGCACCCATTCGCCCAGCTGCGGATCGAGCGTGAAGGCATGCGTGCCGTTGCCCAGCGTCAGCACCAGCATGGTCGAGGGGCCGTAGATCGCATAGCCGGCCCCCACCTGCTCGGTGCCGGGCTGCAGGAAGTCTTCAGGCCTGGCGTCGGCCTCTGGCGTGGGCGCGCGCAGGATCGAGAAGATGCTGCCCACCGCCACGTTGACGTCGATGTTCGACGAGCCGTCGAGCGGATCGAACAGCAGCAGGTACTTGCCGCGCGGGTACTGCTGCGGCGGCAGGTAGGGCTCTTCCATCTCTTCCGAGACCATGCCCGCCACGTGGCCGCCCCACTCGTTGGCGCGCAGGAACATGTCGTTGCTCAGCACGTCGAGCGTCTTCTGTTCCTCGCCCTGCACGTTCTGCGTGCTCGCGCTGCCGAGTACGTCGCCGAGGGCGCCGAGCGCCACCTTGCGCGAGATCGCCTTGCAGGCAAGGGAGACGTCGGTGATGAGCGCGTTGAGCGCGCCCGTGGCACCGGGGTGGCGGCGGCGCTCCTCGATGATGTACTGGGTCAGCGTGGCCTTGCCTGCAATGGGCATGATCGTCTCCTGGTTGAATCAAAAAATCCGGGTCGTCATTTCTTCGTCTCGGCGGCCCGCAGCGCGCGACTCGCATGCCCTCAGCAGCAGTTGCTGCGGCGTCGAGACGCGCCATGCGCGCGCCGCTTCGCCCGCATTCGCCGCCGCATGGCCGCCATAGCCCCAGGCCACCAGCGCGGCCGGACAGCCCGCTGCCTGTGCCGCGAGCAGGTCGGCCGGGCCGTCGCCCACCATCAGCAGCCTCGCGGGTTCCACGCCCAGCTGGCGCGCCGCGGCCTGCAGCAGGAGCGGCGCGGGCTTGCGCTGCGCTGCGGTGTCGGCGCCGTGAACCCCCGCCATCGCCGGCAGCAGACCTGCTGCATCCAGCACGGCGCGTGCCAGCGGCGTCGGCTTGTTCGTGACCACCACCATCGGCAGCGTGCGGCGCAGGCCGGAGACGAGTGCGGCAATGCCCTCGAACACGCTGCCGAACTTCAATGGCGCCGCCAGCGTGGCGGCATCGAAGGACTTGCGCAGCCGGCCGCGCAGCGCCTCGCTGCCGCCGAGCCCGTGCTCGCGCAGCGCCTGCAGGATCAGCGCGTCGGGGCCGTCGCCGATCCACGCGCGCACGGTGTCCAGCTCGAAGCAGGCCAGCCCGGCTTCCTCGAGCGCGCAGTTCAGCGCATGCCGGATGTCGGGCGCGCTGTCGACCAGCGTGCCGTCGAGGTCGAAGGCGATCGCATCGATGCCGTGCAACTCTTCTTTCGTCATGCGGGACGCCCTTCCATCGACTCGCGGCCCTGCAGTGCCTGCACGCGGATGGCGCCGATGGCCTCGCGGTAGCGGCCGCCGTTGAACACGGCCGAGCCCGCCACCAGGGTGTCGGCACCCGCGGCGCCGATGCGCGCGGCGTTGCCGGGCTTCACGCCGCCATCGACCTCCAGCCAGATCTCGCGCCCGCTGGCATCGATGCGGCGGCGCACCGCCTCGATCTTCGGCAGCACGCTCTCGATGAAGCTCTGGCCGCCGAAGCCGGGATTGACCGACATCAGCAGCACCAGGTCGAGCTGGTCCAGCACATGGTCGAGCACCGCAAGCGGCGTGGCGGGGTTGAGCACCAGGCCGGCCCTGCAGCCGCTGTCCCTGATCAACCGGATCGTGCGGTCGATGTGCTCGCTGGCCTCGGGATGAAACGAAATGATCGAGGCGCCGGCCTGCGCGAACATCGGGATCAGCGCATCGACCGGCTTGACCATCAGGTGCACGTCGATCGGCACCGTCGCATAGGGCTTGATGGCCTCGCAGACCAGCGGACCGATTGTCAGATTTGGAACATAGTGGTTGTCCATGACATCGAAATGGATCAGGTCGGCACCGGCTTCGATGACCGCCGTGACCTCCTCGCCGAGCCGTGCGAAGTTCGCCGACAGCAGGCTGGGCGCGATCCGCATGGTGTTTTTTTCGTTCTGCATCTAACTGTCCTCACGGTAAAGCGCCTGCACGGCATTCACTGGCGGCGCCACGGTGGCCATACGCAACAGTTCTTCGATTCCGAGCCACGCCGCCGATGCCAGGCAACCGCCGGGCTCGCCGGCCAGCGGCTGAGTGGGGTCGCCCAGGCTCGGCAGCACCAGCCCGGCGCCGCTGAAATCGCTGCCTTCGGTCCAGAAGGTCGGCGTGACCAGCGTCCAGAGACCAGCGCCCAGCGCCGAGCGCAGCCCGTTGGGCGAGTCCTCGATGGCGATGGCGCGTTCGGGCGGCACGCCCAGCGTGTCGAGCGCCAGCAGGTAGATGTCGGACGCCGGCTTCTTCGCGCGCACCTGGTCGCCGCAGGCGATCACGTCGAACATCGTGAGGCCGCGCGGGCCGAGCGTGGCCTGCAGCAGCGCGTCGATGTTGACGGCGGTGGTGGTGCTGGCAATCGCCAGGCGCAGGCCGGCGCGCTGAGCCTCCTCCAGAAACCGCAGCACGCCGGTGCGCAGCTCGATGCCGCCGCGCCGCGCGATGTCGGTGTAGTGCTGCGTCTTGGCCACATGGATGGCCGGCACGCGTTCATGCAGCCGCTTCTTCTCGGATGCACCCAGCGGCAGCGAATCGATGTAGGCCTTCATGCGCTCCTTGCCGCCCGTGACCGCCAGCAGCGCGCGGTATTCGGCCTGGCTCCAGTGCCAGCCGAGCCCGAGCTGCTCGAAAGCCAGGTTGAAGGCCATGCGGTGCACTTCCTCGGTGTCGGCCAGGGTGCCGTCGACGTCGAAGACCAGGGCTTCGATGCTCATCTCTTTTCTCCTTCGGCCTGCGGAGCGTCCGCCGGCGCATTGAAGACACGGCTGGCCAGGATGTCCTGCGCCTGCAGCGTGCAGAGCTGCTCGCGCGTCAGGGCCTCGTCGCTGCCGAACAGGCGCGTGGCGTGGCGCAGCCGGATGCGGTCGAGCGCGTTGCGGATCGATCGCGCATTGGCAAAGTGCGGCTGCTGCCGGCGCAGGCTCACGTAGCGCGAGAAGGTGGAGGCCGCGCCGTCGTCGAAGCTGTAGTTCAGCCGCCCCAGCATGAGCTGCGCGATCTGCATCAGCTCGGCCTCGCTGTAGTCCGGAAAATCGATGTGGTGCGCAATGCGCGAGGCCATGCCCGGGTTGCTGCCGAAGAAGGTCTCCATGCGGTCCTTGTAGCCCGCAAGAATCACCACCAGGTCGTCGCGCTGGTTCTCCATCACCTGCAGCAGGATCTCGATGGCCTCCTGCCCGTAGTCGCGTTCATTCTCGGGCCGGTAGAGGTAGTAGGCCTCGTCGATGAACAGCACGCCGCCCATCGCCTTCTTGATCACTTCCTTGGTCTTGGGCGCCGTGTGGCCGATGAACTGGCCCACCAGGTCGTCGCGCGTCACCGCCACCAGGTGGCCCTTGCGCACATAGCCCAGCTGCTTGAGCACCTCGGCCATGCGCATCGCCACCGTGGTCTTTCCGGTGCCCGGGTTGCCCGTGAACGACATGTGCAGCGAAGGCGGCTGCGACTGCAGCCCCTGCGCCTGGCGCAGCTTGTCGATCAGGAGCAGCGCCGCGATGTCGCGGATGCGGCCCTTGACCGGCGCCAGCCCGATCAGCTCGGCGTCGAGCTGGTCGAGCAGCGCCTTCACGCCCGAAGACTCGAAGAGCTGCCTCGGCGCCGTGGCCGTTGCGGCGGGGGATTCGGTGGCGTCCATGCGTGCCTCTTGCAATGCGCGTGCGAAAGGGTTCGATCAGTAGCGGCTGCCTTCGGGCCGCGCCTGCGCCGCATAGCTCTCGATGCTGTAGCGGATCGTGCGGCCCGGCTCCTCGGTGCGGATCAGGCGGAAGCCCGGTTCGTTCGACGGCCGGTTGACGATGAAGGACATCACGACCGACTCGGTGCCGTGCGTCGAATCGAAAGCCGTCACGCGGATGTACTGCTGCGGGAAGGTCTTGCGGCAGGCCGCGAGTTCGAGCATGACGCCGGCCGCATCCTTGATGTCGAACATCGGGTTGCCGAACATCTCCCAGAAGGTGTTGCGCGGATGGGGGTCGTCGGTGTATTCGAGGCCGATGGCCCAGCCCTTGTCCAGGCAGTACTCGACCTGGCGGCTGATCTGCTCGTCGCTCAGGTCGGGCAGGAAGGAAAAGGTGCCTTGTGTGATTCGCATGTCTGTTGCTCCTGGAACTGGAAAGCGGGTTCAGGCCACCGATGGCGTCGGCACGTAGTCGGAGGTATCGGTGGAGGCGTAGTTGAAGGAGATCTCGCCCCATGTGTCGAGCGCGGCCGCCAGCGGCGTGCACCACTTGGCCGCGTCGCGCAGGATCTGCGGGCCCTCGTTGGCGATGTCGCGGCCCTCGTTGCGTGCCAGCACCATGGCTTCGAGCGCCACGCGGTTGGCCGTGGCCCCGGCCTGGATGCCCTGCGGATGGCCGATGGTGCCGCCGCCGAACTGCAGCACCACGTCGTCGCCGAACAGGTCGAGCAGCTGGTGCATCTGGCCGGCATGGATGCCCCCCGAGGCCACCGGCATCACCTTGCGCAGCGCGCCCCAGTCCTGGTCGAAGTAGATGCCGCGCGGCAGGTCGACCTTGGTGCGCGTGTCGCGGCAGACGTTGTAGTAGCCCTGCACCGTCATCGGGTCGCCTTCGAGCTTGCCGACGGCCGTGCCCGCGTGGATGTGGTCCACGCCCGCCAGGCGCATCCACTTGGCGATCACGCGGAAGCTCACGCCGTGGTTCTTCTGGCGCGTGTAGGTGCCGTGGCCCGCGCGGTGCAGGTGCAGGATCATGTCGTTCTGGCGGCACCAGTGGCTCATCGACTGGATGGCCGTGTAGCCGACGACCAGGTCGATCATCACGATCACCGAGCCGAGCTCCTTGGCGAACTGTGCGCGGCGGTACATCTCTTCCATGGTGCCGGCCGTGACGTTCAGGTAGCTGCCCTTGACCTCGCCGGTGGCGGCGCTGGCCTTGTTGACCGCGTCCATCACGAACAGGAAGCGGTCGCGCCAGTGCATGAAGGGCTGCGAGTTGATGTTCTCGTCGTCCTTCATGAAGTCGAGCCCGCCGCGCAGGCCCTCGTACACCACGCGGCCGTAGTTGCGGCCCGAGAGTCCGAGCTTCGGCTTGGTGGTCGCGCCGAGCAGGGGCCGGCCGAACTTGTCGAGCCGCTCGCGCTCCACCACGATGCCGGTCGGCGGGCCGGGAAAGGTCTTGACGTAGGCCACCGGGAACTTCATGTCTTCCAGCCGCGCGGCCTTCAGCGGCTTGAAGCTGAAGACGTTGCCGATGATGGAAGCCGTCACGTTGGTGATCGAGCCTTCCTCGAACAGCGAGAGGTCGTAGGCCACGTAGCAGAAGTACTGGCCCGGGTTGTTGGGCACCGGCTCGACCTTGTAGGCCTTGGCGCGGTACATGTCGCAGGCCGTGAGGCGGTCGGTCCACACCACGGTCCAGGTGGCGGTGGACGATTCGCCCGCCACCGCAGCGGCGGCCTCGATGGCGTCCACGCCCTCCTGGGGCGTGATGCGGAAGAGCGCGAGGATGTCGGTGTCCTTGGGCACGTAGTCGCCGTCCCAGTAGCCCATCTGCGCGTACTTGAGCACACCGGCCGAGTAGCGCTTCTTGGCGTCGGTGATCTGGATTGCTTCGTTCATGTTGCCCATGGAGTGCCTCTCGAAAAGAAGGGGTTTGGTGCTGTCTGGTGAAGTGAATGTAGGCCTCGTGAAAGATAAAGAAAAATTAAATCTTTTGACATTCACATTTGCCGAACCTAATATCACTTCATGCCTCTTTCCAAGCACGCGAGCTTTCGCCAGCTCGCCACCTTCCACGCCGTGGCGCGGCTCGGCAGCGTTTCGCTTGCTGCAGACGAAATGCATCTGACGCAACCCGCGGTGTCGATACAGATCGGCACACTCGAGGAGTCGGCCGGCACGCCGCTCTTGCAGCGCACGGGCCGCGGCATCCGGCTGACCGAGGCGGGCGAATTGCTCGCGGGCTATGCCGGCCGCATCCTCGACCTGTGGCGCGAGGCCGGCGACGAAATGGCCATGCTGCAGGGGGTGTTCTCGGGCACCTTGCGCGTGGGCGCCATCACCACGGCCGAGTACCTGCTGCCGCCCATCCTCGTGAACTTCGCCAAGGAGCACCCGAAGGTGAAGGTCAAGCTGCAGGTCGGCAACCGCGACGAGATCGTGCGCATGCTCGCGGGCCAGGAGATCGACATCGCCATCATGGGCCGCCCGCCCGCGGAGCTGAAGACCGACTCCAGCGCCTTCGCCAAGCACCCGATGGCCTTTCTCGCGGCGCCCTCGCATCCGCTGATGTCTGCGGCCAAGCCGAGCATCGCCCTGCTCTCGGACACGCGCATGCTGGTGCGCGAGCGCGGCTCGGGCACGCGCACCACGGTCGAACGCTTCTTCAAGGACCACGGCCTGCCGCTGCGCATCGGCTCCGAGCTGTCGAGCAACGAGGCCATCAAGCAGATGTGCGCCGCGGGCTTCGGTATTGCGTTTTTGTCGATGCACACCTGCGTGCTCGAGATGAACGCGGGCCTGCTGGGCGTGCTGCCGGTGCCGGGCAATCCGGTGGTGCGCGACTGGTACGTGATGCACCTGGCGTCGCGCCAATTGCCGCAGGTGGCGCTGGCCTTCGAGGACTACCTGCGCACACATGGCCAGGCGCAGATCCAGCAGCAGCTCGGCACGCTGCCGGCACCTCGCACCGCTGCGAGGAAGCGCAGCGTGCGGCGCGCGGCCTGAGCTTTTCGGCGCGCGGTCTCAGACGCCCAGCTGCACCCGCATGCCGATCCACACCGCGCGCGGCGCGCCCGGCGCCACGAACTGCGCATTGCGCCATGCATCGGGCGCCGCCACCGCGCCGCTCGCATCGAAGCCGTTGCGGCCCAGCTGGCCCGCCGTGGCATAGCGGCGGTTGAACACGTTCGCCACCTTGGCAAAGAGTTCGAGGTTGCGCCCGAGCTTCCAGCGCGTCGTGAGGTCGAGCAGCGCGTAGCCGCCGATGCGGCCGCTGCCGCTGAAGTCGGCCCCGTCGGGCGCGTGCAGGCCGTTCTCGTTGCCGCGCACCGTCTGCTTCGAATACACGCGGTACTGCGCGCCCAGCGTCCACTCGGGGGTCACGCGCCAGTCGACATTGAGCTTGAGCGAATGCGCCGGCAGCCCCGGCAGGCGGTCGCCGCGGCGCACCGCGATCTCGCCCTCGCCGGTGCAGGCGGGGCTGGTCTCGGCGCTGCTGTTCGCTTCGGCCACGAGGCAGGCCGGCGAGTCGTACCTCGCGCGCAGGTAGCTGTACGACAGCGACCAGTCGACGCGGTCCGTGTGCTGCGAAAGGCCGAGTTCCACGCCCTGGCGCAGGGTGCGCCCGAAGTTGCTGAAGTAGCCGCGCGAGAGCCCGCTGCTCACGAACAGCAGGTCGTCCTTGTTGACGGTGCGGAACACCGAGGCATTCCAGCGCATGCCGGAGTCGAGCGTGCCGCGCAGTCCGGTTTCGAATGTCTGCGACACCACCTGCTTGAGCGGCGGATCGGACTGCAGCGCGTTGGGCAGCACGCAAGCGTTGGCCGGGTCGGAGCAGCCGAGCTCGATCGGGCTCGGCGCGCGGCTGCCCTGGCTCCAGCCCGCGTAGGCCGTGAGCCGCGGCGTGGCCTGCCATGTGAGGCCGATGGCGGGATTGAACTTCTTGTAGCGGCCTTCGCCGTCGAGCTGCGTGGACAGCCCGAGCAAGGCGCGCCCCTCGTCGCGGGTGCTCACGCGGGTGTCGTTGTAGCGGCCCGAGAGGCTCAGCTGCAGGTTCGGCCGCAGGCTCACCAGGTCGGAAAAATAGAGGCTCGCAGTGCGGCTCCTGCCCGCGAGCAGCGCATCGACTTCGGCTTCTTCCTGCGGCACCACCGCGCGCGTGGAGTCCAGCAGGCCCTCGGCCTCGGTCTGGCGGAAGTGCGTGCGCGCGCGGTCCACCGAGGCACCGAAGGTGAGCTGGTGAATGCCCGCGGCATAGGTCGACTGCAGCGCCACGCCTTCGCCATGCTGGCGCGTGTAGGTGCGGTTCTCCACGCCCGTGGCCTCGTTGTCCGGCGGATTGAAATCGTCGTTGAGGTCGCCATTGAGCGTGCTGTAGCGCGAACGCCGCGAGTAGGCGGTCATGGAAATCGTCTGCTGGTCGCTCAGGCGGTAGCTGGCGTTGAGCGTGAGCATCGACATGCGGTTGTTGGTGCGGTCGGGCCGCGTGTAGACCTGCTTGCGGTTCTGCATCAGCATCGACTCGGGCAGCAGGCCGTTGCCGATCATCCGGTTGTCGCCATGGGTGAAGCTCAGGTCCCAGGAAAGCCTTCCGCTGTCCTGCCCGACCTTGGCAAACAGCTGGCGCACGCGCGAGGGCGAGAAATTGCGCCAGCCGTCTTCGTTGAGGCCGCCGAGCGCGAGGAACAGGTGCCCGCCTTCGGCCAGCTTGCGGCCATGCGTGAGTTCGGTGCTCACGCGGCCGAAGGAGCCGGCCTGCAGCTCCAGCTCGGTGCCGGGGTGCGTGTCGCCGCGCTTGGTCTGCAGCGACAGCGCACCGCCGAGCGTGTTGAGGCCGAACAGCGGGTTGGAGCCCGGCAGCAGCGTGATGCTCGATATGGCGGCCTTCGGGATCAGGTCCCAGTTCACCACGTCGCCGAAGGGCTCGTTGATGCGCACGCCGTCCTGGTACACCGACAGGCCCTGCGGCGTGCCGAGCACCGGGCTCGCGCTGAAGCCGCGGTAGTTCACGTCGACCTGGTACGGATTGCCCTGGATCTCGTTCACGTTCACGCTGGGCAGCTGCGTGGCCATGAAGTCCGGCAGGTTCAGGCTCTGCGCGCGGCGCAGGTGCAGGTCGTCGGCGGTCTGCACGTTGGACGGGATCTGGTCCTTTGGTACCTCGATGCCCGGCACCGGCGTGGTGGCGACCACCTCGACGGCCGGCAGACTGCCCGGCTGGGCCGCGCCGGCCTCCTGCGCCTGTCCGGGCAGGGGGCAGGCAGCGGCCGCCACGGCAAGGCCGATCAGCCGGCGGGCGGTGGGCAATTTCGGTCGGCTCACGGCGTTCTCCCCCTCAAGTGCCGGTGCGCGCGAGGCCCAGCTTTTCGACGATGGCGCGCTCCTGCGCGAAGATTTCGCGGCACGACTGCGCGTAGGCCTCCGGACCGAGGTAGTCGACCTCCTGGTCGTACTTGGCGAGTTCGTCCCTGAAGCGCGGGTCGAACATGGCTTTCTTGAAAGCGTCGTGCAGCACCGCCACCACGCCGCGCGACAGGCCGCGCGGGCCGGCCAGCCCATAGGGCGACTTGGCCACGATGTCGAAGCCGAGCTCGCGCAGCACGGGCACCTGTGGCCAGCGCTTCGAACGCTCGCCGGAAAAGATCGCCAGCAGCCGCAGCGTGCCCGCGTCGACCGCGGGCCCGAAGCCGGTGGAATTGACGCCGGCCATCACCTGCCCGCCCGCAATCGCATTGAGCTGCTCGGCCGTGCCCTTGTACGGCACATGGATGTAGCGCAGGCCGCGCGCCGTGAACAGCGTCTCCAGCACCATGTGCGGCGTGGTGCCGATGCCGTTGGTGGCAATGGTCAGTTCGCCGGGCCGGGCCCGCGCGAATGCGAACATGTCTTCGAGCGAACGCATCGGGCTGCCGGCCGCGACCAGCACGCCGAAGGTGACGCTGGACACCTGGATGATCGGCGTCACGTCGCGGATCGGGTCCCACAGCACCTTCTGCGTGTGCGGCGCGCGGAACACCGGCTGCGGCATCTGGGCGATGGTGTAACCATCGGGCCGCGCCTGCTGCAGCACCGGCATGGCCAGCGTGCCGCCGGCGCCGCCGCGGTTTTCGGTCAGCACCGGCTGCCCGAGCGCAACCGAGGCCAGCTCGGCCAGGATCCGCAGCGAGATGTCGGTGGCGCCGCCCGCGGGCCAGGGCACCCACAGCGTGACGGGCCGCGAAGGAAAGGGCTCGGTCGACGCCATCGCCCGGGCCAAGGGCAATGCGCCCAGTGCCAGCACGCCGGCCCCGCGAAGCCAGCCGCGCCGGGTGGCGCCGCCCTGCCCGCCCGCGGCCTGCCTCCGGCTCATGGCCCGCCTCCGCCGCGCTTGGTCAGGCCGCCGAAGCCGCGCTGCGGGTCGTAGCCCCAGCAGGCGAGCCCGAAGAAAACGACCAGGCAGCCCAGCACCACATAGGGCGCCAGGCCCGGGTCCTTGCCGTAGAGCGCGAAGCGGATCCACTCCACCGCGTAGGTGAAGGGATTGAAGCGCGCCAGCTGGTACACCCATTCGGCGCCCGATTCCTGCAGCTTCCACAGCGGGTAGAGCGCGGTCGAAAGGAAGTACATCGGGAAGATGACGAAGTTCATCGTGCCCGCGAAGTTCTCCAGCTGCTTGATGTGCACCGACAGCAGCAGCCCGAGCGCGCCCAGCATGAGCGCGCCGGCCGCCAGCGCCACCAGCGCATGCAGCCCGGCAAGCGATAGCAGCGGCAGCTCGGTGCCGATCAGCGCCGCCACCACCACGAACACCAGCGCCTGCAGCACCGACAGCAGCGCGGTGGCGCAGAGCTTGGAGAACAGCAGCCACGGCCGCGGCAGCGGCGCCGTGAGCAAAAGGCGCATCAGGCCCATCTCGCGGTCGTAGACCATGGCCAGCGACGACTGCATGCCGTTGAACAGCAGCACCATGCCGACCAGCCCCGGCACGATGTAGACGTCGTACGGAATGTAGGTGTCGTAGGGCTCGACGATCGCGACGCCGAACACGTTGCGGAAACCGGCCGCGAACACCGCCAGCCACAGCAGCGGCCGCACCAGCGCCGACACCAGTCGCCCGGTCTGCTGCGAGAACTTGTAGAGCTCGCGCAGCATGATGGCGCGCATCGCCTGCAGCGCGTGGCCCAGCCCGCGACGTGCCAGCGGTTCGGCCTGTTCGCCCGCAGGCTTTGGGGTTTCTAGCGCGCGATCGGACATAGCTTCTCCGGTGCATCGGCGCCCAGCGTGTCGAGCACGTTGCGCGGGTGCAGCACGCCTTCGGCCGGCGCCTGCGCGATCACGCCCTGCCCGTCGGTCAGCAGCATGGGCTGGCGCAGCTGGCCATCCCAGGCGCGGAAGCTCAGGCTGGTGCCCTTGGAACCGTCGAGCGTGCTCTTGCCGATGGCCTGGGCCCAGGCCGCGTTCGGCCCCTTGGGCGCGGCAATGGCGGCGGCCGCCAGGGTCTTGCCGGCCATCCATGCGGCCCAGTCCTGCGCGGTCATCGGGCGTTTCGCGGCCTTGGCGAAGCGGCGCGAGACCTGCGGCGCGCCGTAGCGCTCGAACTGCGCATGCCAGGCCAGCGCCACCAGCCCGCCGTCGCCCACCACCGGCCGCGGCAGCACCGTGCGGTAGGGCAGCATGCGCGCGAATTCGCCGTCGCTGTCGACCACCCACACGGCGTCATAGCTGTTGCCGGCCGTGAGCAGCAGCGGGTTGGCGAGATCACGCTCGCGCGGGTCGGCCGAGAGCTTGAACGGCTTGCTGGCCACCACCTGCAGGCCGTAGCGCCTGATCGACGCCTGCACGGTGGCCGCACGCAGCGCGTCCTGCGGGCTGCCACCCACCAGCAGGAGCAGCTTGCTCCATTTGCGCGACACCAGCGTCTGCGCCAGCGCATCGCTGCGCATCCGTTCGCTCGGAATCAGGTGGAACATGCGGGCGCGGCAATCCTGCTGGCGCAGCCGGTCGGAGGCGTCGCCCAGGTTCAGCACCGGCAGCTTCACGGCATCGGCCACGGCCAGCGTCCATTCGGCCGGCAGGTCGGTCAGCAGCACCGCCGCGCCGTTCTTCTCGGCCGCCACCGCGGCGGCGCGCGCCGCCTCGAGGGTCGCGGCCGGCGCGCTGGCCAGCGCCACCTCGGCACCCGCGGCCTCCAGTTCGAACTTCGTCTCCTCGAGCGCGACCTCGAGCCCGTCGGAAAGCCGGCCGCCCGGGTGTCCCAGGTAGGCACGCTCCAGCCGCGAGCGCTCCAGGCGCGGATCGTCGTCCGGCGTGATCAGCGTGGCCTTGAGCACGGCCGCGCCCGCCGCCGCCGGCGCCACGAGCGCCACGGCCATCAACCACGCGCCCGCGAAGCAGGAAGCCGTTGCGCGCGTCCTCATTCGACGATCACGAGCCCATAGGGCACGCGCCCTACCGGAACGCTCTTGACGGCCTTGGCGCCGGCCACGTCGACCACCGTCACGTCGTCGCTCAGGCCGTTGACGACGTAGAGCCGCGCCTGCGCCTTGTCGAGCGTGACGTTCCAGGCCCGCTTGCCGACCAGCACCAGCGAGCCGACCTTGCGGCCGGGCACGTCGACGAAGGCCACGTGGTTGGCGCGACCAAGGCCCACGAAGGCCCGCTTGCCGTCGCTCGTCATCTGGATGCCCACGGGCGTGATGTCCTCGGCGCGCGCGCCTTTCACTTCGAACTTGAGCGTGTCGATCACCTCGTTGGTGGCAGTGGAGACGATGCTGACGCTCGCGCCCAGCTCGTTGGTGACCCAGAGCTCCTTGCCGTCGGGCGTGATGGCCATGCGCCGCGGGCGCTTGCCGACCTTGATGTTCTTCACGACCTTGCCGCTGGCCGTGTCGATCACGTGCACCAGGCTTGCCACCTCCGACGTGACGTACAGCGTCTTGCCGTCGGCGCTGACCTTGACGCCCTCCGGCTCCGCGCCCACCTTGACCGAGCGCAGCTTCTTGCCGCTGGCCGCGTCGATGAAGCTGGCCTCGCCCGCATCCTCGTTGGAGACATAGATGACCTTGCCGTCGGGCGACAGGTCGAAAGCCTCGGGTTCATCGCCCAGCGGAATGCGCCGCACCGACTTGCCGCTCGCGGGGTCGATCAGGTCGGCCTGGTTGGAATCAGTGCAGGCCACCATGATCTGGCGCTCGGGCGTGAGCTGGATGTGGCGCGCGCGCTTGCAGGTCGGGATCGTGCCCTTCACGGCCAGGGTTGCCAGGTCGATCATCGTCAGCGCGCTGTCCTTCTCGCTCGACACATAGGCGGTGCCCTGCGCCAGCGCGGCGGCGCTTGCGGCGGCCAGCGCGAACGCGCTAGCGGCCGCGCGGAACCGGGCGCGCGCAAGCGGGGGCAGGAAAGGTTGCGGCATGCGATGTCTCCATTCTTTTTGGCTCGGATAGTTCTTGATTCAGGCGGTGCGTGCGATGAAGCCCGCCTCCAGCGTGGCGCCGCCAAGGCTCTGGCCCACCTGCGCCGGCGTGCCGTCCGCCAGCAGCTGTCCCTTGTGCAGCACCAGCACGCGGTCGGCCTCCTCGGCCTCCTCGACCCGGTGCGTGGCCCACAGCACGCACACGCCGCGCTCGCGCACATCCGCATGCAGGGCCGCGAGCAGATCCTGGCGCGATCTGGGATCGAGCCCGACGGTGGCTTCGTCCATCAGCAGCACGGCAGGCCGGTGCAGCCCTGCGCGCGCCAGCTCGACCTTGCGCCGGTTGCCGCCCGACAGCTCGCGCACCTTGCGGTCGAGGTCGGCGTCGATGTTCAGGCGCTCGCAGGCCGACGCAATGCGCTCGGCCGCAAGCCGCCGCGGCAGGCCGTGCAGGTCGGCCTGGAACAGCAGGTTGCGCCGGATGCTCAGGTCCAGGTCGAGCGACATCTGCTGGAACACGACGCCGATGTGCCGCAGCGCCGCAGTCGCCGAACGGCGCAGCGAATGGCCGGCCACCTCGACCTCGCCTTCGTCGGCCGCGAACATGCCCGTGAGCACCTGGAACAGCGTCGACTTGCCCGCGCCGTTGGGTCCGAGCAGCGCCACGAACTGGCCCGCAGGCAGATGCAGCGACAACGACTGCAGCGCCGTGCGCGTGCCATAGCGCTTGGTTAAGTCGATGGTTCGCAGCATGTAGATCGATGGGATTCGCCGGGCTTTGGGTGTCTCAATGGTATGGGCCGTTTGCCTTCGAGCCGCAAATTCCGTGCCTCTGGAATTCGAGGGTTTTCACCGTGATGCGTCGCCGTCCGTTGGCTCGCGCGAAGGCCTGCCAGCCCGCTGCAAGCCATGGCCGCCCGACATTCGTCACGTCGCACGAGACACTTTGCGTCAAATTTGATGCGCACATGATGCAGGGCTACGGCAATGCGTGGCGGGAGGCCCCGGCCGGCACACCGAACGCCCGGGATTTCCCTAGGTCCGGATCGCGTTGCAGCACGCCGCCGCGCACTGCGCGAAGGCCGCCTCGCGCACGCCTGTTCCGAGTGGCGCCACCTGTCTTCGCATGAAGCGCGCACCGGCTGCCGAAGTGCTCCACGCTGGAACTGGCAGGCATGGATGTTGCGGACCGCAGCATTCGCCAAGGTGATCGAAAGATCCGCAGGCTGCCGCCATGACCATGTTCAAAACCCACTGAAATGTGAGGAGACATCTATGAAGTTTTCCAGGCAGATCGCCGGCCGTCTCGTACGGCATATCGGCGTCGCGATGTTGGCTCTTCCGGCCTTGGCGCTCGCCAATGCCGACGTCGAGAAAAACATCGCCAACTCCAAGAACTGGGCCACGCAAGCGGGCGATATGTTCAACCAGCGATACAGCAAGTTGAATCAGATCACCAAGAGCAACGTGGGCAAGATGCAGGTCGCGTGGACTTTCTCCACCGGCGTGCTGCGCGGCCACGAGGGTTCGCCCCTGGTGGTCGATGGCGTCATGTACCTGCACTCGCCGTTCCCGAACAAGGTGTTCGCGCTCGACGTGGAAACCCAGAAGATCCTGTGGAAGTACGAACCCAAGCAGGACCAGTCGGTGATCGCGGTCATGTGCTGCGACACGGTGAACCGCGGGCTCGCCTATGCGGAAGGAAAGGTCTTCCTGCAACAGGCCGACACCACCCTGGTGGCGCTCGACAGCAAGACCGGCAAGGTGGTGTGGACCGTGAAGAACGGCGATCCGAAGGTCGGTGCCACCAACACCAACGCACCCCACGTCTTCAAGGACAAGGTCATCACCGGCATCAGCGGCGGCGAGTTCGGCGTGCGCGGCTTCCTTGCAGCCTACAACATCAAGGACGGCAAGCTGGCCTGGAAGGGCTACAGCACCGGCCCGGACGAAGAAATGCTGATGGACCCGGCCAAGACCATGACCTGGACCGACGGCAAGATGGCGCCCGTGGGCAAGGACTCTTCGCTGAAGACCTGGAAGGGCGACCAGTGGAAGATCGGCGGCGGCACCACCTGGGGCTGGTACAGCTACGACAAGGCGACCAATGCCGTGTACTACGGCACCGGAAACCCGTCGACCTGGAACCCCTCGCAGCGGCCCGGCGACAACAAGTGGTCCATGAGCATCTGGTCGCGCGACGTCGACACCGGCAAGGTCAACTGGGTCTACCAGATGACGCCGTTCGACGAGTGGGACTTCGACGGCATCAATGAAATGATCCTGGCGGACATCAACGTCAAGGGCAAGCCGACCAAGGCGCTGGTGCACTTCGACCGCAACGGCTTCGCCTACACGCTGGACCGTGTGACCGGCGCGCTGCTGGTGGCCGAGAAGTACGACCCCAAGGTGAACTGGGCCACGCACGTCGACATGAAGACCGGCCGGCCGCAGGTGGTGGCCAAGTACTCGACCGCGCAGAACGGCGCCGATGTCAACACCAAGGGCATCTGCCCGGCGGCACTGGGCAGCAAGGACCAGCAACCGGCTTCCTACGACCCCAACACCAAGCTCTTCTACGTGCCGACGAACCACGTCTGCATGGACTACGAGCCGTTCAAGGTCGAGTACACGGCAGGCCAGCCGTACGTGGGCGCCACGCTCTCGATGTACCCCACGCCGGGCAGCCATGGCGGCATGGGCAACTTCATCGCCTGGGATGCGGGCACCGGCAAGATCGTGCAGACCAAGGCCGAGAAGTTCTCGGTGTGGAGCGGTTCGCTGAACACCGCGGGCGGGATCTCCTGCTACGGCACGCTGGAAGGCTACCTGAAGTGCGTGGATGCCAAGGACATCAACAAGGAGCTGTTCAAGTTCAAGACCCCGTCCGGCATCATCGGCAACGTGTTCACCTATGAGCACAAGGGCAAGCAGTACGTCGGCGTGTTCTCGGGCATCGGCGGCTGGGCCGGCATCGGCATGGCTGCGGGCATCGACCCCGAGAAGAGCACCGAAGGCCTGGGCGCCGTCGGCGGCTACAAGGACCTCGCCCAGTACACCGAGCTCGGCGGCTCGCTGACTGTCTTCGCGCTGCCCAACTGAAGCGTTACTACCGAGGCGCCATCGGACAGATGGACGCAACATGCGAACCGGGAGAGCACTCGCTCGAGGGCTCTCCCCCGCGCACTTTCAAAAGATACCCGGAGACCCAGGAGCCATGAAATTTCGTAAGTCAACGTTGCTGCCTTCCCTCGTCCTGCTCGCCGGCGTGGCCTGCACACTGGCCATTGCCGCGCCAGACCCCGCGCCCTACAAGGTCACCGACGGCTACAAGGTGGATCCCGAAACCATGAAGGGTTTCCGCACCTGGCGCTCCGCGGCCTGCGACCGCTGCCATGGACCCAACCAGGAAGGGATGGTGGGACCGTCCCTCATCAACAGCCTCAAGACGATGAAGAAGGAAGACTTCATCAAGACCGTGCGCGACGGCAGGCTCGACAAGGGCATGCAGAGCTTCGGCAACAACCCGGCGGTGATGGAGAACATCAACCAGCTCTACGCCTACCTCAAGGGCCGGTCCGACGGCGCCATCACCCGCGCCCGAGTGGAAGAAAACAAATGACGACGCGGCAGCCTGCTGCCAAGCCGCTTTCCATCGGCGCCCGCCTGCGGGCGGGCCTCCTGGGCGCAGCCTGCTGCTGCGCGCTGGTGCCGGCGCTGGCCCAGGAAACACCGCCGCGCAAGGCGCTGCGCGTCTGCCAGGATCCCAACAACATGCCCTTCTCCAACACCAAGGCAGAAGGCATCGAGAACCGCATCGCCGAGCTGTTCGGCAAGGCGCTCGGCCTGCCGGTCACCTACTACTCGTTCCCGCAGCGGCTGGCCTTCTTCCGCAACACGCTGCGCTTCAAGCTGCCGGGGCAGGACTACCCCTGCGACATCGTGATGGGCGTGCCCGTCGGCCTCGACGAAGTCTCGGTCACCAAGCCCTACTACCGCTCGACCTACGCGCTGGTCTTTCCCAAGGGCAAGGGCATGGACAACGTGGCCTCGGCGGAAGACTTCCTCAAGCTCGACCCGGCCAAGCTCAAGTCGCTGCGCATCGGCATCTACGACCGCTCGCCGGCTTCGCAATGGCTCAACAAGCACGGCCTGCTGGAGCAGGGTGTGCCTTACAAGCTCATGAGCGCCGACCCCGCGCAGTACCCGGGCGAGATCGTCGAGAAGGACCTGGCCGAAGGCAAGCTCGACGCCGTGGTGGTCTGGGGCCCGATCGCGGGCTACTTTGCGCGGCGCGTCAAGAACCCGGCCCTCGTCGTGGTGCCGCTCAAGTCCGAGAAGGGCGTGCGCCTCGATTACCAGATGGCCATGGGCGTGCGCTACGGCGAGCGCGAATGGAAGCAGCAGGTCGAAGGACTGATCGAGTCCAAGGCACCCGAGATCCAGGCCATCCTCAAGGAGTTCGGCGTGCCGCTGGTCGATGCATCGTTCGGGGTTCCCACCAACTGAGTTGCCGTTTTCCTCATGCGCTTCGCCATCGCCGCTTCGCTCTGCGTTCTTCTCTTGTCTCCCCCGGCCTCGCATGCCGAGCCCGACAAGCGCGACTTCTCGCCCGCCGAACGCCTGCTGTTCATGACCCCGCAGCTCAAGGACCTGCAGGCGCCCATGCTGCTGCGCTACACCTTCGGCAAGACCGGCAGCTTCGAGGAGGCGTTTGCCGACAGCGTGACCGTGTCCCTGAGCGCCAAGGAAGACGGCCGCTGCTGCGACGCCAAGGGCGTGTTCCTGAGCGGTGCGCACAAGCTCCCGGTGCCCGACGTGCCGGCCGCCGAAGGCAATCCCGTGATCCTCTATTTCCTGGAGCACGACGTGCGCGAGATGAAGCGCCTCACGCGCGGCTCCGAATACCACTTCCGCAAGCGCATCCGCATGGGGATCTACCAGGACGCCGAAGTGCGCGACGTGTCGCTGCGCTACCAGGGCCGCGCCATCAAGGGCAAGGAAATCGTCTTCAGCCCCTTCCTGGACGACCCGAACCGGCCGAAGTACGAAAAGTTCGCGACCAAGACCTACCGCTTCACGCTGTCCGACGCGGTGCCGGGCGGCGTCTACGGCATTCGCACCTCCATTCCGGGCGACAGCGCCGCGGCCCAGCCCCTCATGGTCGAGGAGCTCCTGATCGACGGAGCCAAGGCGCCGGCGCGCTAGCGCCTGTTGCCGCTCACGAAATTCTTCCAGCGAACGCCATGAACAAAACAGTCCGACTTCTTCTTTGTCTTCTCGGCCTGCCGATGGCCGTGCATGGCGCGACGCATGCCAACAACGACTTTCCCACGCTGGACCGCGTGCTGTACGTGCAGGAATGCATCGCGGCCCACCCCGATGCGGGCCACTTCGAAATGGCCAGCAAGTGCTCCTGCGCGGTCGACGCACTGGCCAGGGAGATCAGGTATTCGGAATACGTGGACCTGAGCACCGCCGCCAAGGCCACCACCATCGGCGGCGAGCGCGGCGGCTACATCCGCGACTCGGAAAAGCTGCAGGCCGACATCAAGCGATACAAGGCGCTGCAGGCCAAGGCCAACAAGGGCTGCTTCATCGGCCCGCCGACCGCGCGCTGAGCCGCGTCCCGGGCCGGTCGATCGCCATGACGGGTATCGCGACACCTGTGCACGCCGGGGTTGCCTCCCTGCTGCTGCTGTGCACTTCGGCCTGGGCTGCGCCGTTCGCCTACATCACCAACCAGGGCAGCCACGACGTGTCGGTGATCGACCTCGCCTCGCAGCAGGTGGTGGCCACGGTGCCGGTGGGCCGCTCGCCGGCCGGCGTGGTGGCATCGAGCCGCGCGGGCCGGGCCTTCGTCTCCAACCCCGACAGCAAGACCATCTCGGTCATCGACATGCGCCAGCAGAAGGTCGTGAACACGCTGCCGGCCGGCGACGGGCCGGTGGGCATCGACATCTCTCCCGACGGCCGGCGCCTGTACGTGGCCGACTGGTACAGCCGCCGGCTGCTGGTGCTCGACGCACAAGCCACCGGGGCAGCGAAGCCGCTGGCCTCGATCGCGGTCGGCCGCGCGCCTGCCGGCGTGGCCGCACATCCAGGCGGCGCCACCGTTTTCGTGGCCGAGCGCGATGACGACAGCGTGGCCGTGGTCGACACTGCCGCGCAGCGCGTGCTGGCGCGCGTGCGCGTCGGCAGCCATCCGTTCGCGCTGCTCTACGACGCGCCGCGCTCGCGCCTCTACGCGCTCAACGTGCAGAGCAACGACATCTCGGTGGTGGACATGCGCGACATCCGCCGCCCAGCCGTCATTGCCACCGTGAAGGCCGGCAAGGCGCCCTACGGCGCGGCGCTGGCCGAGGGCGGCGCGCTGCTCTACGTGACCAACCAGCACGAAGACTCGGTCAGCGTGATCGAAGCCGCCTCGCTGAAGCTGCTGCGCACCCTCCCCGGCTTTGCCTACCCCGAAGGCATTGCCGCGCACGGCGGCCGCGTCTACGTCGTGAACTGGATGGACGACAACGTGCAGGTGCTGGACGCCGCGAGCGGACAGAAGCTCAAGACCATCGCCACGGGGCAGAACAGCCGCGGCTTCGGCGCCTTCATCGGCACGCCGATGGAGCCCTGACCTTTTTTTCGGAACGACCTTTTTTCTTCTCACCTCATCACGGATATTTCCATGCTGACACATCCCTCCGGCCGACGGGCGCTGTCCGTTCTTCTCGCATCGTTCCTGCTTGCCGCATCGGCCCCGAGCCAGGCCCACGGGCCGACGCGCCAGAAGGTGAGCGAGAAAGTCACCATCGAGGCACCGGTCGATGCCGTCTGGGCCAGGATCAAGAACTTCAACGCGCTGAAGGACTGGCATCCGGCCGTGGCCGACAGCCCGGCCGACAAGGGCAATACCGAAGGCTCGGTGCGCACCGTCAAGCTCAAGGCCGGCGGCACGCTGGTCGAGACGCTCGAGGGCTACGACGACGCGAAGATGAAATACAACTACCGCGCCAAGGATGGCGGCGCACTGCCGGTCACCAACTACACCTCCGTGCTCTCGGTGGTGGCCGACGGCGGCAAGTCCGTCGTCGAATGGCGCGGCGCCTTCTACCGCGGCTATCCCAACAACGATCCGCCGCCGGACAAGAACGACGAAGCCGCCATCAAGGCCGTGACCGGCGTCTACCGCGACGGGCTCGCCCACCTGAAGAAGATGATGGAGTCGAAGTAGCCCCGGGGCACCGGACACCACCATGGGCACCGAAGAACAACTCGAAGACTGGCGCCGCCTCGCGCTGCGCGTCGAAAGCGAAGTCGCGAAAGCGGTGATCGGCCAGGCCGAAACGATTCGCCTCATCAACGTGGCGCTGTTCGCGCGTGGCCATGTGCTGCTCGAAGGCGACGTGGGCGTCGGCAAGACCACGGTGCTGCGTGCCTTCTCGCGCGCCATCGGCGGCGATTTCGAGCGCGTCGAGGGCACGGTCGACCTGATGCCCGGCGACCTGGTCTATCACACCTACGTGGACGCCGAAGGCCGCCCGCGCATCGACCCGGGGCCGCTGCTGCGCCACGGCGAGCGCCTGGTCACCTTCTTCTTCAACGAGATCAACCGGGCCCGGCCGCAGGTGCAGTCGCTGCTCTTGCGCGCGATGGCCGAGCGCACGGTGTCGGCCTTCGACCGCGAGTACAGCTTTCCGCACATGACGGTGTTCGCCGACCGCAACAAGGTCGAGCGCGAAGAGACCTTCGAACTGGCTTCGGCGGCACGCGACCGCTTCATGTTCGAGTTGAACATGCCCAAGCCGGCCGACCGCGGCATCCGCCAGTCGCTGGTGTTCAACACCGCCTACCACGACACCGAAAGCCTGATCGACAAGGTGGCGCCGGCCATCCTGCCCTGGGACCGGCTCAACGCCATCGGCGCGCAGGTGCAGCGCAGCGTGCGCGCCAGCGAGACCATCGAGCGCTATGTGCTCGACGTGTGGGAGGCCACCGAAGCACCGCAGAAGTTCGGCATCCGGCTCGATGGCGTGGACATGGACCGCCTGATCCTGGCCGGCGCCAGCCCGCGCGGCATGAGCGCGCTGCTGCGCGCGGCGCGCACCGTGGCCTGGCTTGAGGGCCGCTCGCACCTGGAGCCTGCCGACCTTGCGGCGGTGCTGCCCCCGGTGCTCGGGCACCGCGTCTTCTTCACGCCGGTCTACGAACTGCGCCGCGCAGAGTTGTCGGAAGCACTGGTGATGCAAATCATGGACAAGATCGCCGCCCCATAAGATGAACGCCCCCCGAAGCGCCTTCGGCGCCTCCCCCCACTGGGGGGCGCACCCAGCGGCCCGGCAAAGCCGGTTCCGCGGGTGCACGCGTCTGTGGGACACGCAGGCCTTCCTCGGGGCCAACCGGCGGAACGCCAAGGCCTGTTGACACCATGCAGAGGGTCGACGAATTCCACTACCAGCTGCCGCGCCGCTTCGGCGGCTGGCGCCCGGGTGCGCAGCGCGGGCTGAGCCAGGGCAGCGGACAGGAATTCGCTGCGCACCGGCGGCTGTTCGACCATCCCGACCCGCGCCGCATCGACCTGCGCGCGAGCGTGCGCGAAGGCCGCGGCGACTGGCTGGTGCGCATCCATCGGCTACGCGTGGCGATTCCGGTGCACGTGGTGGTCGACGTGTCGGCCTCGATGCATTTCGGCGCCGAGCGCCGCAAGCTCGACGTGGTGGCCGACCTGGTCGAGGCGCTGGGCTACAGCGCCTTTCGCGCCGGCGACACGGTCGGCCTGCTGGCCTTCGACCAGCGCGAGCGCCAGGACCTCTTCGTGCCGGCGCGCCACAGCCGCGGCAACGGCAGCCTGATGGCGACGATGCTGCGCGACTGCCAAGCTGCCGCGGGCCCGGCGCCCACCGACGGCAGCGCGCTGGCAGGCTTGCGCCGCGCCACCGAACGCCTGGTGGGCCGCGGCGGACTGGTGTTTCTCGCGTCCGACTTTCACTGGCCGATCGCCGCGCTGGGTGAGCTGCTCGAACAGTTCTCTCCGGCGTGCGTCGTTCCGCTGGTGGTCTGGGACCCGGCCGAGGTCGAACCGCCCGAGGCCCGCGCGCTGGTCGCCCTGCGCGACGCCGAAACCGGCGCGCGGCGCAGCCTGTGGATGCGCGATTCGCTGCGCACGCGGTGGCGCGAATCGGTCGCGGCGCGCCGCGCCGAACTCAGCGCGCTGTTCAATGCGCACGGCATGCCGCCCTTTCACCTGCAGGGCCGCTTCGACGCCGAAGCGCTCACGCGCTATTTCCTGGAGACGGCGGCATGAGCGCAACGAACCTCGTTCATCCCGCGGCGCTGGCATTGGCGCTGCTTCTGACCGCCGTGCCCGCCGGTTTTGCGCGCGCCGCCGATCCCGCCACGCCAGCCGCTGCGGCCACCATCGAGCAGCCGCGCAGCTTCGGCCACGTGCTCGGCGACCTGCTCACGCAGCGCGTGCTGCTCGAGCACCAAGGCCGGCCGCTCGAGCCCGGTGCGTTGCCCGCCGCGGCGCGCATCGATCTCTGGCTCGAACGCAGGCCATCGCGCATCGAGACCGATGCACAGGGCAGGCGCTGGCTCGCCATCGAGTACCAGCTCATCAATGCGCCGCGCGCGCTGACCGCCATCTCGCTGCCGGCCCTGACGATCGCCACCGTCGCGGGCCCTGCGCTCGCCTTGCCCGCCTGGCCGGTCAGCATCGGGCCGCTGGCGCCGGCGGAAACCTTCGGCCAGGGCGACCTGCAGCCGCTGCGGCCGGACCGGCCGGTCGCGGCGCTTCCGACCTACGCCATCGAACAGCATCTGAAGCTCTCGCTCCTGGCGCTGCTCGCGGTGCTGCTGGCCTGGCTCGCCTGGTGGGCCTGGCGCAACATGCGCGAGGCACAGCAGCTGCCGTTCGCGCATGCCTGGCGCGAGCTCAAGCGCATCGATGACCCGGCAAGCCCCGAGGCATGGCGCGTGCTGCACCGCGCGCTCAACCGGAGCGCCGGCCGTGTCGTGCACGGCGCCAGCCTGCCGCAGCTGCTGGCCGATGCACCCTACCTGCGCCCGCTGCAGCCGCGGCTGGAAGATTTCTACCGCGAATCGACCCGGCGCTTCTTCTTCGCCGAAAGCGCCGCCGCGCCGGCGCAGCCCCAGGCCGCCTACCCGCTCAAGCCGCTGTGCCGCGCGCTGCGCAATGCGGAAAAGCGCCACCGGCACTGACCGGCAGACAGAGCCATGCGCTTCGACCTCGCCCAGCCCTGGATGCTCGTGCTGCTGCCGCTTGCGCTGCTGCCGTTGCTGCGCAAGCGAAGCGACACGCTGGGCTTCTCGTATGTGGGCTGGCTGCCGGCCGACCGCGTCGGGCGCCTGGTCGGCTTTCTGTGGCGCGCGTTCGCGGTCGGCGCCATGGCTTTCACGGTGCTCGGGCTCGCGGGGCCGGGGCAGTCGGGCGCCGTGGTCGAGCGCGCCGGGCGCGGCGCCGAGGTGCTGATCCTGATGGACCGCAGCAGCAGCATGGATGCGACGGTGCACACCAACGGCCTGCAGACCGCGGGCCGCATGTCACAGGAGCCCAAGGCCAAGGTCGTGCGCGACCTGCTGAGCGAATTCGTCGCCAAGCGGCCCGACAACCGCTTTGCCTTCATGACCTTCAGCACGGTGCCTATCGCGGTGGTGCCGTTCACGCAGAAGACCGACACGGTGCAGGCCGCGCTTGCCGCCACCGCCATCGGCCGCGGCCTGCCCGAAACCCGCATGGGCGTGGCGCTGCTCGCGGCCATCGAGGAATTCGAAGGCCGCAGCTATTCGGGCAGCCGCGTGATCCTGATCGTTTCGGACGGCGGCGCCCAGCTCGACGAGCCGACGCGGCAGCGCATCCACGTCGGCCTTGCGCGCGAGAAGATCGGCCTGTACTGGATCTACGTGCGCAGCGGCCCCAACTCGCCCAACCTCAACACCGAGACGGTTTCAGCCTACGGCCTCGGCGAGGAACTGGCGCTGCACCAGTTCTTCAAGACGCTGAGCACGCCCTACCGGCTCTACCAGGTCGACGACTCCAATGCCATGGCCGCCGCCATGGCCGAGATCGACCGGCAGCAGAATTTTCCGCTCACCATTCATGAGCGGGTCCCGCGGCGCGACCACGGCGCCGCGTTCTACCTGGCAGCGATGCTGTGCTGCGCAGGCCTGCTCGCCTGCCGCGCCGTGCAGCTGCAGAGCTGGCGGAAAGAAAGCGCTTCATGAAGCGACGCACGATTCACCTGGTCTTCGGCATGCTGAGCCTGTGCTGCGTGGGCGTGGCACTGGAGCGTGGGCTGCGGCTGCGCCACACCATGGGCCTGAATGCCGAGATCGCCCGCATCGCCGCCACGCCGGTCGGCAAGGACGCGACGACGGCGCCGATCTCGGCCCCGCGCGAACTGCAACTGGCCCAGGCGCTGGCCCTCTCGAAAGCCGGCGCGCACGATGCCGCGCTCAAGGGCTATGCGAGCCTGATCCAGGCCGGCGAGCGCGACCCGGTCGCGCAGCAGGCGCTGTTCGACCTCGGCAACATGTACCTGCGCCAGGGCATGGCGCAGGAGGCCGGCGCGCTGCCGCTGTTCGAACTCGGCAAGCAGCGGCTGCGCGACCTGCTGCGCGCCGCGCCCGAGGACTGGGACGCGCGCTACAACCTGGAGCGCGCGCTGCGGCTCGCGCCCGAGGACCAGGAAGCCTTCTCCGCCGAGCAGCAGCCGGCGCACGAGCAGCGCCGGGTCCGGGTGCCGGGCTTCGTCGCCGGAGACCTGCCGTGAAACCGCCGCTGCGGCAACAGTGGCGCATCGCCTGGCGGCGCATCGGCGGCGGCACCGGCAGCTGGCCGCTGGTGCTGGCCCTGCTGCTGCTGGCGCTCGCGGTCTGGCCGCCGCGCGTGCAGCTACAGCGCCCGGTGTTCAACTGGCAGGTCAGCTTCGACATCACGCAGAGCATGAACGTCGAGGACGTGGAACTCGACCACACGGCGGTCAGCCGCCTCACGCTCGCGCGCG
Source organism: Variovorax sp. VRV01 (assembly GCF_014852545.1). Lineage (NCBI taxonomy): Bacteria > Pseudomonadati > Pseudomonadota > Betaproteobacteria > Burkholderiales > Comamonadaceae > Variovorax > Variovorax sp. VRV01. Next base: position 93,236 of record NZ_JACVBS010000004.1, read on the forward strand.
CCGCCATGCGCGAGGTGCTCGGTGCACTGCCCTGCGGCTCCAAGGTGGGCTGGAGCGTCTTCGCGGACTACCGCTCGCTCGTGATCCTCTCGCCGGTCGAGGTCTGCAGCCACTATGAGGAACTGCTGGCCTCGCTCGAGCGCATCGACGGCCGCATGCGCTGGGCCAATGCGAGCAACGTGAGCAAAGGCGTGACCTGGGCCGTGCGCGGCGCGCGCAGCGTGGGGCCCGATACCCACTTCGTCTTCATCAGCGACGGGCAGGAATCGCCGCCGCTGCGCATCAACGAGACACCGCCGATGACGGACATCAAGCCCGGCGAAGTCCAGGGTTGGCTGATCGGCGTGGGCGGCGACGTGCCGGTGCCGATTCCCAAGACCGGCAGCAACGGCGAGCCCGCCGGCTACTGGCGGGCCGACGAGGTGGTGCAGGGCTCGGCGATCGGCAGCGCGCTCAACCACGAACATCTTTCCGAGCTGCGGCAGGACCATCTGCGCGCGCTGGCCGAGCTGGTCGGCGTGAACTACCGGCGCCTGAACACGCCCGAGGCCCTGAAGACGGCCATGCTGGACCGCCGCTACGCGCAATATCTGCCGGCGGATACGGACCTGCGGTGGATTCCCGCGCTGCTCGCGCTGGCGCTGCTGGCATGGCGGTTCGCGCCGGAGCTCGGCCTGATGCGGGACTGGCGGCCACGGCGGATGCCGGCTCCGGCTCGGCCGGCAATGCCACGGTGGCCTCAGGTCGACTGGTAGGTCTCGCGAAATTCGGTCTGCAACGCGGGTTCGCGCTGTCGCCGGTGGACTCAATCCGCCCGGCTCACAAGGACGTCGCCCGTCTCAGGGCCGTTGACCACGGCGCCTGCCGCGTCACGCCGCACCTTGATGCCGACGCCGCAACGCTTCGGATCCATCTGCCATACCCAGCCGTAGAGCGCGCGCGGGCTGTCCTTGGGCGACATGAGCGGCATGTTCTTGCGCAGCCCGTCGTTGCTTCCCAGATCCACCCAGACCATCACGGTGGAATCTTCGGGGTCGCTGTGGGCGTCGACCTCGACGATCGTGGCCCGGAGAGGCTTGCGGTGCACCAGAGCCTGCAGCGCGGACGGCAGGTCCTCGAAAGGTGGGGCCTCCATGCCACCGGAGTTCTCGGCAGGAAAGGGATCGTCCAGCCGCACGGGCCGGAAGTAGTGTTCGGAGCTGCCCATGGTCGAACGCCCGCCGATGGCCGTTGCCATGTCCTCGAGGCGGGCAGCCTGCAACAGCAGCGGCTGTCCACCGCTGCGCATCAGGTACAAGCCGTCATCGCTGGCATCGCTGCCCAGCGACTTGCCGGTCAGCACCAGGTCGAGTTGCAGCAGGCAGTCGCCCTCATCGGTTTCGAGCGTCCGATACCGCCCGTCGTAATGCCGTATGCCCGATGCTTCACCCGTCTTGTGATCGTTCCTCCAGAAGAGCAGCTGATAGTTGCCATCCGCGTGAAGGGCGACCAGCCGGCGCCAATCGATATAGGTGGAAAGATAAAGCCCGCTCGGATGGCCATCTTGTCTTTCCAGGTCCTTGAACGCCTCGCGATATCCGGCGGGCAAGGCTGCGCGGATGGTGCCCGGCGGCGGCGCGGGCGGCGCCTGCTCGTGATCGACCTGTGCGCGAAGCTTCTGGTGAAGCGCGAGCGCATCCGTCCTGGCAATCTTCAGCATCTGCATGGACAGCAGCATGGGATCGACGTGATACGCCTCGCCGGACGATAGCGTGCCTGCTTGCTGCTGCGCGGTTTCGAGCATGGCCGGCTGGATGAATTCATCGGCTTGGCGCGGGTCGCTCAGAACGTTGTTGAACAGATCCGCCAGGTCCCAGGTCAGGATGCTGATGCTGCGGGTCACGGGGTTCAGCGCCGCAACGTCCTCGTCCACGGCCGTGAGCTTTCGGTAGAAAAGAAGCGTGCCGAACGGCGTCAGCGCAATGGGCACGCGCAAGGTGGCGCTGGGTGGCGAAACGATCCATCGATCGAGCGTGGATTGCCACGCCTGCGGATCGATCAGGCAGATCTGCCGGCGGCCGTAGAGCCCGAGGCCGTGCTTGCGCCACAACTCGAGCAGCGCGGCAGGCAACTGCCCCTCGTACCTGTCCAACAGTGTCTTCGCCGCCGGTGTGCAGCCTGCGTGCGGAGGGTTCGCCTTGATGAATGGATGGAGCTTGATTCGGCCGAACATGGATTTCGATTTCGGAAACAGGGTTGAATTTCGCAGAGGCACGCGCCTGCCGGCCAACGCGGCAGCCTCTCCAAGGGCTCGTCCGGGAATGTAGCCAGGGGCGCGTGCCAGCGTCAACCGCTTGACGGCGCACATGCCGCCGGGCAATTCAACCGTGCCGTGGCGCCGGCCCGAGGCGGCCCCTCGCCTCACGCGTGCGGCGTGACGATTGCGGCAGAAAGCCGCCGCGAATTGGCGGGATCGCGGAACACCAGCGGATGCTCGGCCGGCGCCGCCGGATCGCGCGCGGCCGCACGCTCCACCGCCTCGACCACGCGGTGGTGGTCCGGGCTCTTCGCGCACACCGGATCGGCCGCGGCCGCGTCCTGCGCCAGCAGGTAGGCCTGGCAGCGGCAGCCGCCCAGGTCCTGCTCGCGCTGGTCGCAGCTCGCGCAGGGCTCCTTCATCCAGCCGGTGCCGCGGTAGCGGTTGAAGCCTTCGGAATCGAACCAGATCTCGCGCAGGCCGTGTGCCTTCACGTTCGGGAATTCGAGGCCCGGCAGCATCTTCGCGGTGTGGCAGGGCAGCGCGGTGCCGTCGGGCGCCACGGTGAGGAACATGCTGCCCCAGCCGTTGACGCATTTCTTGGCCTTGCCCTCGTGGTAGTCAGGCGCCACGAAGAAGATGCGCATGCGCTCGCCGAGCCGCTTGCGCCAGGCGTCGGTCACCTCCTCGGCATGGCGCAGCTGCTCGTGCGTGGGCAGCAGCTGGTCGCGGTTCACGAAGGCCCACGAGTAGTACTGGGTGTTGGCCAGCTCGAGGTACTCGGCCCCCATCTCGTGCGCCATCTCGATGATGCGGTCGATGTGGTCGATGTTCATGCGGTGGATCACCACGTTCAGCACCATCGGCCAGCCCTGGTCCTTGATGATCTTCGCCACCCGGTTCTTGAGTTCGAAGGTCTTGGTGTGCGAGAGGAAGTCGTTCATCTCGCGCGTGGAGTCCTGGAACGACAGCTGCACGTGGTCCAGGCCCGCGGCCTTCAGCGCGGCGGCGCGCTGCGCCGTGAGGCCGACGCCGGAGGTCAGCAGGTTGGTGTAGTAGCCCAGGCGCGCGGCCTCGGCAATGATGATCTCCAGGTCGTCGCGCAGGAGCGGCTCGCCGCCCGAGAGGCCGCACTGCACCGCGCCGAGCTCGCGGCCTTCGCGCAGCACGCGCAGCCAGTCGTCGGTGCCGAGTTCGTTCTCCTGCTGCGCGAAGTCGACCGGGTTGAAGCAGAACACGCAATGCAGCGGGCAGCGGTAGGTCAGCTCGGCCAGCAGCCAGAGCGGCGGTCCGGGGCGCGGCGGCGCGGCGGTCATTGGGCGTCCCAGCGCAGCCAGTTCTGCTGCGCCGCCAGTTCGACGAAGCCGCGCACCTCGGGTTCGAGCCCGGTGGTGTCGAAGGCCTGCTCCAGGTCGGCCACGATGGCCGCGACGCTGCGCTCGCCGTCGCAGCGCTTCATGATCTCGCCCGCGCTGCCGTTGAGCCGGACCATGCCCTCGGGGTACAGCAGCACATGGCATTCCTGCGCCGGCTCCCATTGCAGGCGAAAACCCGGGCCGACGCGGGGCTTGCTTTCGGCGGTGAGCACGGGCTTGTTCGCGGTCATTGGAGTACCTTCGTGCTTCGCACTGCGGTGCGAGCTTGCTTGGGGCGGCCCGGCGCAGCGCTCATGCGCCGTTCACCCCGTAGCGCGTCGCCATCGCATCGTTCATGGCCCACAGGATGTCCAGCTTGAACTGCAGTATCTCGAGCGCGCGCTCCTGCAGTGCGCGGGTGTCGAAGTGGTCGAGCGTGATGGCCAGACCCTGCTCCACGTCGCGCCGAGCCTGGCTCACGCGGTTGCGGAAGTAGTCGAGGCCTGCCGATTCGATCCACGCATAGTGCTCGGGCCAGGTGGCCAGGCGCTGCTTGTGGATCTCGGGCGCAAAGAGCTCGGTGAGCGAGGAGCACACGGCCTCCTGCCAGGGCGCGCGGCGCGCGAAGTTCACGTAGGCATCGACCGCGAAGCGCACCGCCGGCACCACGTGGCGCAAGTCGCGCACTTCTTCGCGCGTGAGCCCCACCGCCTCGGCCAGCCGCAGCCAGGCCTCGACGCCGCCTTCGTCCTTGATGCCGCCGAGCTCGAAGCCGTCGTGGTCGAGGATGCGCTGCACCCAGCCGCGGCGCACCTGCTGGTCGGGGCAGTTCGAGAGCACGGCCGCGTCCTTGATCGGGATCGCGATCTGGTAGTAGAAGCGGTTCGCCACCCAGCCGCGGATCTGCTCGGGCGTGGCCCGGCCGCTGTTGAGCATGACGTTGAACGGGTGATGGATGTGGTAGCTGCGGCCGCGCTCGCGCAGCTTGGCTTCGAACTCCTGGCGGCTCCATGCCGGGGCGGTTTTCTCGCTGCCCGTGACTGGGCGCGATGAATCTTGAATCCTGTCGGCATGCATGGCGGGCTCGATGTTTTCAGAGTTGGATCGTCATCCCGTCCTCGCAGGGCTCGATGCCTGCGCGCCGCAGCGCCGCATGCTCTTCGGAGTCCTCATTGAGGATGGGGTTGGTGTTGTTGATGTGGATCAGCATGCGACGCGCGGTGGTGGCGGGCAGCTTCGACAGCCATTCGATCATGCCGCCCTCGCCCGACTGCGGCAGGTGGCCGATCTCGCGCGCGCGCTTGCTGCCCACGCCCAGGCGAAGCATCTCGTCGTCGGTCCAGAAGGTGCCGTCGACCATGACCGCATCGGCGCTGGCCATGGCATCGAACACGGGCGGCGTGATGGCCCCCAGGCCCGGCGCATAGAACAGGCTCTTGCCGCTCCTGCGGTCGAGGATGGCCACGCCGATGTTGTCGCCCGGCACCTGCTGCTCGCGGTGCGGCGAGTACGGCGCGGCCTTGCCGGTCAGCGCCATCGCGCGGAAGACGAGGCCGGGCACGCCGGGCACCTCGAAGGAATTGCCGTCGAGCGTGATCGCGTGGCGCGCCACGCCGCAGTAGTGCGACAGCACGCGCAGCACGGGATTACCCTCGCTCAGGTCTTCGGCCACCGGATCGGTGCACCACAGCGGCAGCGGCGTGCCGCGCTCGCGCAGCATGAAGAGGCCGGTGGCATGGTCGACCTGGCCGTCGATCAGCACCACGCCCGCGATGGCGGTGTCGCGCATTGCGCGCGCCGGCTGCAATATGGGGCTGCTGCGGATCTGCTCCAGGATGTCGGGCGATGCGTTGAACAACACGCCGTCCTCGCCCTCGTCGGGGCGCACGAAGATCGACGACTGCGTGCGCGGCTTGGCGCGCACCGTGCCGTTGCGCACGCCGGCGCAATTGGGGCAGTTGCAGTTCCACTGCGGGAAGCCGCCGCCAGCGGCCGAGCCCAGGACGGTGATGCGCATCGGGAGAGAAATGGATGACGTGTCGGTCGGATGAAAACAACCCGCCCCGGAACGCACCGGGGCAGGCTGTCGAGGAGTTGCCGCGTTGTACGCTTTCCCATCGCCCGAACCCAACGCAACCAGCCCGGTGCACCCGCGGAACTGGCTCTGCCAGTCCGCCGGGTGCGCCCCCCAGTGGGGGGAGGCTGCTACACGAAGTGAGCAAGCAACGGGGGGCGTCCAATCAACGAGCGCTGACGTACATCGTGATCTCGAAGCCGAAGCGAAGATCGGTGGCCGTCGGGGTTTCCCACTTCATAGGGTGTCTCCTGCAAGGTTGCACAGCGCCATGTGGCGGCTGCGGGAACTTCGTGTGCTCCGGTCCCCATCTTGAACCCATGAACCACCGAGACCCAGCCATGAAATCATGATTCGCACTTCATGATTTTCATGAATAGCGGCAACAGGGCCACCGCGTACCATCGCCCTCGTGCTTCCCACCGGCCTGTACCCCGAATCTCCTCCCTGGCGCACCCACGCACTGGAGGTGCCGCACGGCCATGTGCTGCATGTAGAAGAAGGTGGCAATCCCGAAGGCGCCTGCGCCGTGGTCCTGCACGGCGGGCCCGGCTCGGGCAGCTCGCCGCTGCTGCGCCGCTTCTTCGATCCGGCGCGATACCGCGTGATCAGCATCGATCAGCGCGGCGCCGGCCGCAGCCGCCCGCGCGGCGCGACCATGCACAACCGCACGGCCGACCTGCTCGGCGACCTGCAGCGCGTGCGCGAACAACTCGGGGTGCCGCGCTGGCTGGTGGTCGGCGGCTCGTGGGGCGCCACGCTGGCGCTGGCCCATGCGGCCTTCGAGCCGCAAGCGGTGGCGGCGCTGCTGCTGCGTGCGGTGTTCCTGCCGAACGCCGAAGAGATCGGCGCCTTCTTCCAGGACAGCGCCGGCCGCGCACCCGCCGCATGGGCGCGGTTCGCGTCCGTGGCACCGGCCGGCGAGCGCCACGACATGCTGGGCTTCCTGGCCCGCGGCCTGCAGCAGGCGCCGGCCGATGGCGCCCGCCAGCTCGCGCTCGCCTGGTGGCACTGGGAGCAAGCGCTGGCGCGCGGCACGGGTGTGCCAGCTGGCGAACCGATGCCCGCCCAAGCCCGACCGGACCGCGAAACGCTCGACGCACTGGTCGACCGCTACCGCGTGCAGAGCCATTACCTGCTGCACCGCTGCTGGCTCGATGCGCCCCCGCTGCCGGACCGGCTGGCCGCACTGCCCCGCGTGCCCACCCTGCTGCTGCATTCCCGCGACGACCGCATCTGCGCGCCGCATGGCGCAGAAGCCGTGCACGACCGCATTCCGCACAGCCGGCTGCAATGGATCGACGGCGCGGGCCACGACCCCGCGCACCCGGCCATGGCCTCGGCGATGGTTGCCGCGCTCGACAGCTACGCGCGGCATGGCCACTTCGGCAACGCGCCCACGCCATGACCCTGCGCCTGAAGATCAACCTCATCGTCAGCCTGCTGACGCTGCTGTTCGTCGCGGCCATGCTCGCGCTGCAAGTGCGTGCGATGCGCGAGTCGATCCAGGAGGAAGTCGTCGCGGCCAACCGCGTGGCCGCGCAGCTGCTGAACCGCACCGCCTGGCTCTACGCGGCCCAGGGCACGCCGGCCATGCTGTCGTTCCTGCAGGGCGTCGGCCGCGTGCGCTCCAACGACATCACGCTGCTCGATGCCGAGGAACACGTGCTCTACAGCTCGCCCAACTCGGTCTACAAGGCCGGCCGCGATGCGCCCGATTGGTTCGACCGCCTCGTCTCGCCGCCGCCTTCGCAGATGTCGATCGCCTTTCCCGGCGGCAAGCTGATCGTGAGCTCGAACGCTTCGCGCGCGGTGCTCGATGCCTGGGACGATGCCGCGCTGCTGACCCTCAGCGCGCTGGGCCTGCTGCTGGTGGTGAACGCGGGCGTGTTCTGGCTGGTCGGCCGCGCCACACGCCCGTTCGCGGACATCGTCGATGCGCTCAACCAGCTCGAAAGCGGGCGCTTCGATGTTTCGCTGCGCGCGCTGCCCGGCACCGAGGCGGCGGCCATCGGCGCCGCCTTCAACCGCATGGTCGGCATGCTGCAGCAGCACATCGAGACCGAACGGCGTGCCGTGCGCGCCGAGAGCCGCCTGTCTGAAAGCCGCGAACTGGGCCGCTGGGTCGACCAGAAGATCGAGCAGGAGCGCCGCCTGATCGCGCGCGAGCTGCACGACGAGCTGGGCCAGTCGGTCACCGCGATGCGCAGCATGGCCCTGTCGATCGCGCAGCGCGTGCAGGCGCTCGATCCGCAGTCCGAGCAGGCGGCGCGGCTGATCGCCGAGGAATCGGGGCGGCTCTACACCGCCATGCACGGCATGATCCCGCGCCTCACGCCGCTGGTGCTCGACAAGTTCGGGCTGGTGGCCGCGCTCGAGGACCTGGTCGAGCGAACCCGCAACAGCCACGGCGGCGTGCAGGTCGAATGGCACCTGGAGATCGAGCTCGACCGCCTGCGGCTCGACACCGACACCGCGCTGGTGCTGTACCGCGCCGCGCAGGAGGGCATCACCAACGCGCTGCGCCATGGCGAGGCGCACCGCATCGTGCTGGCCCTGCAGGGCGACGAAGAGACCGTGAAGCTCACGCTGACCGACGACGGGCGCGGCCTGCCCGGCCCTGATGCCGCCAGGGAAACCAGCACAGGGCACTATGGCCTGCGCTGGCTTGCCGAACGCATCGACAGCCTGGGCGGCGACCTGCGCCTTGAACCCGCCGCGCCCAGCGGCGCCCAATTGACGGTGCGCCTGCCCTTGCCGGCGGCCGCCGCGGAGAACACATGACCCAGGCGATTCAGCCGATTCGAGTGATGCTGGTGGACGACCATGCGCTGGTGCGCATGGGCTTTCGCATGCTGCTGGCCGACGCGCAGATCGAGGTGGCGGCCGAGGCCGACACCGGCGAGCAGGCCTGCCAGGACTATCCTCAGGTGCGGCCCGACGTGGTGGTGATGGACCTGTCGATGCCCGGCATGGGCGGCCTGGAAGCGCTGCGCCGCCTGCTGGCGCACGACCCCAAGGCGCGCGTGCTGGCGCTGTCGGCGCACGAGGACACGATCCATCCGCGCCGCGTGCTGCGCGCCGGCGCACTCGGCTACCTGGCCAAGCGCAGCGCGCCCGATGCGCTGATTGCCGCGGTGAAGGCCGTGGCGCGCGGCGACCGCTACATCGACGCCAACACCGCGCAGGCGCTGGCCACGGCGCAGATCGAGGGCGAAGCCAACCCGGCCGACCTGCTCAGCGAGCGCGAGTTCTCGGTTTTCATCCAGCTCGCGCGCGGCATGACGGTGGCGCAGATTGCCAGCACGCTGAACCTTTCGCTCAGCACGGTGGGCTCGCACCTGTACCGCGTCAAGCAGAAGCTGGGCGCCACCAATCAGGCGGAGCTCACCTGGGTGGCGCTGCGCTGGGGGCTGATCCAGGTCTAGCCAGCCGCCGGCGGCGTCCGTTCGATGATCGGCCAGCCGGCCTCGGCGGCCCGGGCGCGCAGGCGATCGTCGGGCGCCACCGCCACCGGATCGGACACGGCGCACAGGAGCGGCAGATCGCTGGCCGAATCGGAATAGAACCACGACTGCTCGAGCGCCTCGAGCCGCGTGCCGCGCGTGGCGAGCCACTGATTCACGTGCATCAGCTTGTGCACGCCGTAGCACGGGTCGCCGTCGATGGCGCCGTCGAGCGTGTCGTCGATCACCAGCGAGCGCGTCGCCAGCACGTCGGCCACGCCGAACAGGCGGCCGAAGGGCTCGGCGATGAAGCGGGTGGTGGCGGTCACGATGGCGCAGACATGGCCCGCATCCTGGTGCTGGCGCACCAGCGCTCGCATCGGCTCGGGCACCTGCGACGCGATCTCGGCCTCGAACTCCGCCGCCCATTGGCGCAGCGCGGCCATGCCGAAGCTCGCGAGCGGCGCGACGCTGGCGCGATGCAGCTCGCGGATGTCCAGCGTGCCGTCCACGTACTGCTGGCAGTAGCCCAGGTAAACGGTCTCGGCTTCGGCCGGCAGCACGCCGCGCGCCACCAGGAAGCGCGTCCACGCCATGCCGCTGTCGAACGGAATCAGCGTGTGGTCCAGGTCGAACAGCGCCAGCTTCATCGGCAAGCCCGGTCGAGGAAGGGGCGGGCCCTGCTTCTCAAGCGGCGGCCGCCTCGTGCGGCTGCGCTTGCTGAACCAGCCGCGCCGGCAGCACGCCGCGCAGCGCATTGCACACCACGAGCTTCTGCGCAGCCTCCAGGTCTTGCCGGTACAGGCTGCGTTCGGTGGCCTCCCAGATCGAATCCTCGATCAGCACGCCGCGCATCACGCCGGGCAGCGCGCCGTCGGCAACCGGCGGCGTCCACCAGCGTCCGTCGATGCGTGCGAACACGGTGCTGCGCCCGCCTTCGACGAGCCGGCCGTCTTCGGTGAAGAACAGGCTGTCGAAGGCCCCGGCGCGTTCGGCCGCGCGCACCCCGGCGTCGTAGTGCTGGCGCACGGTGGTCTTGTGGGCGGCCAGCGGGTTCGCATCGGGCAGCCGCTGGTCGGCAATCAGCAGCTTCACCGCGCCCGGCGGCAAGGGTGGCAGTGGCGAATGGGTGATGCCGATGCGCCCGCCGTGCGCCAGCGCGAGCCGCAGGCGCGAGGGCTGGCCGGGCGCGAGCGCGGGCAAGGCTTCCCGCAGCGCCTGCATCGCGGCATCGCGGTCGAACCGGAAGCCCAGCGCACGCGCGCTGCGCGCCAGCCGCGCCAGGTGGCGGTCCAGGTAGCGGATGCCTTCGCCGGGGGTGGCCAGCATGGTCTCGAAGAGTTCGAAGCCCGGATCGAGCGCGGTGAGGAAGCGCGCCTTGAGCAGGCATTCCTCGAATTCGTCGGCCGCAATGCTGTCCTGCACGATGCCCGCGCCAATACCCAGCCGCAGCGGCCGCAGGCCCTTCTGCTGTGCGCCCAGCGTGAGCGTGCGGATCGCCACCGACAGGCAGAAGTCGCCGACGGCCGCGCCGTCCGGCGGCGCATCGACCCAGCCGATCGCGCCGCAGTAGAGGCCGCGCGGCGTGCTCTCGAGTTCGCCGATCCATTCCATGGTGCGGTGCTTGGGTGCGCCCGTGATGGAGCCGCAGGGGAACACCGCGCGCAGCAGCTCGGGCATGCCGACGCCGGCGCGCAGCCGCGCCTGCACGGTCGAGGTCATCTGGAACACCGTGGCGTAGGGCTCGATGGCAAAGAGCGTCGGCACCTTGACGGAACCGATGCACGCCACGCGGCCGATGTCGTTGCGCAGCAGGTCGACGATCATCACGTTCTCGGCGCGGTTCTTGGCGTCGACCGAAAGCCGGCGCGCCATCTCGCTGTCGCCCTCGGGCGCATCGGCGCGGGCCGCAGTGCCTTTCATGGGGCGTGCGGTGAGCACGCCCGCGTCGTGGCGCAGGAAGAGTTCGGGCGAGCACGAGAGCACGTGGGTGATGTCGCCCTCCCCCGCGTTCTGGCCGCCTTCGGGCAGGGCGATCACCGCGCCATAGGCCACCGGCTGCCGCTCGCGCAGGCGCCGGTACAGCGCCACGGGCGAGCCATAGCCCTGGCCGTGCAGCCGGTAGGTGAAGTTGACCTGGTAGGTTTCGCCCGCGGCGATGGCGTCGTGGATGCGCGCGATGGCTGCGGTGAAGGCCGGCTCGTCGATGCTGGGCTGCAGGTCCAGCACGCCGACGGGCTGCGGCGGGCTGGCCTCGCTCGCCTCGAGCTGCTCCAGCCAGCTGGCAACCTGGTCCGACGAAAGCATGGCGCAGTCGCGGAACATCAGCACGCGCAGCGCCGATGCATCGCTGGCCGCAAGCCGCGCATGCCCCGCGCGCTGCAGCCTGGCGCCCCATTCGTAGTCGGCCAGCAGCACCGCATGCAGGCCCTGCCGCAGATCGGCGTCGACGCGTGCCCAGGCGGCATCGAGATCGGCCGGGTCGGCGCAGCGGTGCTCGCGCACGAAGCCGGTGTGCAGCCGGCTGGTGGGCCGCGCGGGCGTCGAGCCGCAGTCGTCGAGAAGCGCGAACGAAGGCAAGGTCAGCTCCAGTCGTCCATGTCGTGCTTGATGCGGTGGCGATTGGCGATCAGCTCGTCCACCGACGGCTCGTTGTTCAGCGCACGCCGGATCGCGAGCTTGGTGGCTTCGTAGTTGGTGCGGTACATGTCTTTCTTGTCGAGGTTCTGGTCCTTGGCGCAGCGCGGATCGATCCACACCAGGCTGATGATGCACAGCGTGTTGGCATGTTCCCGGGGAATGATGCCATCGATCAGGCAATCGACCACCGCATCGGCCGTTGCGCTCTGCACCACGCCGCCGAACAGGTCGATGTTGGCCGCGTCCTTCAGCGTGACCTTGGGCACCATGATGGTCGCGGGCCGCACGAGCTGGTTGCAGGCGCGGATCGCGAACATCGCGGTGTGGCCCTTGCTCTGCGCCATCATGTTGGCGAAGGCCTGGCCCACGGGGCCATCGGTGGCGCCGATCAGGATCTCGGGCATGGCATCGGTGAACTGGCCTTCCTTGGCGAGGACGGTGGCTTCGCCGGCGTGGAAAAGATAGGGATGCGTCATAAACAAAACAAACGAGGTTAGAAGAAACCGAGAACCATTCCAGAAACACCGCGGAACCGGCTTTGCCGGGCCGCTGGTGTTGCCCCCGGTAGGGGGTTGGCGAAGCGACACGAAGTGCGCGAAGCTTGGGGGCGAGTCATAGGCACACGATGAGTTCGCCTTTGCCGTCGGCCGAGAGATCGCCGAGGTGGCGTTCGATGCGGCGCGTGGGCAAGGCCGCAAAAGCTCCGCCGTGGCGCGCCAGATCGCGCGACAGCAGGGCCCAGAAGACCGGCGTTGCAGTCCGGTTGGGCACGAAGGTCAGCGCCGCCTCGATGCCTTGCGGCAACGCGGCATCGGGTCCGGCAAAGACGATGCTGCCGCGGCGCATGCCGTAGCCCGCATGCGCGCCGGCCTTGCCACCCACGGCGATCGTGCCCGCCACCATGCGCGAGCCCAGGAACGCGCCCGCATCGCCATGGACCAGCGCGGACCCGCGGCGCATGCGGTCGCCGAAGCGCTCGCCCGCATGGCCATGGACCACGAAGGTGCCGCCGCGCATGCCGTCCATGCTGCCGGGCAAGGTGCTGGCCGCGAAATCGCCGACGTCGCCCTTCACCTCGATGCTGCCGCCGGCCATTTCGCAGGCGGCCAGCAGGCCGGCGCTGCCATCGATCTGCAGCGAGCCGCCGCGCATGCAGCCGCCCGCATAGTGGCCGGCATGGCCTTCGACGTGGATGCGCCCGCCGTCCATCTGCCAGCCGATGCGGTCGAAGCGCTCGAGAACGCCTTCGAAGCGAAGCGTGCCCTCTTCCGTGCCCTTCGCAACATCGAACAGTTCGGCCAGCGGCAGCATCGCGTTGCCATGGCCCACGGGCAGCTGCCCGATCTGCGCAGCCGAGAGTTCCGCCAGCGCGGTCGGCGTGACGCCACGCAGATCGACGCGCAACGCCGGCACCTGCCGCAACCTGAAATGCCATCCGCTCATGGTGCATCCCCCGCCGCGCCCAGAAGCCTGTGCAGATGGAAATGGAACGGGCCCAGCTTGCCGCCGTAGTTGCCGGCCGAGATGCGAAGCAGGCCTCCGGCCGGTCCGATGGCGATGGCGGCTTCCATGCCCACGCGCATGGCGGCGCCCACGTCGGCCTCGGTCAGGCCATCGATCACGATTTCCATCACGCAGCCGATCGCCTGGGCGGAGGCGCCGCCCGCCAGTTCGCTGTGCGCCACCAGCCCCACGAGGCTCGGGCAGAAGGCATCGTTGGTCGAGGCGTTGAGGTTAGCGTAGCGGCTGCCAACCTTCGAGCCCGATCGCACCACGCCGCCCGGAAACGGCATCACCACATTGGGCAGCCGCTTCATCGCCGCCACGGCGGCCTCGGCGGCCGCCAGTGCGGCATCGGTGTCGCGCGCCAGCAGCAGCAGGTTGCCGCCGCCCACGGCCTTCACCACGGGCGTGTCTTCCTGCGCGACGAATTCGCCGTCCATCACCGGCACGCGCCAGTAGCGCACGCCATCGATCACCTTCGAGATCTGCCAGCCGTCCCCGAAGAAGCGCAGGTTCTTGCCGAGCGCGGCCACGTCGCTGCCGGGCGCGCCGCGCGGCAGGCCCGCGAACACCGCGGTGGTGGGACAGGTCAGCACGCACTGGCCGACGCGGCGCTCGAGCTGCTTGCCGAGCTCCTTGCCCGACATCGAGAACATCAGCACGCTCACGCCGGGGCGGCCGTCGGGCGATTCGTCCGGCAATATCTCGCGCTCGATGCCGGCCTCGCAGCCGCAGGCGATCACCGAGGTCGCGAAGCCGGTGGCCGACACCGCCGCATGGTGCGCCCACGCCATGTTGTGCGCCGTGATAAGGATGCGCGTGGCCTTCATCGGAAAGGCCTCGGCAAAAGTTTCGTCGATGACGACGCCGTTGCGCTCCAGACCCATCACGACGACTCCTTGAAGCACTCGGCCGGCAGCAGGCGCCCGCCGTTGCAGCATTGGCACAGCTCGTCGTGCCCGATGGCGATGTGGTCGAAGTTGACCGAGCCCTGCGCCGCCAGGTGCCGGCGCAGCCGCTTCTCGATGCCGCGGTCGTAGTCGGGCGCGACGAAGTGCGTGCCGCCCACCGGCGCCGCCGTGACGCGGCCCGCGCGCGAGACCAGCACGCCGTCCTTGAACACGTATTCGGGCGTCGCGAACATGGCCTCGCGGTCGGCGTTCTCGCGGTACACCGCAATGTCGGCCGCCGCGCCCGCGCCCAGGTGGCCGCGGTCGCGCAGGCCCAGCAGCCGCGCGGGGCCGGCGCGGGTCATGATCGCGATCTCGTAGAGCGAGAGCTCGCGCGTGATCGAACGCAGCGCGGCCTGGGCCGCCACCTCGGGATGCAGCTTGGCGAGCTGTTCCTCGCGGAAGCTGCGGTCCATCAGCAGGCGGATCAGGTGCGGATAGCTCGTGAACGGGCCGCCGTTGGGATGGTCGGTGGTCAGCACCACGCGCCACGGATCGTCGACCAGCAGGAAGATCTCCAGCCCGATGACCCACTGCAGCGCATTCACGTAGCTCTGCTCGCGGTAGCGGAACGGCACCACGCCGCAGCCGGCCTCGCACTCGATGTCGGCGCCGATCCACTTGCGCGGATCGGCCAGGCCCGACTGCGCATGCTGGCGCATGGTGTCGCCCGAGGCCGTGACGGTCTGGCCGAACATGATCTGGCCGACGTCGATGCTGACGTTCCTGTTCGCATTCACCACCTCGGCGAGCTGCAGCGCGGCCGAGGAGAACTTCTTCGGCCCCTCGGTGCCATAGGCGTGGAACTGGATGTGCGTCAGGTGCCCGGGCAGGCCGTCGAGCGCGGCGATGGTGTCGAGCGTGGACTGGATGTTGCCGGCCACGCCCAGGTTGCTGCCGTGGATGTGCAGCGGATGCGGCACCCCAAGCTCGCGCAGCGCGCGCGCCAGCGTGTGCACCACCTGCCGCGGCGTGACCTGCCAGTGCACGTGGTTCTCGTCGACGTCGAGCTTTCGCTGGTTGAACTTGAAGGCCGAGATGCCGCCGGGGTTCACCACCTTCACGCCCATCGCCTTGCTGGCGTTGATGGTCCAGCCCGCGTAGTCGCGGATGCGCTCGAAGTCCCAGCCCTCGGCCAGCATGCGCAGAAACAGCTCGTCGTTGCCGAGCATCACGTAGGCGCCGTGGTCGAGGATCGGCGTGTCGCCCATCTCCATGTGCGCGTGGCGCGCATTGCAGGCCATCATGGCCGGCTCGAAGGCCGCCGTGTAGCCCATCTCGACATAGCGGTAGCCGGTGGCCAGCGTGCCCGGCGTGCAGGTGCCGCACGAGGCAAGCTCGAGCAGATTGTCGGGCAGCGCGATGGGGTTGGCGTTGGCGCGGTGGTCTTCAGGCAGCAGCATGCGCGCGAGGTTGACCTTGCCGCCGCCGATGTGGGTGTGCATGTCGATGCCGCCGGCCATCACGATGCAGCCGCCGATGTCGATCTCCTCGGTGGCGGCTTCGTTCGGTGCGAGCTCGACCATGCGGCCATCGCGCACGTACAGGTCGCGCACCTCGTCGCGGCCATTCGCGGGATCGATGACGCGGCCGCCGCGCAAGCGTAGCGTCGCCGTCATTGCACACGCCCCTTCTTCAGCGCCTGCACTGCCTGCGTCAGGCGCCGGACCACCTCGGCCACGCCCGGCAGCCCGTCGTCGTACACAGGTCGCAGCGGCAGCAGCACCGAGCCGTCGGTGCGGAACAGATGGCCGGCGGAACCGATGCCGGGCGTCGACACGGGAATGAACACCAGCTCGTGCGCGTCCCGCAGCAGGGGCATGCCCGGATGGCCGAGCACGATGCGCGGCATGCCCGCGGCTGGCGGCGCTGGCTCGGGGCCGTAGCTCGACACCCACAGCAGCGTGTCGGCCGCGCCGTCGGCGAGCAGGCGCTCGGCATCGAAGCACAGCGGCTCATGCTCCAGGCCCAGCGGCCCGGCGCGCGAACGCAACGGCAGGCCCGAGAGCCAGGCGAACACCTGGTTCACGGTGGAAGCCCCGTCCCCGCCGCCCAGCGGCAGCGAGGCCGCGCGCGTGCTGCGGTTGAGCGTGGCGACGATGCGCTGGATCGCCTCGATGATCAGCGCGCCCTGCGCCGGCAGCCGGCCCGATTCGTACACCAGCACCGCATAGCGCGCCGCCTGCAGCCGCGCCGCGAGCGCCGCCAGATCGGCCGGCACGCGGGCATCGTCTTTCGAAACACGGCCCGCCACGAGTGCGGCGAGCATTGCCACGGTGTCGAAGAGGTCGCCGTGCAGCGGCAGCGTTTCCACGGCCACGCCCTCCCGCTCGCCCACGCCGATGCGCCGGAAGAACTCCGGGTAGTGCGCCGCCGGCTCCTCGGTCATGCAGACGATCAGGTCGGCCCGCGTCCTCGCTTCCGCCAGCGTGGTGCTGAAGCCGCCGCGGTCCTGCAGCGCGCGCAGGCCGTGCATCAGCGCCGCTCCCTGGGCCGGATCGCAGATGGCACCGGTTTCGCAGGCCAGCGCATAGAGCGCCCTGGCGCCCGCGACGTCGGTGCCGAGGCCGCCGAACAGGGGCTGGCGGCTGGCCGCGAGCAGCGACGCGGCCTTGCCGAGCGCCGTGTCCAGGTCGCAGTCCTGGCCGCCGACCTGCGGCTGCGCCGCGCCACCCGAGGCGTCGAAGTTGGCGAGCGCCTTGCGCGCGCGCGGGCAGTCGCCGCCCACGAGCTTCAACGGCGTGCCCGCCTCGACGCCGAAGGTGTCGCACAGCAGCGGGCAAAAGGGGCAGGTCCAGGGGGCATTGCCGGTTGGCACGGCAGTGTCGGGTTGATTCATGGGCAGGCCACCACGCAAGCCATGTGCCATTCACCCGCAGGGCCGCCGCGCCTTGGGACGGGGCCCGGATGACACACACAATGTGAGACAGAGTGTTGCGCTTTTGGCGGTCAATGCGTGCCGGCAACGGCCGGCAACAGTGCAAGCGAGCCCACCGATGGATGGCACGGTTCGTGTGTACAGCGGGCTGATGGCACGCCTCACCCACCCTCGTCGCACCGGCTTCGGCAGATCAGCGGCGCACGCGTGGCAGTTGCAGGTCGTGCAGTGCGCTGGCCACCAGCCAGGCGTCGGCGCCGGCGGCACTCGCCCGCGCCAGGTCGTCCTCGCTGCGGATCCCGCCGGCACCGATCACCATGGCGCCCGGCGCCAGGCGCCTCACCTCCTGCAGGGTTTCCAGGTCGGGGCCGGCGCCGGAGCCGACGCGCTCCAGCGTCATCACGATCAGCCGCTTCGGCCACAGGTCCACCGCGTCCCAGCAGCCGGCGGCATCGAGCCGCTGGCCATCGCGCCGGTCCAGCGACAGCGCCGCACCGGGGTCGCCGGCGCCATCGGCGGCCGTGGCCTCGAAACAGCGCTCCAGCGCCTCGCGCGAACGCAGCGATTCGCTGCCGAACACCAGCACGATGCGCGGCGCGTAAGGCGCCAGCTGCTCGCGCAGCGCCTGGCCGGCCGATGCATCCGCCAGGCCGGCATCCAGCCAGAGCTCGATGTCCGGCAGTGCCTGCAGCAGATCGGCCAGCACGCCGGTCTGCACCGCCCCGCCCTGCAGGGCGTCGAGATCGGCCACGTACAGCTGGCGGGCCGCGCAGTGCTCGCACAGGATGCGCGCCACCGTCACCGGATCGCTGCTGGCGCACAGCGCCGACACGATCGGCCGGTAGGCCTTGCGGTCGCCGCGCACGGCCCGCACCACCTGGCCCTTCAGCAGGTCGACCACAGGAATCAGGTTCAGTTCGGAAGTCATGGGAAAGATGGGGAAGAGCCCGGAAAGTGGATGATGAAATGACCCAACGCGTTTTTGTCTACGAGTATCTCAGTGGCGGCGGCTGGAGCGACTACGGCGACGACGCCGCAGCCGACGAGCTTTTGCCGCTGGGCCTGTCGATGCGCGATGCCATGGTGGCAGACCTGGTGCGCGCCGCCGATTGTTCGGTCTCCGCGGCGGTCTGCGAACCGGGGAACACCCTGCCTGCAGGTGCCGTGCCACTGCGGGCCCGTGCCAACGAATCGGCCTTCGACTTCGTCGCGCGGCAGAGCGCTCTGCATGACCTCGTGTGGCTGGTGGCGCCCGAGACGGACGGCCTGCTCGCGCGCTTCCAGCGCACGGTGGGTGATGCACGCTGGCTCGGCTGCAGCGCCGAAGCCATCGAGCTCACGGCCGGCAAGAAAGCGACACTCGCGCACCTGGCCGCGCACGGCGTGCAGACACCGCTGGCCTTTGCCGAAGCACTCGATATCGCACGCTGGGTGGTCAAGCCCGACGATGGCGCCGGCGGCGTGGCCACCCACGTGCACACCCACCACGCCGATGCGCTCGAAGACCAGGCCCTGCGCGCGCAGGCCGGCGCCACCTTGACGCTCGAGCCCTGGATCGAGGGTGAAGCCCTGAGCCTCTCGCTGCTGTGCACGGAGCAGAATGCCGAAATGCTGAGCATCAACCGCCAATGCATTTCGATCGATGCGCACGGCAGGCTGTCTTTCGATGGCGTGAACGTCGATGCGGTGGGCCGCGGCGATCCGCGCCGGCATGACCTGGCCGCGCTGGCCATGCAGGTGGCGCGCGCCATCCCCGGGCTGCGCGGCTTCGCGGGCATCGACCTGGTCTGGCACCCGCAGCGCGGGCCGGTGGTGATCGAGGTCAATCCGCGTGTCACCTGTGCCTACGTCGGGCTCTCCGCGGCGCTGGGCCGCAACCTCGCAGCGGAGCTGCTGGCAGACCGCCGGCACGGCGGCGGCACTCCAGAACGGGAACTTGCGCGTGCCGACGCCTGAACGCACCACCATCGGCTGGGACATCGGCGGCGCCCATGTCAAGGCCTGCCTGCTGCAAGGCGGCGAGGTGGTCGACGTGGCGCAGTGGGGCTGTCCGCTCTGGCAGGGCCTCGACCATCTGGCGCGTGCGCTGCAGGCCGCAAGCACGCGCTGGCCCGCGCTTGCATCCGCGCAGCATGCCGTCACCATGACGGGCGAGATGGTCGACCTGTTTCCCGACCGCGAAGCCGGCGTGCGCGGCATTGCCGCGGCGCTGGCGGCATCGCTTCCCGCGCCATCGGGCGCCCTGCACTTCTTTGCCGGCGATGCCGGCTGGTGCGCCGCCGCGGATGTGGCACGGCACTGGGAGCACATCGCCTCGGCCAACTGGCTCGCGACCGCGCGGCATGCCGCGCTGGTGTTTGCCGAAGGCGTGCTGGTCGACATCGGCAGCACCACCACCGACCTGATCGCCTTCGGCAACCGGCGCGTGCTGACCACCAGCCGCAGCGATGCCGAGCGCCTGGTGACCGGCGAACTCGCCTACCACGGCGTGGTGCGCACGCCGGTGTGCGCGCTTGCCCAGCGCATCGAATGGCGCGGCCAGGCAAGGCACGTGATGAACGAGTTCTTCGCCACCACGGCCGACGTCTATCGCCTGTGCGGCGAACTCGATCCCGCGCACGACCTGCACCCCAGCGCCGACAACGCGGCCAAGAGCCTGCCAGCCACGCGCCAGCGCCTTGCGCGCATGGTGGGGCTGGACGAGCGCGATGCATCCGCCGAAGAATGGCTTCAACTCGCACGCGCCTGGCGCGCGGCACAGGTGGAGGCCATCGGTGCGCAGCTGCGCGGTGTGCTGGCGGCGCATGCGCTCTCGCGCGATGCCGTGGCGGTGAGCGCGGGCTGCGGCGCCTTCCTGGTGCCCGGCCTGGCCGCGGTCGCTGCGGAGGGCGAAGGCGCGGGAGCCGTGCCGCGCCACTTTGCCGCCTATGGCAGCGACGTGGCAAACGTCGCCCGCCATGCGCCCGCGGGCACCGCCGGCTGGGCGCAGGTGTGCGCACCGAGCGTGGCGGTGGCCGCGCTGTTCGAAAGGGAGCACGACTGATGTGGGTGGTCAAGATTGGCGGCAGCCTCTGCGCCGACCCTGTGCTGCCGCAGTGGCTCGATCTGCTGGCGCAGATCGGCGGCGGCCGCGTCACGGTGGTCTGCGGTGGCGGCACATTTGCAGACGAAGTGCGGCGCGTGCAGGCGCACTGGCAGTTCAACGACCTGGCCGCGCACAACATGGCGGTGCTGGCCATGGCGCAGACGGCCTACCAGCTGCATGCGCTGAACCCGGCGCTGCAGCTGGCCGCGCGCAAGACCGAAATCCCCGACCTTCTGCGGCGCGGAAAGACCGCGCTGTGGCTGCCGCTCGAACTGCGGCGCGACAAGCCGGACGGCCGCACCAGCTGGGACGCCACGTCCGACACCATCGCGCTCGACCTCGCCAAGCATCTCAACGCGGAGCAGCTGGTGCTGGTGAAGTCGTGCACCATCGATCCGCAGATGACGCTCAATGAGCTTGGCGACGCGGGCGTGGTCGACCGGCAGTTTTCCGAGCGTTCCGGCGATGCTGCGTTTCCGATCACCCTGCTTCACAAGAACCAGCTCGCGACCATGCGTGCGCTGCTGCTGGGCGAGGCGACCTTCGCCCCGCGCTGAAGTTCAGACCGCCACAGGTTCCACCGCCTCGCCGTGCAGCAGCGCGGCCAGTGCCGCCAGCCGCTCGGGGCTGAGGGCCGCCTTGCGGTCGCCCACGCACACCGCGCTGCGAAACCCCGCGAAGTCCGGTGCCAGCGACTGCAGCAGCGGAACATGGGCCGTGCGCAGCGCGCCCGCCACGCCGGCCATTTGCCCTGCGGCGCGCACCTGGGCCAGGAAGGCGCGCAGGTCGGCCATCGGCACGGCATCGAACAGGCTGCCGGCCTGCTTGTCGGCGGTGTCGACCATGAGCCCCGGAAAGCCCAGCGTGCAGGCATGCGCGGTCAGCGCGGCATCGAGCCCGTGGTCGCCGATGAAGACCGGCACCACCGGCCAATCGCAGGCCGCGAGCGCATCGAGCACCGCAAGGGCCTCGGGCCCGCGCTCGATGCCGACCTTCACATAGTCGACGCCGCAGGCACCCACCGCATCCACCTGCGCCAGGATGACGTCGAGCGCATGCATCGGCAGATCGCCGATCGTCGCGCTCACGGGCAGGTCGATGCCATGCGCACGCAGCGCGCCCACGATGGCGCCGATGGTTGCCGTCGGCAGGCCGCCCAGTGCGCCTTCGTTGGGTTCCTTCAGGTCGATGAAGTCGGCGCCGCCGCGGGCCGCGAGCAGGGCCTCGTCCACGCTGCGCACGCTCACCAGCATGCGCGTCGTCATGATGTGCGCTCCCGGTCGGCGGCACGGTGCTGCGCGACCGCGGCGCGCAGCCACTCCCAGGCCTCGCGTTCCTCGGGGCCGGCGGTCTTGTCGATCGCGATCTGCAGGTAGGTCATTTCGGTTTCCACTTTCTCGGGAGGGAGCATGTGCAGCCGGCTCACCAGCACGGCGCCTTCGATCACCGCGGCCTGCGCGCGGTTGAAGCCGGCAAACGGCGCATGCGTGGCCTCGTGCACTGCCACCATGCGCAGCACCGGCCGCTGCACGTCGTCGCGCTGCTCGGCCAGTTCGAGTTCGACGTGCCGCAGCGCAGCGGCCAGCCGCACGCCTTCGATGCGCTCGGCCGGCAGCGTGGGCCACGTCTTGCGGCCCGTGACGCAGCCCGCGAACACGCGGGTGTCGCAGACGATGTTGAGCACCGCATGGCCGGTGGCCACGATGTTGTCGTGCGTGGTCGAGGGCTTGAACGGCATCAGCAGGATGCCGCCCTCCTGGTAGCGGATGCCCATCGGCGCCACGTGCGGCTTGCCGCCGGGGGCCACGGTGGTCACCACGGCTTCGAAGATCTGGTCGTTCATGAGGGGGATGGCGCAGCGGTGGTGCTCGTGGCGCCGGTCTCGGCCGCGCTGCTCTTCTTCGATGTCTTCATGGTGGTTCCCGGCGCGCACCAGCGCGCGAGGTCTTCGGCGGGCCGCGGCGCGGCGCAGCCCCAGTCGAGCGGCTGGTCCTGCACGTAGCGCTTGCCGAGCTGCCAGGCGATCTCGGCCCGCGCCAGCTCCACGCCCATGTAGAACGCATGGTCGGCATCGTCCTGCAGCCGGAGCTGCGGCCAGAGCTCGAAGGCGCCCTGCGCGAGCCGCATGCCGTCGCGGTTGTAGACGTGCAGGCCCAGCGGCGAGATCTGCACGCGGAAGTTGGGGTCGCGCACCTGCGAGGCGATCTCGCCGATTTCTTCCGGCGTGTCGGGGAACGGATGCTTGGCGTGCACCGTCATCAGCGCATCGCTCATGCCCTTGGGCAGCGTGGCGTTGCGCGCTGCGGCATGCATGATGCGGCGCGCCCAGTCGGCCTCGCTCACCGCGCGGCGCGCATGCTGGCTCACCTGCGTGGTCAGCACCGCCGCCACGTTGAGCTCGGCGGCAATGCCGAACAGCACTGCGTTGATGCCGCTGGTGTCGGCCTCGGTGAGCTCGGTGAGGTTGCCTACGCCGAGCATGATCGGCGCATCGGGAAAGCGCTCGCGCAGCCGGTGGTAGCGCACGATGGAGGCGGTCAGGCCGAAAGGTATCGGGTCGAGGATCGAATCGGCCAGGAAGGCGCGGCCGCGCCGCTGCATCTGTTCGACGGCCGCATACAGCGACGCTTCGTCGGCCGGAACGCGCGGTATCAGCACCGGCGTGGCCGCAACCTCATCGGCGATCCACAGCGTGTCGAGCGTGAGGCTCAGCAGGTAGTCGGCGCCGGCCTTGCCGCCGAGCAGCAGTTCCTGCGCGTCGCTCGAATCGACGCTGACCTGGAAGCCCGCGGCCTTCAGCGCCTGCACGCTTTCGCTCAGGTGGTCGAAGCGCGTCTCGGGCAGGCAGCCCAGGTCGATCACGTTGGCACCGTCGGCCGCAAGCTGCTGCGCGCGCTCGATGATCTGTGCCACCGAGAGCCGCGGCGCGTCGACGATCTCGGCGAAGATGGCGACCTCGTACTCGCTCAGGTCGACCGCGCGCGCGCTGCGGTTGAAGTGGCGCGGCAGATCTTTCAGCTCCTGCGGGCCGCGTTCCACCGGAACGCCGAAGTGAAGGCTCAGCGCCTCGACGTCGCCGCGGCAGCGGCCCGGCACCATGATGCGGTCGGCGCGGCGCGGTGCGGCGCCCTCGCCTTCGGCCTCGGTGAACACGGGGGCCGCAACGCGGCGGCGGATCATGTCGGCCGTCATCAGCGCCGCCACCTGCAAACCGATCTCGCGCACTTCCCATGTGAACGGTGCCGCCTCGATCCCGGCCAGCACCCGCGTGAGGCTGGCTTGGGCGAGACGCCCGGTCAGGAAGACGATGTGTTCCATGCGAGAGAAAGTTCCTTCAGGCGCGTGTCGAGCGCGGTCTCCAGTTCGGTCGGTGAACAGACCACCTGGCAAAAGTCGATGCCGCGCAGCCGCTCCACGTTGTCCAGTTCGATGCGCCGCGGACGCAGCGTGACCCAGTCGTGCGGCGACTTGGTCACCACCACCGGTTCCGTATCGCATGCAAACACGATGCCAGGAATGCCGAGCTTGCCGGCCTGGGCAAACATGTTGGTCGGCAGCGAGTCGCTGATGCCGAATGCGCACTTGGCCACCGTGTTGCTGGTGGCCGGCGCCACCACCACCGTGTGATAGACGTCGTCATAGAGCATGCCCACCGGCACGCCGCTGGCGGTCTTGTCGCGGAACACGCGAAAACGCGGCTTGAGCGCCTCGATCTGCAGCTTGTAGATGGGCAGCACCTCCTCGGCCGCAGCCGAGAGGAACAGGTCGACCGAGGGCAGCCGCGCCGCAATGGCAAGCGATTCCTCGAGGAAATGGCCCGAGCCCGTGATGCACCACGCCAACCGCGAGCGCGGCGGCGATGCGGGCATGGGCGCCTCGCCGTCTTCGGCAGCCAGCGCGGCGCCGCGTGGATCGATCTTGCCCGTGCCCGTCGGCTCCCCGTTCGTCATGTCTGCGAGCCTTGAGGCTCAATCGGGTGGAGAGATCTCGATGTGAAGCTTGTGGAGTTTTCGGTACAGGGTGTTGCGGCTGACATCGAGCGCCTTGGCGACGTTGCTCACGTTCCAGCGATGCTGCTCGAGCATCTGCAGCAGCACCTGCCGCTCGTTGGCCTGGATCGGGTTGAGTTGCTTGATGGCGGGCGCCGCATCGGACGGCGCTGCGTCCGCGGCCGTATCGGCCGGTTCGGAGGACGCTGCAGCCGCATGGGCCAGCGCGGGCAATGGCGACGGCGCCGTGCGCACCGCCAGCGAAGGCAGGTGCTCCCGCGTGATGGTCTTGCCGTCGGCCAGCGCGGCGGCGCTGCGCAGCACGTGGCGCAGCTGCCGCAGGTTGCCGGGCCATGAATAGGCCATGAGCAGGCGCTCGGCCTCTTCGCCGAGCCGGCTGTCGCTGCCGCCTTCGTCCTTGAGCACGTCGTGGATCAGATCGCGCTTGTCCGTGCGGTCGCGCAGCGCGGGCAGGTCGAGCTCGATGCCGGCCAGCCGGTAGTAGAGGTCTTCGCGGAAGCGGCCTTCGCGCACCAGGCTCGGCAGGTGCTGGTGGCTCGCGCTCACGAGCTGGAAATCCACCGGATGGGTGTCCTCGGTGCCCAGCGGCGTGACCTGGCGCTCGTCGAGCACGCGCAGCAGGCGGGCCTGCAGCTCCAGCGGCATGTCGGCGATCTCGTCGAGGAACAGCGTGCCGCCATCGGCCTGCAGGATCTTGCCGCGCCGGCCGCTGCGCTGTGCGCCGGTGAAGGCGCCGGCCTTGTAGCCGAAGAGTTCGGATTCGATCAGCGTCTCGGGCAGGCTCGCGCAATTGACCGCGACGAAGGCGCCTTCTGCATGCGGGCTGCTTTCGTGGATGGCGCGCGCGAATACTTCCTTGCCCGAACCGGTCTCGCCGCACAGCAGCACCGGGGTTCGGCGCGCGACCACGCGCCGCGCGGTGTCCAGGTGCGCGACGAGCCGCGCGTCCTTGAAGGTGCGAACGCTCGGTGCACGCGCGGCCGCTGGCCGCAATGGCGCACGGAAGGAGTCGGCGCCCGTCTCTGACACCATCGATGCCGTGCCTGCCGCACCCGCCACGCGCGCACGGGCCGGCGTGGCGGCATCGGAGGCCGGCCGCCGCGCCACCGCGAAGAAGCGCAGCGCCGCATTGGCCCGGTAGGCCACCACCGGATGGAATGAAGAAGAAAGGCTGCGCTGGACGATGTCCTCGAGCGAGGTCTGGAACAGGTCGTCGATGCGCTGCGTGCGGATCTCGTCCATCGACTGCAGGCCGAGCTGGAACAAGGCGCTGCGGTTGGCGGCAAGAATGCGCCCGTCGTCGCCGACGGCGAGCTTGCCCTCGTGCAGCGTGTAGACGAATTCGGGCCGGCTGTGGAAGTGCAGCGGATGCGCATTCGAGAAGCGCTTGTCGATGAGACGGTTCTCGATCATGCGCGCCGTCATGCCCAGCAGCACCAGCACGTGCTGCTGCATGAGGCTGGAGCGGCTGGTCACGTCGAGCACCGCGATGATCTCGCCGGACGGATCGAACACCGGCACCGCCGAGCAGGTGAGCTGCGTGAAGTGGCTGAAGAAATGCTCTTCGCGCCGCACGGAGATCGGATGCGCCGCGGCCAGGCAGGTGCCCATGCCGTTGGTGCCGGCCTCGGCCTCGCCCCACATGCCGCCGGCGCGCAGGCCCATGGGCTCCGCTTCGGCGGCGAACTCGGGCGAGGACACCATGTGCACGATCACGCCATCGGTATCGGTCAGCACCACGGCGGACTCGGCGTCGGCGAGTTGCTGGTAGAGCGTGGTCATCTCGTAGCGCGCGCACTCGATGACGTCGGCATGCTGGTTGCGCCGACTCTGCAGCGCAGACGATGCAATGACCACTGGTTCGCGCGGGCGGCCCGGATCGAGCTGGTACTGGTTCAGGCAGCGGCTCCACGAGCGCGTGACCAGGTCGTTGCCCTCTTCGTGAAAGCCTCGCCTCACCACGTCGAGCACACGGTCAGCGTGTCGATCGCCTTGCCTCAGCGTCAATGTCATTGGAGTTCTCCGGCGCGTTCCATCGTGTCTCCTTGTTCGGCCCATTGTTGTGCCTGCCGGCCTGCCGCGCACCCGGTGAAACACCAAGCACTGGCAATGCCGGAGCGGGTCCGGTCTCTGGCCTGCATTTTGCGTTGACGAATCTCGCTGGGGTGGGCTTGCATGCCGCCAGACACACTTTCAAACATATTCGATCACTGGAGACACCACTTGAACACCAGCCCGCGTCCTTCCATCGCCCGCCTTTCCTCCCCGAATGCGTCGAACGCATCGCCCGACGCCGCCGAGGCAGCCGCGCCCATGGACCTGATCTTCATCGAGGGCTTCAGCGGCCAGACGGTGATCGGCATCCACGACTCCGAACTGCATCATCCGCAGCCCCTCTTGATCGACGTGCATGCCGGCGTGCCCCGCGCACGTGCCTGCGACACCGACCGCATCGGCGACACCATCGACTACGGCATGGTGCGCGAACGGCTGGTGCGGCTCATGGCCGAGCACCGGCTGCAACTGCTCGAAGCCTTTGCAGAAGCCATTGCCGACATCCTCATCGACGAGTTCGGCGCCAGCTGGGTTCGCGTGAAGGTGGTGAAGCCGCGCAAGTTCGATGACGTGCAGGCCGTGGGCGTGCAGATCGAGCGCCATGCGCCCACGCATCGCGCCTCGAAGCTGGGGCACGGCGCCACCGTACTCAACTTCCTTGCGAGCGGCATGGTGCCCGCCAAGCACTGAACACGAACACTCGCCGCACCATGCGGCAGCAGCAAAAAAACCGACGCGGTCCACGCGTCGGTTTTTTTGTTTTGCGGCTCAGAGGTGGGCAGCGAACGGATGCGCCGTGGTGCCCTTCTTGTCCACCACTTCCGCGGCGGTCGGCGAGCCGGCCACGGCACGCTGGATGGCCTCGCGGGTGGCCTGGTAGTTGTAGTCCTGGATCTTCTTGTCGTCGTCGGCAAGCCAGTGGATGAACACGCCGACGCAGATGAACAGGTTGTCCGCCTCCGCCATGGGGATGGTGCCATCCTCGACGCTGTCGGCCACCGCCAGCGCCACGGCGCGCTGCGCCGGCCCGAACATCTGCACCGCCTGCTTGGCGCCCTTGATGGTCACTTTGTTGAACATCACGGTGGCCGGCTTGGTCAGCAGGTTGGGAGCCACGACTGCGAGCAGCGAAGTGAAGCCGTCCTTGTTGTTCGTCAACGCGTTCGCGAAGGCTGTCTCGGCAGCGCTGCCGCGCGGTCCGATGATCAGGTCGATATGGGCGACTTCATTGCCGTCGCCAACGAGCGATTCGCCCACCATCAGTCGATCGATTTTTGCCATGGTTTCGAGTCTCCTCTCAGAGGTCCAAGGTGTTTAGGGTCAATACGACACCGGTCAGGAAGACCAGCGCAAAGCCATGGGTATCACGATCCGTGCCATCCGTTCGCCGCCTCGCGCGCGGGCGCCGCGCACGAGCGGATCCAGCCTGACAGCAGAAGCGCCGCCACGGTGAAATCGGCGCTGGTCCCGGGGTTGACGCCTGCGGCCTTGAGGGAGAGGTCCCAGGCGGCGAAGCCGGGGTCGGCATCGAGCGCGACGCCGGCACCGGCGCACCCCTGCCAGGCCTGCGCCGCCGTCATGACAGTCTGTGCCACGCGCTCGCCGTGTTTTCGAACAATGTGTGAATCAGGAAAGGCGCTCAGGCAGGCCAGGTAAAGCCGTTGGACCGAAGCCACAGTGGCCGCATCGGGCGGCGCTTCGGCATCGGCCGGCGCTTCGCTGCAGCCCGCCGGGTGGACTGGCGCCTGGAACGCCAGGGCGAAAAGATCCGCAAAGCCGTCGCGGTACTGCCGCGCGATGAGATCGCGGTCCGCAGCAAGGGCCATGGCGGCCCGCAGATCGACGCTGGGTGCATCGCGCACGTCTTCGGTCGGTGCTGTCCCCAGTCCGCCGGGATGGGCGCGCGCAATGGCGCGATAGGCGGCGCGGGCATCGTCGATGTCGAGCGTGGCCAGCACGCCCTCGACGGCCGCGCGCAGGGCCGCGGGGGTTCCGGCGTGGGGGTGCTGCTCCACCGCCAGCGCAATCGGCGCGCACAGCAGCAGGATGCCGAGGTTGGTGTTGCACCCGGCCACCGCCCAGGTGGCCTCTACCGCGGCCTCGATGCGCTCGCCCACGCGCAGGCCCGGCTCGAACAGCGCCCCGGCCGCGGCCTGGGCGCTGGCAATGAACATCGACGCCTGCATGCCATGGCCGGGCGAGGCCTGGCTGACGTTGCCGGGCTTGCGCACGGCAACGTCGAGCCAGCACGCGCGCAGGAAGCAGGCCCGCGCACGCTCGATGGCCAGCTGCCGCGCGTTCATCATCAGGCGCGGCGCTCCGGCGGCAGGCTCTCTTGCGCGCGGCGGCGCGCCTGCGCGAGCTTGCGGTCGAGCAGGTCGTCGACGATGGCGCGCGCGATGTTGAAGCCCGTCACGCGCTGCAGCCCCTGCCAGGCGGCCACGCCATTGACCTCGAGCACCTGGATCTTCGGCCCGCTGGCCGCGGCGATGAGGTCCACGCCCGCGTAGTCCATGTCGAGCGCCTGCGCCGCGCCTTCGGCCAGTTGGGCGAGCGCGGGCTCCAGCACGGCCGGCTCGCAGCGCGCGCCCTGGGCCACGTTGTGGATCCAGTGCATGCTGACGCGCCGCATCGCGGTGACGGCGCGCCCGCCGACCACCATCACGCGCCAGTCGAAACCCGGCGAGGCCATGGGCGGCACGAAGCGCTGCAGATAGGCCAGGCCCGCGTAGCGCGCATCGATGTCGGGCATCGGATGATGAACGCCGTCGACCTCGCCCACCAGCTGCAGGTTCTTGCCCTGCGAGCCGAACAGGGGCTTGAGCACCAGCGCATGGCCCGCGGCCATCTCGCGCATGGCGATGCGACGCGCCTGCGCCGCCGATTCGGTGGCCCAGGTGGCGGGCGCGGGAATGTGCGCGGCATGCAGCAGCAGGCTGGTCATCGACTTGTCGACTGTGCGCTCGATGGCGCGCGCATCGTTGTAGACCGGCACGCCCAGTTCGCGCAGCGCATGCAGCACGCCAAGGCGCTTGGTGACCTGCTCGAAGCTCCCGCCGGCGATGCCGCGCACCAGCACCGCATCGGGCAGCTCGCGGCCGTAGCCGGGAATGACCAGGCCATGCCATGCCGCGGTGGTGTCGATGTTGCAGTCGGCCAGGTCAACGCAGCGCCCCACCGCGCCGCGTGCGCGCAGCGCGGCCTGCAGCTGGCGCGTGTGCCAGCCGATCTCGTCCGTCATGATGACGATGCGCATGGTCAGGCCTCCTGCAGCCACAGCCGCTGCAGCAGCGCCATGTCGGGTGCGCCGCCATGCCAGGTGTTGCCGCTGTCGATGTTGCTGACCCACACTTCGGCCGGAGCGAACAAGGCGCCATCGATCTTGTAGAAGTCGTACGCGACCTCCTTGAAGATCTCGGCGAACGAGCGCCCGTGATCGCGTGAATTGCGCGACGGCAGCGCACGCGCCAGTTCGCGCGCCGCGCCGTCGTCGCCGCGCACCGTCAGGTGCACGCGGCCGCCGTACAGGATGGAGTCGTTGGTGCGGCCCATGGCCTCGACGCCATCGGCGCTTGGCGACGGCAACGGCGCGGTGCCGGCGCCGTCGACGATGTTGGCCAGCGCAAAGCCCAGCTCGTGCGCCTTGTGCAGCGCCACCTCGAGCACACGCGCCACCACCTGCGTGGTGCCCGCCAAGCTGGTGGTGGGCGTGAGGATCAAGGTCAGCGCTTCGGCGGCCAGGCCGCAATCGCGCAGCAGCTTGTCGATCACGATCTTCGGCGGCGCGCGATCGACTTCCAGCACCAGCACGCCGCAGGGCGCATGGTCGCGGTAGCCCAGTTCGGCAAAAAGTTTTTCCTTGACCGCCAGCGCGCGCGCCGGCCCCGAGCCAAGCGAAAAGAACTTCTTGCCGCCGGTCTCTTCCTTGGTGGCCGCGAGGCTCCAGCCGGCGTACTGGCTGCCAAGGCAGGCCAGCACCGGCTGCGAGCTGCGCACGTCGAGCCAGGTGGGCCAGCCCTCGGCGCTGCCGCCGCTGCGCAGGTTCACATGCCCCAACCCGCCCATGCAGATCTCGCCGATCTGCAAGCCGGCCGCCACGCTGCCGCGTGCCTCGATGCCGGCATCGACGATGCGCGCGCCGCTGTCGTCGCGGCGCAGCTGCAGCCCGAGCGCATCGGCATCGGCCAGCAGGCGCTCGACCAGCGGGCGGGCCAGCAGGTTGACGCTCAGGCCCGACGCGGCCGCGGGCGGGGAAGTGTTGCTCATGCCTTGGTCTCCAGTGATTGCAGCAGCCGCTCGCGGCCTTCGTCCAAGCGGGTGCGCACCTGCTGCGCGCTGCTTCCGCTCGCCGTCAGGGTGCACACGGGGTCGTCGATGTCGAAGCGCTGGCCGGCTTCGGGCAGGTCGCGGATGCCGGGCCATGCGGCAAGGCGCTGCGCCAAGGCCGCGTCGAGCTGCAGCGGCTGCCGCGCGAACACGATCTCGAGGCCTTCGACCTGTTGCGCATGCGATGGCACCGGCGGCGGCAGTTCGCCATGCAGGCAGGCACGCAGATGCGCCTGCATCACGCCCGGCGAACCGGCGGGCGCCTTGTAGAGGCTCATGCTGGCTGGCGGCCTCGGGTTGACCTCCAGCACGCCGATGGCGTCGCCGTCGCGCATGAAGTCGAGGCTGCACAGGCCGCGCAGCTCGAACTCCGCAGTCAGCGTGCGCGCGATGGCCGTCACGCGGCGCGCGATGGCCTCTGCCACGGGCACCGGCCCGACGGCGCCGCAGAACACGAAAGGCCGCGTGCCGAAGCGGCGTACGGTCTGCTCGTTGAAGCCGAGCACGTGCACATCGCGGCCGTTGGCGATGAAGGTGGCCGACATCGGCAGCCCGGCCATTTCGCGCTGGAAGTAGTGGTGCGAGGACGGCGGCTCGTCCATCGACCACGGCGCATGGCGCACATGCCAGCCGCCGCAGCCGTGCGCGTCTTTCATCAGCCATCCGGCGGGATCCTCGGGCGGCTGCAGCAGCACTTGCGGAAAGGGTATGACCTGCGCCGCAAGAAAGCCGAAGAAGGCGGCCGGATCGCGCAGGCGGCGCACGGCCGCGGGCGCGGTGCCGATCAGCGGCAGCACGGCCGCGCCCTCTTCCAGCAATTCGGGCTCGCCTTCGAAGCCGCTGCCTGCGATCCAGCCCAGCACCGGTTCGCCAGCCTCTGCGAGCGTGCGCAGCGCGGCCAGGACGCTGGCCGCATCGATCTGCAAACTGCCGGGCGCGCCAATGGGCAGCCAGCGTGAGGCCGCGCGGCGCGTGTCGACATCGCCGAACAGGTCGAGCGCGACCACCTGGAAGCCATCGCTCGCCGCCGCCTCGGCCATGGCGCGCGCAGAGATGGCGGCAACGACGATCGTCTGCATGGTGCCCGCGGGCTTCAAGCCGTCTTTCCGGCCTGCTCGACCAGGAACGCGCGGGCCACCGCAAAGGCTTCGGGAAAGCTCAGCACCTGCGCCTTTTCAGCCTCGCACATCTGCACCAGCAGCCGATGCTGCGTCTGGTACTTGACGTTGCCCACCGCCAGCGCGCCGATGGCCACGGCCTGCGTGCCGGCCAATGGCTTGGCGTCGTCCATCACGCCGACGCCGGCAATGCCTTCGGGGGGCACGGCGTTCACGTCGGCCGCCACCTTGAGCCGCGTCGCGGCGCCGAGCGCCTCGCTCGATACGACCTGCACGCCCGCGGCCGCACAGGCCAGCAGTACGTCGGCATCGGCGATGGAGCGGCGCACGGCGTCGGGGTCGCCGCCCGAGAGGCCGTGCAGCTTCACGCCGAAGCGCTGCCCGGTTTCGTCGGCCGCTTCCTGCGCCGCGTCGATGCCGTTGCGGCTGGACAGGTACACCTCGGCACCAGCCTGCGCCGCGATCACACCGGCCACGCGGCCCACCGGGCCCGTGCCGCCGAGGATCACCACGCGCTGGCCTTCCAGTCCCTGCCCATGGTGGCGCTTGAGCGCGGCCTCGACGCAGGCCACCATGGCCGCGGCCGTGGTGTAGGCGCCGCTCGGATCGGCCATCGCCGAGACGACGAAGGGCTTGACCATCGACGTCCGCGCGCGCTCTAGCATGTCGGCCGCCAGCTGCGCGTCGCGTCCGCCGATGAAGATGCCGGTGCGTGCCACGCCTTTGGGCCCACGCGAGAAGATGGTGTCCTGCGTCAGTCCGGTGATGCGGTCCAGGCCCACTTCGCAGTAGGGCACGATGATCTGGTAGCCGGCGTCCGCCGCCATGTTGATGTCGAACGGGCTCATCTGTTGGCCGGGGGTGAACATGTGGAGGATGCGGGGACGTTCCATGAGGGCCTGCGTTGGTTGATGTTGATGTGTGGAAGGTTGAGGCGTCGGGTGGCCTGCGCCAGCAGGATTCAGCGGTTGCGCGGCTCGGCGGCACGGCCCCGCACCACCGCCCCGCGGTTGCGGCCCGAGACGATGCGCAGCTCGAGCCGCGGGTCGAGCTGTCCGGAGGCACGCGCCGCATCGACCAGCATCTCGGCCCGCACGTGCGAAGGCACGATCGCAAAACTCGTGGGGCCCCACGAACTCTGGCCGATGGCCACATCGTGCCCGCGGCTCGCATCCGCGAACCAGTGCATCAGCCGCCCGACCGCCGCGCTCGTGTAGATGCCGCCCTGCGCGGGCGCGAAGTGCTCGCCGAGCAGCTGCTGCATGCGGTTGATGCCCGCGGCAAACGGCGCGAACTCTGCGCGCGCGGCGCCGGGCAGCACCCGCATCAGCACCTGATGGC
Organism: Variovorax sp. VRV01; assembly: GCF_014852545.1. Lineage (NCBI taxonomy): Bacteria > Pseudomonadati > Pseudomonadota > Betaproteobacteria > Burkholderiales > Comamonadaceae > Variovorax > Variovorax sp. VRV01. The sequence goes on from NZ_JACVBS010000004.1 coordinate 126,253, forward strand.
AGATCTCGGCCGCGCCTGCCTGCGGCAGGGGCGGCAAGGCCGCAATGGCTTTCTTCTCCGCGCCGCCCGACAGGCCCTTGTGCGTGGGATCCTGGACCACGATGACGCGCCATTCCTCCGGAAACTCGATGCGCGACAGCAGCGGCGCGGGCAGCCCGTCGGCGCCCGGGCCGCCATCGAGCAGCAGGCCGCCGCTGTCGAAACCCGCAATGCCGATCCCCGAGCGCAGGCCACGCCCGAGCCAGTGCGCCAGCGTGCCCGTGTCCAGACCGAGCCCATGCCATTCGGCAAAGGCCCGCCCGATGGCCGACGCGAGCTGCGTGCCCGAGCCGAAGCCCGCATGCGGCGGCAGCGCATGGCGCAGCCGCAGCGACAGCGGCGCGTGGCGGCTGCTGCGCTGCTTCAACACCGCCAGATAGTCCGCCGCGCGGGCCAGTTCCGCTTCGCCGGCCGGCGTGTCGGCCGCCAGGTGGTCCACCGCGGACGCCGACAGTTCCACGTCGGTGGTGAAGCCGTCGATCACCAGCCCCAGGCTGCCGAACGCGCGCCCGAGCGAGCCCGAGGGGTCCAGAAAGCCCAGGTGCAGGCGCCCGGGCGCGCTCACGTCCACCGTGCGAACGCTCTGGTCGAGCCTGGAAGCAAAGGCGAGGTCGGCGGAAGTCATGGGCGGCGGTGTGCGACGAGGCGAGGTCATGGACCCGCTTGTCGTAGCAAGGGCCGTTCCGTCCATGCGCCCAGAGGGAGCACCGGGGCCAGGGCGCGTTCAGGAGGCCGCCGATGTCCCAGGAGCGGGACAATGTGTCACGGCGCGCGGGGCCGCGGCGGGAGTCGCGGCTGCGGCGCAGCGCCCCAAATGAAAAACGCCCCGTGAGGGGCGTTTTTGTTTGCTATCTGGCGGAACCGGAGGGATTCGAACCCTCGATGAGGCTCTACACCCCATACTCCCTTAGCAGGGGAGCACCTTCGGCCACTCGGTCACAGTTCCTGAAAGAAGCCGAGATTATGCCACCATCAGGCGGCCGGTTGGTCCAGATCGAAGGCTTTGTGCAGGGCGCGCACGGCCAATTCCATGTATTTTTCGTCGATCACGACCGAGGTCTTGATCTCGCTGGTGGAAATCATCTGGATGTTGATGCCCTCTTCGCTCAGCACGCGGAACATCTTGCTGGCAACGCCCACGTGGCTGCGCATGCCGATGCCCACGATGCTGACCTTGCAGATCTTGGTGTCGCCCACGATCTCGGTCGCGCCCAGCGAGGGCATGACCTTCGACTGCAGCAGGTCGACCGTCTTCGCGTACTCGTTGCGGTGCACGGTGAAGCTGAAGTCGGTCCGGCCGTCCTTGCTGAGGTTCTGGATGATCACGTCGACCTCGATGTTGGCATCCGCCACGGCACCGAGGATGTGATACGCGATGCCCGGCTTGTCGGGCACGCCGAGCACCGAGATCTTGGCTTCGTCGCGGTTGAAAGCGATGCCGGATACGACGGCTTGTTCCATGTTTTCGTCTTCCTCGAAAGTGATCAGCGTGCCGGACTTGGCCTCTTCATTGATGTCGATGTCCCACGGCGTGAAGCTCGAGAGCACACGCAGCGGCACCTTGTACTTGCCGGCGAATTCCACCGAGCGGATCTGCAGCACCTTGGAGCCCAGGCTCGCCATCTCGAGCATCTCTTCGAAGCTCACGGTCGAGAGGCGTCGGGCATCGGGCTCCACGCGCGGGTCGGTGGTGTAGACGCCGTCGACGTCGGTGTAGATCAGGCACTCGTGCGCCTTCATCGCCGCCGCAATGGCCACGGCCGAGGTGTCGCTGCCGCCGCGGCCCAGCGTGGTGATGTTGCCGTCGTCGTCCACGCCCTGGAAGCCGGTGATCACCACCACCTTGCCGGCGTCGAGGTCGGCACGCACGCGCTCGTCGTCGATGCTTTCGATGCGCGCCTTGGTGTAGGAGTTGTCGGTGCGCACCGACACCTGCCAGCCCGCGTAGCTCACGGCTTCCATGCCTTCGGCCTGCAGCGCAATGGCCAGCAGCGCGGAAGAAGCCTGTTCGCCGGTCGAGGCGAGCATGTCGAGTTCGCGCCCGTGGGCCTCGCTCGGTTTGCTCGGCGCCAGTTCCTTGGCCAGGCCGAGCAGGCGATTGGTCTCGCCGCTCATGGCACTCGGGACCACGATCATCTGGTGGCCGGCGCGCGCCCACTTGGCGACGCGCTTGGCGACATTCTTGATGCGCTCGGTCGAGCCCATCGACGTACCGCCGTATTTGTGAACGATCAATGCCATGGATGAATTCAGAGAATAAGAAAGGGCCGGTGCTGCACCCCCGAGTGCCAGCGCGGCGCCCTGCAAGCCGTCAGCGCGAAGCCTTGGGCGAGGGCCCGGAATTGTACCAATGCAGCAGATCGCCCCTGCGCTGGGCAAATCCATTGGCCACCTTGAGGTGGATCCGGTGGCCGCGGGTGGTGCAGGCGCGAACCTGGTCCAGCAGCTGGTCGAGCTGCGCCGCGCTGGGCGCGCAGCCGTGTGCCTGCATCAGCCAGTGCCGCAGCACATTGGCCTGCCGCGCGCGTGAAAGCGCCTGCAGCGCGGCGATGCGGGGCGGGTTGCCCACCACCGCCAGGTCCTGCGCCGCGAGTTCGCCCAGCAGTTCCTGCGCTTGCGCGGCATGGCCGATGCTGCGGGCGAAGGTGGCGCGGAACTGCGGGAAGGTCCGCTCCAGCGCGGGCAGCAGCACGGCGCGGATCCGGTTGCGGGTGTAGCGCTCGTCCTCGTTGGTCGGGTCCTCGATCCAGGGCAGGCCGACGCCCTTCAGCCACGCCCGGATGTCGGCCCCAGGCACCGCCAGCAGCGGCCGGTAGATGTCCAGTCCGTTGCGCCGCGCATGCGCGGGCATGGCCGCGAGGCCCGGCAGACCGGCGCCCCGGGAGAGCGCCAGCAAAAGGGTTTCGACCTGGTCGTCGGCATGGTGCCCGAGGACTATCGATTCGATAGCGCCGAGCGCCGTATCCATGCGCGCCATGGCTGCAAAGGCGTCGTAGCGGGCGCGGCGCGCCGCATCTTCGGGGCTGTCGCCCTGCGCATGGCGTGCGTCCACGCGGTGCACCACCAGCGGCACGCCCAGGCGTTCGCACACCGCCGCGCAATGGCGTTCGAATTCATCGGCTGCCGCCTGCAGTCCGTGGTGCACATGAAACGCGAGCACCTGCCCTGGCCAGGCCGAAGCGCAAGCGGCCAGCAGGGCCGTGGAATCCGCTCCGCCGCTGAAGCCCACCGCCAGCGGCAGATGCGCCGGCTCGAACGCGGCCATGGCGCGTTCGAAGGCTTCGTTCATGGAAGGAGCAGCGCGCTGGGCTGGCTTGTTCTTTACCTGCCGGTGTCGGCCTTGGTGTCGTTGAAGCGCCCGTAGCTCTGCAGGCGTTCGTAGCGGCGCTCGAGCAGTTCCTTCGGCTTCAGGTCGCTGACCTGGCGGAAGGCGTCGTTGAGCGCGCGCTTGAGGAAGGCGGCCATCTGGCGATGGTCGCGGTGCGCGCCGCCGACCGGCTCGTTCACGATCTTGTCGACCAGGCCCAGCGCCTTCAGGCGGTGCGCGGTGATGCCGAGCGCATCGGCCGCTTCCTGCGCCTTGTCGCTGGTCTTCCAGAGAATGGAGGCACAGCCTTCGGGGCTGATGACCGAGTAGATCGAATACTGCAGCATCACGAGCTGGTCGCCCACCGAAATGGCCAGCGCGCCGCCGGAGCCGCCTTCGCCGATGATGGTGACGATGATCGGCACCTCGAGCTGCGCCATCTCGTAGATGTTGCGGCCAATGGCCTCGGACTGGCCGCGCTCCTCGGCATCGATGCCCGGATAGGCACCGGGCGTATCGACGAAGGTGAAGACCGGCAGCTTGAACTTCTCGGCCGTCTTCATGAGGCGCAGCGCCTTGCGGTAGCCCTCGGGCTTGCTCATGCCGAAGTTGCGCGCAGTGCGCTCCCTCGTGTCGCGCCCCTTCTGGTGGCCGAGCACCATGCAGGGCGTGCCGTTGAAGCGCGCCAGGCCGCCCACGATGGAAAGGTCGTCGGCAAAGTGCCGGTCGCCGTGCAGTTCGACGAAGTCGGTGAAGATCTCGTTGACGTAGTCGAGCGTGTAGGGCCGCTCCGGATGCCGCGCGATCTTGGTGATCTGCCAGGGCGTCAGGTCGCTGTAGATGTCCTTGGTGAGCTGCTGGCTCTTCTTGCCGAGCTGGTCGATTTCCTCCGAGATGTCGACCGCCGATTCGGTCTGTACATAGCGCAGTTCTTCGATCTTGGTTTCGAGTTCAGCAATGGGCTGCTCGAAGTCGAGGAAGGTTCGTTTCGCCAACGTCTTCTCCTGTTGTTCAATATGCGACCGGTACCGGGTCGAGCGATCGCCAAATATACCAAGTCGCCACGCTGCAATACGGGGCCCAGGCCACGGCAACGTCGCGGGCATCGCTTCGGCTCACGGGATCGCCCGAAAAATAGTTAACGCTGATGCCGTTGAGCAGGCCCAGGTCGTCGACCGGCAGCACGTTGGGCCGCATCAGGTGGAAGATCAGGAACATCTCGGCCGTCCAGCGGCCGATGCCGCGGATGGCCACGAGTTCATCGATGATGAGCTCGTCGGCCATGTCCTTCCAGGCGTCGACGTGCACCGCGCCCGAATCGAAATGGATGGCCAGGTCGACCAGGTACTCGATCTTGCGCGCCGACAGCCCTGCCGCGCGCATGTCGTCGACCTTGAGCTTGAGCACGTTGGCCGGCGTGAGCTTGCGCGGCAGCAGCGCGAACTTGTCCCACACGGTCTGCGCGGCCTTCACCGAGATCTGCTGGCCCACGATGCTGCGCGCGAGCGTGGTGAACGCGTCGCCGCGCGACTCGAGGCAGGCGTCGCCGAACTTCGGGATCAGCCGCTTCATCACGCGGTCCTTCCTGGACAGGTGCTTGCAGGCCTCTTCCCAATAGTCCGGCGTATAGATCTGGACCGCCGGATTTTTCGAGGAAGCAGGCATGGGATTCGTGGTTCCGTTCACTGCGCTGCGGCCCAGGTTGTGCCGGTGGGCGAATCCTTGAGCACGATGCCCTGCGCGAGGAGGTCGTTGCGGATGCGGTCGGCCTCGGCAAAGTTCTTGGCGGCCTTGGCAGCCGCGCGCGCGTCGATCTGCGCCTGGATGGCGGCTTCGTCCAGCGTGGCGCCTGCGCGCAGGAAAGCACGCGGGTCGCCCTGCAGCAGGCCCAGCGAACCGGCCAGCGCCTTCAGCAAGCCGGCTGTTTCTGCGGACTTGGTGCGGTTGACTTCGCCGGCCAGCTCGAACAGCACGGCGATGGCCTCGGGCGTCCCGAAGTCTTCGTCCATGGCGGCCTTGAAGCGCGCGGCATGGGGCTGCGTCCAGTCGATCACTGCTTCGGCCGGAGCGACCAGATCGAGCGCGGTGTACAGGCGCTTCAGCGAATTGCGGGCGTCGTCCAGGTGTGCGTCGCTGTAGTTGAGCGCGCTGCGGTAGTGCGTGCGCACCAGGAAGAACCGCAGGCTCTCGGCGTCGTACTTCTGCAGCACCTCGCGGATGGTGAAGAAGTTGCCCAGGCTCTTGGACATCTTCTCGTTGTCCACGCGCACGAAGCCGTTGTGCACCCAGAAGCGCGACAGCGGCTTGCCATTGGCGCCTTCGCTCTGCGCGATCTCGTTCTCGTGGTGCGGGAACTGGAGATCGGCGCCGCCGCCATGGATGTCGAAGGTTTCGCCGAGCGTGGCGCAGCTCATGGCCGAGCACTCGATGTGCCAGCCCGGCCGGCCGGTGCCGTAGGGGCTTTCCCATTTGGCGTCGGCAGGCTCGGTCTGCTTGGCAGCCTTCCAGAGCACGAAGTCGAGCGGATCCTGCTTGCCGTCGAGCACCGCCACGCGTTCGCCCGCATGCAACTCGTCGAGCGACTTGCCCGACAGCTTGCCGTAGCCCGGGAACTTGCGCACCGCGTAGTTCACGTCGCCGTTGTCCGAACGATAGGCCAGGCCCTTCTGCTCGAGCTTCTCGATGATGCCCAGCATCTGCGGCACGTATTCGGTGGCGCGCGGCTCGAGGGTGGGAGGCTCGATGCCGAGCGCGCCGATGTCCTGGTGCATGGCCGCGATCACTTCGTCGGTCAGCTCACGGATGGTGATGCCGCGCTGCACCGCGCGCGCAATAATCTTGTCGTCGATGTCGGTGATGTTGCGCACGTAGGTCACGGCGTAGTCGCTCGCCCGCAGCCAGCGCTGCACCACGTCGAAGGCCATCATCATGCGGGCATGGCCGATGTGGCAGAAGTCATAGACCGTCATGCCGCACACGTACATGCGCACCCGGCCCGGTTGCAATGGGGAGAACTCCTCCAGTTCACGCGAAAGCGTGTTGTAGATGCGCAGACTCATGAGGCTCGGAAAGCGTCGCTTCGCGCTCGTGCGGTACGGGCGAACGACGATGTATTTCAGGGGTGACGGGACAGTGGCCACGAGGGGTTGGACATGGCCCCTCGGCTACAATGCACCGCAGTATAAACGGCTGCTGCCGTCTCATTCCGGGTGTTTTCGAAGCCCGCATTTCCCACTCCTGCCGAGGCTTCATGAAGCACGTCGCGTTCTCCAAACTCTCCATCGCCTTCGCACTGCTGTTCAGCCTGTGGGGGTCGGCTGCCTACGCCAACGACTACGACGACGTCAACCAGCTGCTGCGCCAGGGCAAGTCGAACGAGGCGCTCGTCAAGGCCGACGCCTACATTGCCGGCAAGCCGCGCGATCCGCAGATGCGCTTCCTGCGCGGCGTGATCCTCACCGAGCAGAAGAAGCAGAACGAGGCCATTGCCGCGTTCACGCAGATGACGCAGGATTTCCCCGAACTGCCCGAGCCCTACAACAACCTGGCGGCGCTCTATGCAGCGCAAAGCAAGTTCGACCAGGCGCGCGCCGCGCTGGAGCAGGCGCTCAGGCTCAACCCCAACTACGCCACCGCGCACGAGAACCTCGGCGACGTGTACGCCCGACTGGCGGCCCAGGAATATGTGCGAGCGCAGCAATTCGCCAGCACCAACGCCAGCGTGGCGCCCAAGCTCTCGCTGATCCGCCAGATCTTCACGCCCAAGGCCGAGGCCGATGCCGCAGCCCTGCCGGCGGCACCGCCTGAAGTGCGCAAGCCGGTCGGCCGCGCCAGCAAATAGCAACAACCGTCGGCAGCATCCCGGCCGCGGCCGCTTGCATTGCCCGGTCCGTGCCCCACATCATTCGCACACGGAGCCATCCTTGAAGATCCAAGCCCCTTCCCTGTCCACCCGCTTCAGCCGCCGCGGCGCGCTCCTGCTGGCCGCCTCGCTCGCGCTTGCCGGCGCCGTCCATGCGCAGCAGCCCGGCCCGCGCGTGAAGCTCGCCACCTCGGCCGGCGACATCCTGGTCGAGCTCGACCAGGCCAAGGCGCCCCAGACGGTCGAGAACTTCCTGCAGTACGTCAAGGACAAGCACTACGACGGCACCGTGTTCCACCGCGTGATCGACGGCTTCATGATCCAGGGCGGCGGTTTCACGGCCGACATGCAGCAAAAACCCACGCGCGCGCCCATCCCGCTCGAAGCCGGCAACGGCCTGAAGAACGACCGCTACACCATCGCAATGGCGCGCACGGGCAATCCGAACTCGGCCACCTCGCAGTTCTTCATCAACGTGAAGAACAACGACTCGCTCAACGCGCCCAGCCCCGACGGCTACGGCTACACGGTGTTCGGCCGGGTCGTGGCCGGCACCGAGGTGGTCGACAAGATCCGTGCCGTGCAAACCGGTAACAAGGGCGGCATGCAGAACGTGCCGCTCGAACCCATCATCATCAAGTCCGCCACACTGGCGAAATAATTTCCGAACATCCGAAGGAAGGACTCCCTCATGAGCAACCCCAAAGTCGAACTCCACATCAAGAACTACGGCGTGATCACGCTCGAACTCGACAGCGCCAAGGCGCCGAAGTCGGCCGAGAACTTCGTCAACTATGTGAAGAACGGTCACTACGACAACACGGTGTTCCACCGCGTGATCCCGGGCTTCATGGTGCAAGGCGGCGGCTTCGAGCCCGGCATGAAGCAAAAGCCCACCGGCGCCGAGATCGAGAACGAAGCCAACAACGGCCTCAAGAACGACAACTACACGGTGGCCATGGCCCGCACCAGCGCACCGCACTCGGCGACCGCCCAGTTCTTCATCAACGTGGCCGACAACGGCTTCCTGAACCACACTGCTCCCTCGGCCCAGGGCTGGGGCTACGCGGTGTTCGGCAAGGTCACCGGCGGCACCGACGTGGTGGACAAGATCAAGGCCGTGAAGACGGGCCGCAAGGGCTTCCACGACGACGTGCCACTCGAGGACGTGGTCATCGAGAAGGCCGTCCTCGTCGCGGAATAACGAACGGATGCCACGCGGCATGAGCGCAGCGCCGGGCCGCCCCAAGCAAGCTCGCTCCCGCTTGGCGGGAAGGCGCGCAGCGCCAAGGGTGCATCAGTGAACATGGCGGAACATCCGGTTTTCAAGGAACTGCTCGCCCCGCCCGCGTGGCGCACCGTCGACCTGATCTCCGACCTGCACCTGCAGGCCGACGAGCCCGCCACCTTCGAGGCCTGGCGCGGCTATCTGCAGACCACGCCGGCCGATGCACTCGTCATCCTGGGCGACCTGTTCGAGGTGTGGGTGGGCGACGACGCGGCCGCCCTGCCCGGCTTCGAGGCCGAATGCGCCGAGTTGCTGCGCCGCACGGCCGAGCGGCTGCCGGTGTACTTCATGCACGGCAACCGCGACTTCCTCGTAGGCCCGGCGCTGGCCGCCCGGTGCGGCTTCACGCTGCTGGACGACCCCACGGTGCTGGTGCTGCACGGCGAACGCTGGCTGCTGAGCCACGGCGACATCCTTTGCCTGGACGACACCGACTACCTCAAGTTCCGCGCCCAGGTGCGCACGCCCGAATGGCAGGCCGCGTTCCTGGCCAGGCCGCTGGCCGAGCGCCGCGCGCTCGCGCGCTCCATGCGCGCGCAAAGCGAAGACCGCAAGCGCAATCCCTCGGCCGTCTGGGCCGACGTGGACGGCGGCGCCGCGCGCCAGTGGCTGCAGCAGGCGCGCGCGCACACGCTGGTGCACGGCCATACGCATCGCCCGGCCGATCACGACCTGGGTGACGGCCTCAGGCGCATCGTGCTCAGCGACTGGGACGCCGCGGCCCATCCGCCGCGCGCGCAGCTGCTGTGCCTTTCTCCCGGCGGCGCGCAGCGCGTCGATCTGCGCTAGGGCCTGTTGACGCTATGGAAGGGGTCGCGAAGCTCGCCACAGCCCGCCCATCAAGGCGCGCGACGCCGTGCGTGCGTCCGCACGCGCAAGGAACGCAACGCCGAGGGGCGGGCTGTGGCGAGCTTCCCTTCGGGTTGCTTCGCCAAGGGGCCGTCTGCGGCGTTGCCCGCGCTTGCAAGGCCAAAGCCTTGCTGCGCCCGGGCGCCTTGCAGCCAGCCCCTTGGCGAAGCAACGCGATCCCCTTCCATAGCGTCAACAGGCCCTAGCCGATGTTCAAGTGGCTGCGCCGGTTGCGCGCCCTGCCCCCTATCCCTGAAGACGCCTGGCAGGCCACGCTGGCGCGCTATGCCTTTCTTGGCGAGCTTCCGCAGGACCAGCAACTGCGGCTTCGAACGCTGTCGGCCGAATTCCTGCGCGACAAGGAGTTTCACGGCACGCAAGGCTTCGTCATCACCGACGAGGTCGCGCTGGCCATTGCCGCACAGGCGGTGTTGCCGATCCTCAACCTGAAGGGCGGCCTGGACTGGTACGACGATTTCGTCGGCATCGTGGTGCATCCGTCCGAGGTCGTCGCACGGCGCAAGATCGTCGACGAAGCGCAGGTGGTGCACGAATACGACGAGGTGGTGGCCGGCGAGGCCATGGACCGCGGGCCGGTGATGCTGAGCTGGCAGGACGTGCTCGCGAGCGGCATCACGACGGGCGGCGGCTACAACGTCGTGATCCACGAATTCGCCCACAAGATCGACATGCGCGCGGGCGACGCCGACGGCTGCCCGCCGCTGCCGCCCGGCTTTGCGGGCAAGCGCAGCGCGCGCGAGGCCCGCGCCGCCTGGCTCGCGGTGCTGCAGCCGGCCTATGAAGACTTTCGCGAGAAGACCATCCTGGCCGAGCGCTTCGGCGCGGAGCCGCCCTGGCTGGACGACTATGGGGCCGTGTCGATCAGCGAATTCTTCGCTGTGGCCTGCGAGGCCTACTTCGTGAACCGTCCGAACTTCGCCCGGGACTTCCCCGCGGTGCTGGTTCTCTTCGATGCGTTCTTCCGGCCTGAACGGGCCTGATCGCCCATCACGCCTGCGTTTCCTTGCTTACGCGCACGATACCGGCCCGCATACCCTGTCCAGGGTAAGAGTCGGCCGCGGGGTGCCTTGCCTTTGCGGGCCCCGGGCGTAGCATCGCTGCCGCCATCGCCTTCCACAGCATCGCTGCGCGCGTGATGACGTGAAGCGTCGCCGTCGGGGGCGGCGTTGCCTCATGTGATTCGTCCCCCGCGGATAACACAGGAGCGAAAAATGGTGACCTATATCGGTATGCTGAACTTCACGGACAAGGGCATTCAGAGCGTCAAGGAAACCACCAAGCGCGCCGCTGCCGCCAAGGAAACCGCCCAAAAACTCGGCGTCAATATGCGCGATATCTACTGGACCATGGGCGACTGCGATGTGGTCTGCGTGCTGGAGGCCGACGATGAGCAGGCGCTGGCCGCATTCAGTCTGGCTGTCGCCATGCAGGGCAATGTGCGCACGCGCTCCCTGCGCGCCTACACCGCCGGGGAAATGGACGGGATCCTGGCCAAGCTGCCTTGAGCCGGGCTGGACTTTTTCAGGACGGATCAGGGAAATGAAAAAGCCCGCGCGCGGCGGGCCCTTTCTCGTGAACGCACGCTGGCGCCTTATTTACGCAGCAAGGCCTTCAACGCGTTCTGCAGCCGGCGCGCACTCGCGGGGTCATGGGCCGCCGCCAGCACCTTGCCGGCATCCTGGCCCCAGGTCTGGGCCGGCGCGGGATCGCCGCGCTTGGTCAGCAGCTTGAGCTGCAGCGCACGGCGCGCATCGAGCTGCTCGGCAGGCGTCGGCACTTCAGCGGCCATTTCGAGGCGCAGCAGTGCTTCTGCGGCTTCGTCGGGCGCAGCCTTGGGCGCCGCGCCGATCGCCTGGGACCAGCCGCTGCGCACCGCAGGCGTGACCGCGCGTCCGAGTTCCTGCACGCTGGGCAGCCGCGAGGCGTCGCGCTGCTCCCATGCGCCAAGCACTTGCGTGAGCGCTTCGCCGTGGGCCTGGGCCGCGAGCTTGCGCAGCGCGAGGTCGGCGCGCTCGAGCGCCTCGCGCTGGGCGCGGAAAGCGGCGTCGCCGAGCCGCGGACCACGGTCCTCGAAGCGAGGCGGACGGTCGCCGAAGCGGCCGGCCGGTGCACCGCGACCATCGGGACGCGCTGCACCGCGATCGCCTGGGCGGCCCGGGCCGCCCGGTCCCGGACGGGCACCGTCGCGCCGGTCGCCGAAGCGCCCGCCTGCACGGCCCGCAGGCACGGCCTCGGCCTTCTTGTTGCCGGGCCGGTCGTCGCCGCGCACCGCGACCACAGGCTTGGGAGCGGGCTTCGGCGGCGTGGGCGGTGCCTTGGCTTCCTCGGCCACGGCAGCTTCGCCGGCGTCGTGTGCCGCAACGTCGGAGCGTGCCGATGCATCGGCACCGTCGGCCGGTGCAACGAGGTCCGGAGTGGCCGCGGCATGTGCCGGAGCGGGCGTGCCCGGCTGCGCTTCCGCATCGCTGGAACCCGGCGCCTGCTCGGCGCTTTCGCCGAACTCGGCTGCGGCCTGTCCGGGCGCGACCACTTCGGTGGCGCCCACGGCGGGGCCGTCGCTGGAGGGCTCGGGCTTTGCGGCAGGTGCCGGCGGAGGCGCTTCGCCACGCAGCGCGGCTTCGAGCCGCGCGATGGCGGCGCGGATCTTCTGCACGTCGCCGCCGGCATTGGCCGCGTCCAGCGCCTTGGAGGCCTCGAGCACATGGCGGTCGTGCTCGCTCATTGCGGAAGAGACCTTCTCGCGCTCGGCCGTCTTGCGGTTGAAGGCTTCGTCGATGGGTGCGCGGAACGCGTCCCACAGCTTTTGCTCGTGGCGGCGGTCGAGCGGCACGCTCTGGGCCTCGGCCTGCCAGCGCTGCTGCAGCGCCTTGACGGCATCGATGCGCAGCATGGGCTGGGCGCCGAGCTCGGCCGCCTCCGCGATCATGGCCTGGCGCCGTTCGATGCTGGCCTTTTGCGCCGCCTCGAAGGGTGCGCGCGCGGCACCGAAGGCTTCGTTCCACTGCGGCTGCAGTTCGGCAAAGACTTTTTCGCCCACGTGGCCGGCATCGCGCCAGCGGTCGGCAAACTGGTGCAGCGCGCGGTTGTGCGCCTTCAGGTCGGTGGGGTTGGCGTGTTCGGCCGCCCAGGCCCGCACTTCTTCGATCAGCGCCACGCGATGGGCGCGATGCTCCGCCGCATCGGCACGAACCTTTTCGAGCCAGGCCTCGACCACCTTGTGGGCTTCGTTGCAGGCTTCGTCGAAGCGCTTCCACAGCGCGTGGTTGGGCACGCCGCCCTGGTCGGCCTGCTTCCACTGGTCGCGCAGCGAGCGCAGCGTTTCCTGCATCTTGCGGCCGCCGAGCGCCTGGCCTTCGGGGCGCTTGAGCAAACCTTCGGCCTTGGCGACCAAGTCTTCGCGCACCTTGTCGGCGCTCCAGCGCTGCCAGCCTTCGAGCTCGCCGGCTGCGACCAGCGCCGCATGCACGCGCGCTTCGAGCGGCGCCTCGACCAGCTTGCCGTGTTCCTTCAGCACCGCGCGCAAGGCGGCGGCCGCGCCGGCGCTGGCCTTGCCGTGGCCTTCGGCGGTTTCCTGTTCGAGCTTGGCCAGGGCCGCCTGCACGGCGTCCTGCGCTGCTGCGCGCACGGACGGATCGACCTTGGGCGCGGCAGGCTTGGCGGGTGCCGCCTTGGGTGCGACGACCTCGCCGCGCGCGGCGCGAAGCTCGTCGGCCCACACCGGCACCGGCGGCAAGGGGGCCGCAGCGTCGGCGGCCGCGGCCTGCGCCTGGGCCAATGCCGCATGGAAGGCATCCGAGACGACCAGCAACTGCGCCTTCGACGATTCGAGCTGCGGCGCAAACCTGGCGTCCAGGCTGCTCCAGTTGGCATCGGCCGTGATGTCGGCGGCCTGCTGCTGCCAGTGGGCCACGTCGGCGCGCAACGACTCCTCGGCGGCCTGGGCGTCCTGCCAGCCCTTGGTCGACAGCACTTCGAAGCGCTGGGCCAGCAGCACGGCGGCCTCGCGGTGCACCTGGGCGCGGTGCTGCAGGTCTTCGATGCCCTTGACGCGTTCGGCCAGTTGCACCTTGAAACCCGCCAGCGGCTCGCGCGAGAGGGGCGCGCCGGCCTTGGCGGCGTCGCGCTGCCAGGCGAGCGCATCGGCGATGTTGAGCTTGGGCTGGGCCAGCAGCGCTTCGGCCTTTTGCGCCCATTCGGCGGCGATGGCCTCCTGGCTCTTGGCGCGCTTGAGTTCGTCGAGCTTTTCGCGCAGCAGGCGCGCCGCGCCCTTGTCGCGGCCGCTCAGCTCCTTGAAGACTTCCTGCATCTGCTCGGGCGCGGGGTTGCCGGCGAGCCAGTCGCGGATGCGCGCGGCGCGCTCGCCCGAAGTTGGCGCGGTGAAGGCGCCGCCGGTGAGCGTGTCGAGGGCCTGGAGGTCGTGTGGCTTGGAAGAAGTAGAGGTCACTTGCGCGAAATCGTTGTCTGAAGAGAGAAAGCGAAGGCGCCGGCAAAGGCCGGCGCACATCGACATTTTCACCCAGTTGTGGCGGGCGGTTGAATTCCATGCCGCAACCGCAGCCAAATGGCTGCCGGAAGCGGACGCGGGATGGCTACCTATATGGCGAGACGGGGCGGAAAACCAAGTGGGTGTTTGTCACTTCATGGCCAGGTCGAGCTCGGCGCCGGGCTTCCAGTCGCCACCGCTCGCCTTGGTCTTCACGGCACCGAGGAACAGGCGTTCGCTCGGCAGCTTCTGGGCCAGCAGGTAGTCGCGCACCACGGCGCCGCGCTCCACGGCCAGCTGCCGGATCGACTCCTCGTCGACCGGAATGCTCGCGAGCAGCAGGTTTTCCATTTCCTTCACCGGCAGGTCCTTGGCGAGGCCGACCATGTTGCGCGGCTTGGTGATGTCCGCGCGCTTGTACACGGCAGTCAGCAGCTCGGGGTATTCGGCATCGGTCACCGGCGGCACCTCGGTGCCCGCCTGGCCGCCGCGCACCGCCACGCGCCGCTTCTCGGCCTGGGCGAGCTGGCGCAGGCGCTGGCGCTGGTAGGCGTCGCGCTCCTTTTCGAGGCTGGCCGTGCCGACCACCGTCATCTGCAGGCTCGGACGCTCCGTCAGCGCCTTGACGACCTTGTCCAGGCTCTCCTTGGCAGTGGTACTGAGCACGGCGCTTCCGGACTCGAAAGTGATGGTGCTCGACTCGCCGCTGCCGCCGCCGAGCCCGCCGGTCAGCAGGCTGAACGGCGAGGTCACGGCCTTGACGATCAGGTTGACCACCGCCTTGAAGATCAACGGGCCGATGCTGAACTGCGGGTCGTTGAGCGAGCCCCTGAGCGGCAGGTCCACGTCGATCACGCCGTTGCGGTCGGCCAGCAGCGCCACCGCGAGCCGCACCGGCAGGCTGTTGGGCGCACCCTGCACTTCGTCGCCGAACTGCAGCTGGTTGAGCACCAGCTTGTTGGAGGCCGTGAGCTGGCCATCGGGCGCGATCTTGTAGTTGACGTCCATGCTCATCTTGCCGCGCTCGATGCCGTGGCCGGCGTAGCGCACCGAGTACGGCGACAGCGGCGCCAGGTCGAGGTCGCGCATCTTGGCCGTGATGTCGAGTTCGAGCGGCTTGGCCAGCGGGTTGAGCTTGCCGGTGATTTCCAGCGCGGCGGTCTGCTGCGCCTTGCCGCGCAGTTCCAGGTCGGCCAGCGCGGGGCGCCCGCCCTCGCCCTGGGGCGGATTCGACGAGAAGGAGCTGAGCTTGCCGGTCAGCTCGCTCAGGTCGGCCGAATAGTTGGGCTTCACGAACAGGTCGGTGAAGTCGATGCGGCCGTTGACCAGGCTCATCGGGCCGAAGTTGATGACCGGCCTGGGCCCTGAATCGGCTTCGGCCTGCGCGGTCGCAGCAGGCGCCGCGGCCGGCTTGGCGGGCTCGGGGCCGCCGCCGACCATGGCTTCGGCCGACACCGGCGCACCGCCGCCGCCCGAAGGCTGCTGCGGTCCGCCGCGCGTCGTGGTGGTGGTTCCGCCGAGGCTGCGGCGGGTTTTGACCTCTGCGCTGGCCGCGGCGGCGGCGTTGGCGTCCGCCTCGCCCTTCTTGGTGAGGTTCACCAGGTTGAGCCGGCCGGTCGGGTCGACGATCACGCGGGCGAAGAAATCGGTCAGCGTGGTTTCCCGCACGTCCACCGCCGGCGCGGCATTGGGCGCCATGCTCACCTGCAGGCCGCGCAGGCTCAGCGTCTTCCAGCTCAGCAGCTGGTTGGTGTTGCGGTCGAAGCCGGGCGACTGGGTCAGCGAGATGCTGTTGGCGCGGAAGTCGTCGAGCGCCGTGTCCCCGGCCAGCTTGATCGTCATGCCGGCCGGCGCGCTCGCGTAGCGCACCGTTCCCTTGTAGCTGGCGAAGGCGCGGCGGATGTCGACGTTGAGCGCGTCGGCGTAGTAGGCCTTGAAGGCATGGGCCGGGAACGAGGCCACTTCGAGCCGGCCCTCGGCCGAGAGCGGCTTGAGCACCACGTTGCCCTTGTAATCGAAACGGCCCGGCTCCGAGCGGCGCGACCCGATGCGCCCCGAAACCTGCAAGGGAGAGACCGTGGCGGTTTCGGGCGCGACCTTCTGCGCCTTCAGGGTGAATGCCGTGATCTCGACCGCGACCGGCGTCGCGCTGGCCTTGTCCGCATAGGAAAGCGTGCCGTTGTCGACCGCCAGCGTGCCGATGGTCAAGCCCCAGGGCTTGGTGTTGGCGCCGGGAGGTGCCGCCTCGGGGCCCGAGCCGGCGGGCTTGGGCGCGGCCGCCTTGGCCTGCGCGCCGCCGCCGGCCGGCGTCTTGAGCCAGCGCTCGAACATCCAGCGCTTTTCGCTGTCGCGCTCGACCTGCACCTTCGGGTTGGTGGCGGTGAACGAGGCGACGTCGAGCGTGTGCCTGGTCATGTCGACCTCGGCATCGACCAGCTCGAAGCGGCCGACGCTTGCCAGCGCGGTCTTCGCCTGGGTGAGCGCCAGGCCATCGACGGCCAGGCGCCGCGCCTTGAACCGGAGATCGGGCTGGGCCCAGGCGATGTCGATCTGCCCGCTGAGCTTGCCGTCGAGCGTGGGCTCCAGGCTGTGCGCGAGGTACGGAGCCGCCAGCGACAGCGGCAGCGCATCGACCTCGGTCTGCACCTCGGCCACCTTGTCGGTGGCGCTGCCCTGGAACTTGAGCGTGGCGCCGGCAAGGGCGGTGCTGCCGCTGAACCGGGCCGGCTTCTCCATGGGCCAGGTGAGCCCGGTCAGGTCGAGGCCGAGCGCGGTCGTCTCGATGGCCGCGGCCGGCTGAACGGTTTCATCGCGCCACCCGATGCGCCCGCCGCTGAGGGCCACCTTGTCGACCTGGACCTTCAGCTTCGGCTTTTCGGGGGCCTTGCCGTCCGGCGCGCTTGCGACGGCGGCGGGGGCTTGTGCCACCTTCTCTGCCGCTCCGGTGGCCGGATCGGTGGCCAGCAGGTTCAACTGGCCCTTGGCATCGCGTGCGACCGCAAGCTGCGGATTGGCCAGCGCGACTTCGCTCAGGTGAAACACCGCTTCCAGCGGCCGCACGTCGGCCAGCGCCAGCTTGAGCGAATCGAAACCCAGGAGGTCCCGCCCCCGGGCATCGCCGAGCTTTGCCTTGTGCGCTTCGACGGTGCCGGTGATCTTGAGGCCGGCGGTGGCGGCCTGCTCGAAGTCGATCTTCAGGTCGGCATCGAGGCTGCCCGCCTGCAGCTGGACGGGCAGGCCGCCCGGGATGTAGCCCAGGTACGGCGACAGGTCGAGGCCCTTGAACTGCACATGGGCATCGGTCTTGCGGCTCTTCGCGAACGGCGTGGTGAGGGCTGCCGAATCGAACTTGCTGCCGTTGAGCGCAAAAGCCAGCTTGGGCTCGGTGTTGATGTCGCGCTTGGAGGCCAGGTTGCTCAGGAACGGCACGTTGAGAACGAAGCCGCGCAGTTCGTGCCTGCGCTTGACGGTCTGGTCGTCGAAATCGACCGCGCCGTCCCTGAGCGAGATGTTGTAGATCGCAAAGCGCGCCGGCTCGGCCTTGGGATCGGGCGGCGGGCCGGCTGCGAGCTTGGCCAGGATGTCGTCGATGTCGTACTTGCCGTCGGCCAGGTGCGTGAGCAGGATGGCCGGCGCCTCGACCGTCACCGCATCGATCACCGGCGCCAGCCGCAGGATCGACTGCAGTTCGGCGTCGGCATAGATGCGCTTGACCGCCACCTGGGGCCGGCTGCCGTCGGCCGTGGCTATGCGCAGGTCGTGCAGCGCGAGCTCAAGCGTCCAGGGCTTGAAATCGATCTTGCCGACGGTAACCTGCCGGCCCAGCTTTTCGCTCGCGATCTTCTGGAGCTGGCTCTTGGCAATCGGCGGCACCGCCAGCCAGGCGATGACCCAGAGAGCCAGCAGAACCAGCAACGCGACGATCCCACGTCGCACCCATTTGTTTTGTTTGAGCGAAGCTACATCCATCGCGGGAGTGTGCCGCAAAGACGCAGGCCGCCAGAAACAAGAAAGCCCGGCAATTCGACGAAATGTCTCATTACCGGGCTTGATGGCGGGCACAAAACCCATGCCATCGTTTCGCGCGACCGGAAGTCAATGGTTCCTGCCGTGCTGGCAGCAAGAGATTGCCGCCATGGATCCTCCATCGTTCCGACCCTTGACTTGCACCTCGGGCCGTAGGATTTCGGAAAACCGCCTGAGAACTCAGGCGTGTTCAGATTAGGCGCCGCACCCTTGCATTGCAATGCCGTCTTCCAAGGGTTTTCCCTTAGATATTGTTTAAATGTGTAATCACATAAGGGAATAGGCTCTTATACTTGACCGGGTATTTAGCCGCGCTAGAATCCCGCCTGCCCCTGGCTGCCCCAGACCCAGCAGGGGCCACCTGAATCCGCTGCCGAGTTCCCCCGGCTTGATCAGGCCGCCGCGCTCTACCCTTACACCTCCATGCGCGGAGCCTGATTCGTACCAATCCAAGCGCCGTTGCCTTCATTCCATTCGCCCCCGCGGCGCTGCGAACAGGTGCCGCACAGAAAGGAAGAGCGATGAACAAGGCGTTTGATGCCACAGCCCGCGGGCTGAGGACCTTTGTGTCCGATGTGGCAGACGGCTTTTTTGAAATCACCCACAACGGGTTTGCGCTGGTTGGCCTGGCCATCGTGTTCGCAGTCCTCGCGCTTGTGGCGCGGCCCGATCTGCGCAAGACCGGCGAGGAACAGCTCATGGGCTGGCTAGAGTCGCGCAAGCCCGCGCCCGAAGCCACCGACCTGGAGCCGACCGCCATCGTGCGCACCACGGCCGCGAGCCCCGGCGACCTGCCCAAGCAGCAGGCCGCCGTGGCCTATTGGCTCAGCAAGAAGTACCGCGTGGCGGCCGAACCGCTGAGCGTGCTGGTTGCGGAGGCCTACCACCTGGGCAAGCGCACCAAGCTCGACCCCACGCTGATCCTGGCCATCATGGCCGTCGAATCGAGCTTCAATCCCTTCGCCCAGAGCCAGGTGGGCGCCCAGGGCCTGATGCAGGTCATGACGCGCGTGCACGGCGACAAGTACGAAAGCGCCGGCGGCACGCTCACCGCGTTCGACCCGGTGACCAACATGCGCGTCGGCGTGAAGGTGCTGCAGGAATGCATCGCCCGCGCCGGATCGCTCGAAGGCGGCCTGCGCTACTACGTGGGCGCGGCCAACCTCGACGACGACGGCGGTTATGCCGGCAAGGTCCTGGCCGAGCACGAACGGCTGGTGCAGGTGGCCAACGGCCGCAATCCGCCAACGATGGCAACGCCCGCGGCGCCGGTCGTGCGGGCGCAGGCCCAGCCGATCCCGGTTGCCGTGCCGCCCAAGCCGCAACAGGCGGCCGAGCCGGCCGCGGACCCGCAGAAAGTGGCCCTGCTGTCGGGCGTTTCCTGAGCCCCTGCGCTACACTCCACCCCGTACGCGACTGGCGATAGGCGCAGCACCCCGCAAGGTGCCCTGCGCTGACGTGGAATACCACTGGGAAGCGTGCCGCCTGGCATCCATTCAGGCGTTCAGCCGTTCGCCTGGGCAGCCCTTGTTTGGTTGAAGAACAAGGACCTCGTCTTCAAAGGACTGCCATGTACCACCGCAACATCCTGGTCGAACAGACCGATCCTGAAATCTGGGCTGCCATCCAGGCCGAAAACGCGCGCCAGGAACACCACATCGAGCTGATCGCGAGTGAAAACTACGCCTCGCCGGCCGTCATGGCCGCCCAGGGCTCGCAGCTCACCAACAAGTACGCCGAAGGCTACCCCGGCAAGCGCTACTACGGCGGCTGCGAGCACGTCGACGTGGCCGAGCAACTGGCCATCGACCGCATCAAGCAGATCTTCGGCGCCGACGCCGCCAACGTGCAGCCGCACTGCGGCGCCTCGGCCAACGAGGCCGTCATGCTGGCCTTCCTGAAGCCCGGCGACACCATCATGGGCATGAGCCTGGCCGAAGGCGGCCACCTGACGCACGGCATGCCGCTGAACATGAGCGGCAAGTGGTTCAACGTGGTGAGCTACGGCCTGGACGCCAACGAAGCCATCGACTACGACGCGATGGAGCGCAAGGCGCACGAGCACATGCCCAAGCTGATCATCGCGGGCGCCTCGGCCTACTCGCTGCGCATCGACTTCGAGCGCTTCGCCAAGGTGGCCAAGGACGTGGGCGCGATCTTCATGGTCGACATCGCCCACTACGCCGGCCTGGTGGCCGCGGGCGTGTACCCCAACCCGGTGCCGCACGCCGACGTGGTCACCTCCACCACCCACAAGAGCCTGCGCGGCCCGCGCGGCGGCATCATCCTGATGAAGTCGCAGCATGAGAAAGCCATCAACAGCGCGATCTTCCCGGGTCTGCAGGGCGGTCCGCTGATGCACGTGATCGCCGCCAAGGCCGTGGCGTTCAAGGAAGCCATGTCGCCCGAGTTCAAGGCCTACCAGCAGCAGGTGGTCAAGAACGCCCAGATCGTGGCCGACACGCTCACCGAGCGCGGCCTGCGCATCGTGAGCGGGCGCACCGAAAGCCACGTGATGCTGGTCGACCTGCGCGCCAAGGGCATCACCGGCAAGGAAGCCGAAGCCGTGCTGGGCAGCGCCCACATGACGATCAACAAGAACGCGATCCCCAACGACCCTGAAAAGCCGATGGTCACCAGCGGCGTGCGCATCGGCACCCCCGCCATGACCACGCGCGGCTTCAAGGACGAAGAGGCGCGCATCACCGCGAACCTGATCGCCGACGTGCTCGAGAACCCGCGCGACGCCGCCAACATCGACGCGGTCCGCGCCAAGGTGCACGCGCTGACGAGCCGGTTCCCGGTCTACCGCTGATCCCGCAAGAAGTGGCCGCATGAAATGCCCTTTTTGCGGTCATCTCGAAACGCAGGTCGTCGAGACCCGCGTTTCGGAAGACGCCGACTTCGTGCGCAGGCGCCGCCAGTGCAGCGCCTGCGACAAGCGCTTCACCACCTATGAGCGGCCCGACGTCAACTTTCCGGTGGTCGTCAAGAAGGACGGCAGCCGCGCCGACTTCGAATCGGGCAAGGTCCGCGCCTCGATGATGCTGGCGCTGCGCAAGCGGCCGGTCAGCATCGAGCAGATCGACAACGCCCTGCTGCGCATCGAGCAGAAGCTCCTTGCCAGCGGCCTGCGCGAAATCGATTCGACCAAGGTGGGCGAACTCGTGATGCGTGAGCTCAAGAAGCTCGACAAGGTGGCCTACGTGCGCTTTGCCTCGGTGTACCGCAGCTTCGAGGACGTGGACGAGTTCCGGCAGCTGCTGCGGGACATCTGAAGAGCCGCGCGCTCAGCGGTTCCAGCAGGCCTGCACCAACGCATTCGAAGCGCTGGTCTGGCCGGCCGCCAGCTTGACGCCCTGCTGGTTCACCGTGAGCGTTCCGCACTCGTCGGCTTTCGATGCGCCCTGAGGCACGGCTTGCAGCGTGTAGGTGGTTGCCGTTCTTGCGGCGTAGCCGATGGCGTAGTTCGCCGTGCCGGACGATGGCGCCTGCTGCAGCCCGGCCGGCAGCGGGACGGTCGCAGGTGGATATTGCCCGTTGGCCGTCAGGTAGCGCTCGGTCCACTGCGCCGCCTGCAGCAGTTGCTGCTTGGCATCGGCCCGCTTGGCCCGCAGCACATAGCGCGTGTAGCTCGGATAGGCAATCGCGGCCAGGATGGCAATCACCGCCGCCACGATCATGAGTTCGACCAGCGTGAAGCCGCGCGGGCGAATCCGCTCCTTGCGGGCCTGCATTTCAAGATGTTTGTTCATGCGGCCTTAATTCCACGAGATCAGGTTGCGCCAGCCGAAGCGGCGCACGGCTTGCGGCAGCTCGGTCTCGTTGCAGCCGCCGGCCGCATTGCAGATCACGTGCTTGCCTTTTTCCGCGGCGTTCTGCGGCCGAAAGACGATGTCGTCCCGGCCCGAGTGGTTGCGGAAGCCGAGATAGCCGCCCAGCGCGCTGGTGGACCCGTTGTAGGCGATGCCGTCGGGGACGACGCCGCTGAAGAAGTCGATCACCATCGACCAGCCGTCGTCGCTGGTGCCCGGCGCGCAGTCGAGCGAATTGCTCGCCGAGCCGGGAATGGTGGACGAGAACAGGCCCGCGCTGCCGCTCAGCGCGTCGCCCGGGTAGACGATGCGCTCGCCGGCGGTTCCCAGTTCCAGGTACCAGCCGCGCTTGCCGCCTGAGCCGCTGTAGCTCACGCCGTGGCTCGACGCGGTGCGGAATTCCACGTCGCCTTCCTTCACCGTGCCGGCGCCGATGGTCTGCGCCACCAGGTCGGCCAGCACCGCGGTGCCCGTGCTGCCGTTGGCGCGGTCCCAGACGCCGTACAGGTACTGCCTGGCGCTGCTGCTTTCGTCGCCGGCGGCAAACAGCCGGCCGGTGCCGAACATCACCATGTAGCCGCCGCGCGGATGGTCGGCGACCAGCGGCGCGGCCGTGATCGGCTGCGTGGCGCCGGCGGCGAACAGCGGCGTGCCGTCCAGGCTCGATGCTGCAGTGCCGGAGCCCAAGGTAGCCTTCCAGTCGCTGCTCTTGCCGCTGCTCAGGTCGAACTTCCAGAGGTTGCCGAGCAGGTCGCCGGCATAGACGTAGTCGACCTTGCCGTCGCCATTGCTGTCCACCACCTGCGGCGCCGAGAGCCCGTTGCCGGTGCCGGTGGCCTGCGTGGCGGGCGCGGGGATCTTCAGCACGGACTTGTCGCCGTCGAGGTATTGGATCCACAGCATCGCCTTCTCGCTCGTGCTGTTGTAGCCGTTGCCCAGGATCACGGCCCTGCGGCCGTTGTTGAGCGGCGCCACCTGCAGCGCGCGCCTGGAAAAGGAATCGAGCACGGGTTGCTGGAACTGGTGGCCGAGGTCGTCGTCGGCGAGCGCGGTGGTGTCGATCACGGCCACGTCGGCGGCATGGGTCTCGCCGATGTTCTCGGGCTTGGTGACGTCGAGCACGAAGTAGCCCTTGCCGCCCGCCCCCAGCGTGCCCACGAGGAAGGACTTCCACAGCTTCGCCTTCTCGGTGTCGGTGGCCATGGCGTCGGCGGCCGAACCCATGTAGATGTCGGCCACGAAGGGGCTGCCGTCGACGTAGTACCTGTGCGAGTAGGTGCTCTCGCTGAGCTTCTTGAGCTGGGGCGCCGCCGCCGTGCCATAGACGCCTTCGGGCACATAGGCGAACGCCTCCTGGCCGGTGCCGGCGTTGAACGCATGCAGCATGCCGTCGTTGGCGCCGACATAGACCGTCGGCTTGCGGTCGATGGTCGAGGCGAACGCGGCGTAGCCGTCATGGGTGAAGCCGCTGCTGGGCTTGCCCGTGTACCAGACGCTGGAGTCCACGATGTCGCCCAGCACGTGGCCGCGCCTGCGCAGGCCGAGGCCGGTGCCCTCGTTGCTGCGGTCGCCGCGAAGAAAGTCGAGCACGCCCTGCCCGAGGGCGGTGCTTGCCGTGTCGGTGCCGGTGCTGCCCTTGAGCGCCGCCTTCTGCGCGTCGCTCAGGTTGGCCCATCGGAATGGCACGCCGGCACCGGCGGCCGCGGCGCTGGTGGGTGTTGCCGCGGTGGTTCCAGAGAAGCTCAGCATCTTGCGATCGCTGTCGTGCGCGCCGGCCACGGACATGCGCGCATCGAGCAGTTCGCGCGCCGACCACGCGGGCGTGGCGGCCAGCTTGCCGTTGCTGCCAAACGGCGTGGCCGTCAGCTTGCCCGACCAGTCGGCCGTGTCGTAGCCGGCCTGGTAGGCCGAGGTGGCGCTCGATATCCTGCTGCCGCTGGCCGAGATCGAGGTCAGCGGGGTGCTGGTGTTGAACAGGATCTGCGAGAGGATCGATCGGAAGGCATCGCCGAGGGCCTGCGCGTTCGCGGCCGGTGTGAAGGTGCCCCGGCTGTTGAGCGCGGCGTGCCAGAGGTCCATGCGCACGGCGGCGGCGTTGTCGGTGAGCTCGTGGTAGTAGCCATAGGCGCCGCTTGCGGAATACCATCCTCCGTTCGCCGCCAAGGTGCTCGCCAGCGGGTCCTTCCAGGCGATCGAGCCA
Organism: Variovorax sp. VRV01; assembly: GCF_014852545.1. Classification (NCBI taxonomy): domain Bacteria; kingdom Pseudomonadati; phylum Pseudomonadota; class Betaproteobacteria; order Burkholderiales; family Comamonadaceae; genus Variovorax; species Variovorax sp. VRV01. Next base: position 150,143 of record NZ_JACVBS010000004.1, read on the forward strand.
TCGGCCAAACGCGCGTAGTCCCCGCTGTAGGTCGGCTGCGGCGCATTCGCCGAGATGGCCGGCGTGCCCGTCCACGACGAGGCAGCGCCAAAGCCGATGGTGTAGGTGCTCAGGTGCTGCCAGGTGGCGGGATCGTTCTTGGGATTCCAGTACTCGGGGACCGTCGCCGTTCCCACGCTCACGTCGCCGGGCTCTGCAACGACCTTCTTGAGGTTGTTCGACACGGCGGGCTGCAGGTCGCTGGCCCAATAGTGGAAGGCCATGTCGGCCAGTGTGGGCCGGTATTCCGCCTTCGGCCTCCAGTTGCCGGAGGCGTCTTTTTCCCAGTTGAGGCCGATGTTGACCGCCCCTGCATCGTCCTTGAAGGGTGCACGCGGCACGTAGGCCACAGCATCGGGCAAGGTGCGGCCCGTTCCATCCGCATTGCCGATGGCAGGCATGCCGAGTGCCGCGGGGTCGGGGTTGAATCCAAACAGGTTGTAGTCGCCGTCGGTCATGAAGATGTGGAAAGACTTGCGGCAGCTCGACTGGGTCGCCCCTTCCACCCCCGGGTCATCCGAATAGGGATTGAACTGGCCTGTCGTCTTCATGTATTCGCCGGCGCGGGTCATCATGGCGTGCAAGGGTGTTCCGCCGGCCGCCGCCAGGGCATCGACCCAGCTCATGAAGTTGGCGCGATGCGTGTCATCGAGCGAACGCATCAGGTTCGCATTGGCCCGGCCATTGACGAGGCAACTGCCGGCTTGATAGGCGCCCGCGGCGGTGTCGCCGAAGAAGCCGACGCAGCCGCCAACCTTGTTGTTGTTCATCGCCTGCCAGGAAAGGCGGATCCGGTCGTTGGGGATGTTGGCCGCCGAGAAGTTGTCCCTGAGCGCGGTCTTCAGCGCTTCCAGCCGCGTGGGTATGCCAGCCGGTGGTTCCGAGCTTCCATCCGAAGCCCGCGACGACCACGCCATGCTGCCCGAGTTGTCGACCGACACGATCACGTTCGGCGCGGGCTCCTTGACCGCCGTGTTGCGCGGCGCCTGGGCCAGCGGATATTGCGCGGCGTGCCCCGCGGCCTGCGCCAGCACCAGGCCGCACAGCACGGCGCTCCTCGAAAACCTGTGGATGCTCATCTCGATTTTTCTTGCCATGCTCAATTCACTTTCCTGACCGCGGCCGGGTCGAAGGACATCTGCAACAGGACCCGCGTGCCGCCGCCCGTGCCGGCCGTGCGCGCGCCGGTGGAGAGCGCAGTGATCCGGTACAGCGGCTCGTCACTCCGGGGACGGTCGATCACCTCGATCCAGTACCTGGCACTGGCCAGGGCTGGATTGCCAGCCGTCGGCGCGCCCGTGAATCGACCATAGGCGGCGTACTGGTCCACGTACGCGGCACGGGTCCAGAACCGGTAGGCCTCGCTGCCCGAAGCAGCGCCCACGGAGTCCGTCCCGGCGAAGTAGCAGATGCCACGCTCGCAGCTGTTGGCGCCCTTGCCCACGTAGGCGGTGACCCAGCCGGTATCCCGATCGGGAAAGACGCGGCTGTCCGCGGCCTTGCGGCAAGGCGAGTCCACGAGCGCAGAACACGCCACGTAGGTCTGCGTCGCGGCATCGAAGGCCAGTTGCCGGATGTCGCGCTCGGCATCCAGCAATGCGGCTTCGGCGGCTTCGAAGGCGCGCTGGTAGTCGCGCTGGTTGCCCGCCATCGATTCGAGTAGTTGGGCCGTCCGCGCACCGCCCACCGCGAGCAGCGCCGAGAGCAGCAGCATGATGAGCACGATGAACAGCGAGAATCCGCGCTGCTGCGCCGCGCATCTGCCGGGGACCTGAATGTGTTTCATAGGTTCCGCAGCGCGAACACCGCCGTGTAGACGCGACGCAGCCTGCCGTCGCTGCTGGTCCGCGACGAGCCGTCGCAGTCGACGTAGCTGCCGCCCGGGTTGCTCCTGGAAGTACCGGCAAGCTGCAGACACACGCGCACCGTTCGAACCTGATCGAAGCTCGCGACGTTTGCGGCCGTCACGTAGCGCACCACGCGTTCGGTTCCGGCATCGCCGATGCCGTACATGACATCGAAGCGCTCGACGCCGTCGATGATCGGCTTTGGCGTGGTATTGCCGCTGCCCATGCACCGCAAGGTGCCGTTGACCACGTAGAACTCGCTGGTGATCAGGCGCACGTTCGCGGGATCCGCGGGATTGCCGGGGGTGTACGCTGCGCCCGCCGAACTCTTGGCCACCTGGCCGAGGCAGTCGTGGAAGAAATCCGGGTTCGGCGCATAGCCGACCTTCAGCGTGTCGTTCACCGAACCGGCGGCCGCTTCCTGCCCCTTGATCGCGAAGAAGGCCGGCTCGCTCCCGAGCTTGGTGTCCGCATTGACGTCGAAGTAATACAGCGGCCCGTTGGCATCGATCGGAAAGTAGCCGGCCTGCCGGATCTGCTGCCCGAGCAGCCTGAATGCCAGCGCCGACGACTGGTGCAGCGCATTGACGTCATCACCCGTCATGGCGGTGCTGCGCGTGCCGAGCATGCTGGCCATCGCAGCCAGCACCACCAGCATGCCGATGATCAGCGCGACGAGGATCTCGACCAGCGTGAAGCCGACCTGGCGCAAGGAGAAGGCTTTGTTGTTCATGGCTGTGGCACCGCGACGATGGCTTCCTGACAGGCCTTGCCGGTCGGGCAGCTCCAGGCCGAATCCGGTGCGATCGGGTTGACTGCAGCAGGCTCTTCCCAGGCGATGTGCACGAACAGCAGGCCGCCGGCGGCCTTGCTGCTCTGCACGTCGGCCACGCCGCCCGGCAATGCACTCGCCACCCGCTGCTTCCAGGTCCACAGATCGTGAGCCGCCAGCTGAGCGGCGGTGCAACTGGCCTTGGCCCCTGCGCACGCGGGGGTGGGTTCGGTGGCGCCCGCCGCCGTCCAGTCGGCCACATAGGGGCTGGCCGCCATGGCGCCGCTCACGGGATTCGCACGGATGCGATCGGCCATGTCGCCGGCCAACTGCGCAGCGATGTTCTGGTTGCTCGCGCCCACGCTGTCGGAAAGCACACGCAGCTGGAAGCCGGCCAGCGCGAGCAGGCCGAACGAGAGCACGAGAATGGCCACCAGGGCCTCGAGCATCGAGAAGCCCGCCTGACCCCTGCGCAGCTTGCGTGGCTCGCGAATCAGGCAGCTCAGCACACGCTGCCCCCCTTCACCACTCGGGTACGCCAGCCCAGCGACAGGCATACGGCAACATCGTTGGATGAACTGGCGCTCCCCGCCGGGTGGAAGCTGATGCGGGCGACGCTCGAAAAATGGCCCATGGGATCGAAGGCCATGGGCCCCATGGCGCTTTTCTCGACCGCAACGCGCGTGTCGGGGTCTTGCCGCTGGAGGATTTCGAACCCGTCGCCGCTGCCGACCACTGTTTCCCAGCCGCAGCTCCAGTCTGCGCCGCTGCACTCCGCGCGCTGCCGGATGGTCACGGCCTGCCCGCGCCGAGCCGCCTCTGCGCGCGCGTGGCTCACGCTCGCCATCAGGGCCGAAGCCATGCCCTCGACGCGGTACTTTTCGACCAGGCTGTTGAAGCTGGGCAGCGCCAGCGCCAGCAGGATGGCCATCAGTACGATGACGACCATCATTTCGACCAGCGTGAAGCCGCGTGGCGTTCCGGGTCGGCGGAAATGCGTCCTCGCGGACGCGCAGAATCCGTTTTTCATGCCGTACCGTCCGCCGCCTCGCCGAAGTGGCTGGAGCGGCGGACGTTTTTCTCCCTGATTGCAATTTTTCAAAAATTCTATTTGGCAAATTTCTATTGACCAGCTGTTGAACGACGAGCGGTCGAAATAAACGGATCAATGGATCATTGGCTTCAATTGTTTTAAATTGATTTTCAAATAGATTTAATTTAATAAAAAAATGACAAATGCAAATGAAATTGTGAATTTCATGGCCCAAGCCTTGGACCTCGCGCGCCAGGCCGGGCCGGAGACCGACCCCAATCCCCGCGTCGGTTGCGTACTCGTGGACGCCAACGGCGCCGTGATCGGCCAAGGGCACACCCAGCAGGTCGGCGGCCCGCATGCCGAGGTGATGGCGCTGCGCGATGCCGCGGCGCGGGGCCTTTCGGTTGCCGGTGCCACCGCCTTCGTCACGCTCGAGCCCTGCGCGCACCACGGCCGCACCGGGCCCTGCTGCGAGGCGCTGGCCGCGGCCGGCATCGGCCGGGTTGTGGCATCGATCGCCGACCCCAACCCGCTCGTGGCCGGCCAGGGCTTCGAGCGGCTGCGCGCCGCGGGTATTGCGGTCGAGGTGGGGCCGGGCGCGGAGGAAGCACGCGAACTCAACATCGGCTTTTTCAGCCGCATGGTCCGCAAGACGCCCTGGGTGCGGCTCAAGACCGCGGCCTCGCTGGACGGCAAGACCGGCCTGCGCAACGGCGTGAGCCAATGGATCACCTCGGAACCGGCGCGCGCCGACGGCCACGCGTGGCGGGCCCGGGCCAGCGCGGTGCTGACCGGCGTGGGCACGGTGCTGGAGGACGATCCCCGGCTCGACGTGCGGCTGGTGCAAACCAGCCGCCAGCCGCACGTGGTGGTGGTCGACAGCCAATTGCAGACGCCGCCCGGCGCGCAGATCTTCATGGCCGGCCGCCCCGTCTGGATCTACGCCGCGGTACAGGACAGCGCCAAGGCTGCCGCGCTGCAAGCGCGCGGCGCCACCATCACCTGCCTGCCCAATGCGCAGGGCAAGGTCGATCTGGCCGCGATGCTGCGGGATCTGGCCAAGCGCGAGGTCAACGAACTCCACGTCGAGTCCGGCCACAAGCTCAACGGCTCGCTGCTGCGCGAGGGCCTGGTCGACGAGCTGCTGGTGTACCTGGCGCCCAAGCTCATCGGCGACGGCCTGGACATGGCCTCCGGCATCCACACCGGCGGGCCGCTGGCCGACCTGGCCGGCGCCCTGCCGCTGGAATTCAGGACCATCGAGCGGATCGGGCCGGACCTGCGGATCGTGGCCCGGGTCGCGGGAAGGGACGCTTTCTAGCGGGCGAATGCAGGCGCCCGCCGGGCGGACCCAGGATGTCTGCGAAAATGCGCGGATGTTCACCGGAATCATCACCGGCGTGGGGCGCATCGCCGCCATCCACGACCTCGGCCCCTCCTCCTCCTACGGCAAAAGACTCGGCATTGCGGTGCCCGACGGCTATCTCGACGACGTCGGGCTCGGCGACAGCATTGCGCTCAATGGCGCGTGCATGACCGTGACCACGCTCGACCCCGCGCGGCAGCAGTTCACCATCGACATCTCGGCCGAATCGCTCGACAAGACCGCGGGGCTGACCGAGGAAGGCGCCCGCATCAACCTCGAGAAGGCGCTGCGCGCCAGCGACCGGCTGGGCGGCCACATCGTTTCCGGCCACGTGGACGGCATCGGCACGGTCAGCCACTTCGCGCCGGTCGGCGAAAGCTGGGAGCTGCGCGTGGTGGCGCCGCCCGCGCTGGCGCGCTTCCTGGCCTACAAGGGCTCGATCACGGTCAATGGCGTGAGCCTGACCGTCAACAGCGTGAGCGACATCGAAGACGGCGCCGAGATCAGCATCAACCTGATCCCGCACACCGTCGACAACACTTCGCTGGGCAGCCTCCAGGCCGGCTCGAAGGTCAATCTAGAAATCGATACCGTGGCGCGCTACGTGGAGCGCATGCTCCAGGCCGGCGTTCTGGTGCCGCCCTCTTCCACATACTCCAAGGACACCGCCGAATGAACGCTTCCGTCACGCCCATCGGCGCTCCCCGCGGCACGCGGGCGCCCGCGCCGATTTCTTCCGTCGAGGAGATCGTGGCCGAGCTCGCCGCCGGCCGCATGGTGATCCTGGTCGACGAGGAAGACCGCGAGAACGAAGGCGACATCGTCATTGCGGCCGATCACATCACGCCCGAGGCCATCAATTTCATGGCGCGCCATGCGCGCGGGCTGATCTGCCTCACGCTCTCGCGCGAGATGTGCGAGCGGCTGCAGCTGCCGCCCATGGTGTCGCGCAACGGCGCCAAGCATTCGACCGCCTTCACCGTCTCCATCGAGGCGGCCGAAGGCGTGACCACCGGCATCTCGGCCGCCGACCGCGCGCGCACCGTGCAGGCGGCCGTGGCGCGCAACGCCGTGGCCAGCGACCTGGTGCAGCCCGGCCATATCTTCCCGCTGCAGGCGGTGGACGGCGGCGTGCTGATGCGCGCCGGCCATACCGAAGCCGGCTGCGACCTGGCCGCGATGGCCGGCTGCTCGCCCGCCTCGGTGATCTGCGAGGTAATGAACGAAGACGGCACCATGGCGCGCCTGCCCGACCTGCAGATCTTCGCGGCCGAGCATGGCCTGAAGATCGGCACCATCGCCGCGCTCATCGAGCACCGCAGCCGCACCGAATCGCTGGTCGAAAAAGTCGGCTGCCGCGAGATCCAGACGGCCTGGGGCACTTTCACCGCCCATGCCTTCACCGACAAGCCGAGCCGTGGCGTGCACCTGGCGCTGGTGCGCGGCAAGTGGGCGCCGGAAGACACGGTGTCGGTGCGCGTGCACGAGCCGCTGTCGGTGCTCGACGCGCTCGAGATCAACCGCTCGCTGCACTCGTGGAGCCTGGACGCCAGCCTCGCGCACATCGCGAACGAAGGCAAGGGCGTGGCCGTGCTGCTCAATTGCGGCGAAACGGCCGGCGAACTGCTCGCGCAATTCGACGGCACCGCACGGCCCGCGCAAGCCCCGGAACGCGGCCGCATGGACCTACGCAGCTACGGCATCGGCGCGCAGATCCTGCGCGAATGCGGCGTGCACAAGATGAACCTGCTCGGCACGCCCCGCCGCATGCCGAGCATGGCCGCAGGCTACGGCCTCGAAATTGCCGGCTACCTCACGAAAGACTGACCACCATGCAAGGTGCAAACAAGGGCGCTGACAACAACACGCCGCTCGACGGAAAAGGCCTGCGCATCGGCATCGTGCAGGCGCGCTTCAACGCCGACATCACCAATGCGCTCGCCGCCGCCTGCCTGGCCGAGCTCGAGAGGCTGGGCGTGGCCGCTGACGACATCCATCATGTGCAGGTTCCGGGCGCGCTCGAAGTGCCGGTGGCCCTGCAGGCCATGGCCGTGCGCGGCGGCTACCACGCGCTGGTGGCGCTGGGCTGCATCATCCGCGGCGAGACCTACCATTTCGAACTGGTGGCCAACGAATCGGGCGCGAGCGTGAGCCGCGTGGCGCTCGACCATCGCCTTCCCATCGCCAACGCGATCCTCACGACCGAAAACCTCGAGCAAGCCGTCGCCAGGCAGACCGACAAGGGCCGCGATGCGGCCCAGGTGGCTGTCGAGATGGCGCGGCTGCTGGCCTCCCTCACATGACCGAAGACAACAACAAGGCAGCCGGCGCCAAGCCGCGCCCGGCGCGGCAAGTGCGCACCGGCCTCACCAGCACCGGCGCGCGCAAGGCCTCGGCCAAGTCGAACCGCAGCCGCGCGCGCGAGTTCGCGCTGCAGGCGCTCTACCAGCACCTGGTGGGCCGCAACGACCCGACCGAGATCGACCACTTCACGCGCGACCTCGCGGGCTTCCACAAGGCCGACGCCGCGCACTACGACGCGCTGCTGCACGGTTCGATCGAGGGCGCCGAGCAGCTCGACGCATTGATCCGCCCGCTGCTGGACCGCAAGTTCGAGGAGATCTCGCCGATCGAACACGCCGTGATGTGGATCGGCGTGTACGAGTTCCAGCACTGCCTGGACGTGCCATGGCGCGTGGTGCTCAACGAGTGCATCGAACTCGCCAAGGAGTTCGGCGGCACCGACGGCCACAAGTACGTGAACGCCGTACTCAATGGCCTGGCGCCGCAACTTCGCCCGCTCGAAGTGGAAGCCGACCGGGCTTCGGGGAAAGCGAAGGCATGAGGATCTCGGCGCGCGCACAGCGCATCGAACCCTTCTACGTGATGGAGGTGGCCAAGGCCGCCGGCGTGCTCGCACGCGAGGTGGCCCACACCGACCGTCCGATGATCTTCCTGAACATCGGCGAGCCCGACTTCACGGCCCCGCCGCTGGTGCAGGAAGCCGCCGCCCGCGCGGTGCGCGCCGGCGCCACGCAGTACACCCAGGCCACCGGCCTGGAGCTGCTGCGCGAGCGCATCAGCGGCTGGTATGCGCAGCGCTTCGGTGTCGACGTGCCGGCCCGCCGCATCGTGGTGACCGCGGGGGCCTCGGCCGCATTGCAGCTGGCCTGCCTGGCGCTGATTGAATCCGGCGACGAGATCCTGATGCCGGACCCGAGCTATCCGTGCAACCGCCATTTCGTGAGTGCCGCGGACGGCAAGGCCGTGCTGCTGCCGACCACGGCCGAAGAACGCTTCCAGCTCACCGCCGCCAAGGTCGAGGCCGCGTGGACCGACAAGACGCGCGGCGTACTGCTCGCCTCGCCGTCCAACCCGACCGGCACCTCGATCGCGCCCGATGAACTGCGCCGCATCCACGAGGTGGTGTCGCGGCGCGGCGGCATCACGCTGATCGACGAGATCTATCTTGGGCTTTCGTACGACGACGCGTTTGGCCAGACGGCACTCGCCATCGACGACAACGTGATCAGCATCAACAGCTTCAGCAAGTACTTCAACATGACCGGCTGGCGCCTGGGCTGGCTGGTGGTGCCCGAGGCGCTGGTGCCCGTGGTCGAGCGGCTGGCGCAGAACCTCTTCATCTGCGCGAGCACCGTGTCGCAGTACGCGGCGCTGGCCTGCTTCGAGGCCGAGAGCATTGCCGAATACGAGCGCCGCCGCGCCGAGTTCAAGGCGCGACGCGACTGGTTCATTCCGCAGCTGAATGCGCTGGGCCTGAACGTGCCGGTGGTGCCCGACGGTGCCTTCTACGCCTGGGCCGATTGCACCGCCGTCGCCGAGAAGCTGGGCATCTCGGGCAGCTGGGACTTCGCCTTCGAAACCATGAAGCGCGCTCACGTGGCCGTGACGCCGGGCCGCGATTTCGGCACCGCCGAGACGGCCAGGTTCGTGCGCTTCTCCACTGCGAGCTCGATGGCACATCTGCAGGAATCGGTCGAGCGCCTGCGCGCCATGATCGCGAACCCTGCCCGATGAGCTACGCGTTTCCGATCCGTGTCTACTGGGAAGACACCGACGCCGGCGGCATCGTGTTCTACGCCAACTACCTCAAGTTCATGGAGCGCGGCCGCACCGAGTGGCTGCGTTCGCTGGGCGTGGAGCAGCGAAAGCTGCGCGAGGAAACCGGCGGCCAGTTCGTGGTGAGCGAAACGCAGCTCAAATACCATCGCCCCTCGCGGCTCGACGACGAACTGCTGGTTACAGCCGATCTCCGACAACTGGGCACGGCGTCGTTGATAATCGGTCAACGCGTGCTATCAAAAACAGAGCAGGAACGAATGGGGGCCGCGGCGCCGGTTCTGCTGTGCGAAGGCACGATCCGCATCGGCTGGGTGGATGCCTCCACACTGCGTCCTGCGCGGATACCAGCCCAAGTTGCGGGAACCCTCGAGCGCTGCGGCGGCTCCATGACTCAACCTTTCAAGCCATGAACCAAGACCTCTCCATCATCAATCTCCTGCTCCATGCGAGCTTCGTGGTGCAACTGGTCGTGCTGCTGCTCGTGATCGTCTCGATCGCCAGCTGGGCCGCGATCATCCGCAAGTACTTCGCGCTGCGCCGCATGCGCGCGCTCAACGACGACTTCGAGCGCGAGTTCTGGTCGGGCACCAGCCTGAACGAACTGTTTGCCTCGGCCGCGCAGAACGCCAAGTTCGCGGGGCCCATGGAGCGCATCTTCGCCTCGGGCATGCGCGAGTACCAGAAGCTGCGCGAACGCCACGTGAGCGACGCCCCCACGCTGCTGGACGGCGCCCGCCGCGCGATGCGCGCGAGCTTCCAGCGCGAACTCGACGCGGCCGAGCAGAACCTGTCGTTCCTGGCCACCGTGGGCTCGGTGTCGCCGTACGTCGGCCTGTTCGGCACGGTCTGGGGGATCATGCATGCCTTCACCGGCCTGGCCGCGCTCGCGCAGGTGACGCTGGCCACCGTGGCGCCCGGCATTGCCGAAGCGCTGGTGGCCACCGCCATCGGCCTGTTCGCCGCCATTCCGGCGGTGGTGGGCTACAACCGCTTCGCGCGCGAGATCGACAAGATCGCGATTGCCCTCGAAACCTACATCGAGGAGTTCTCCAACATCCTGCAGCGCAACCTCTCGGCCAATCCGGCCGCGGTGGCGTCGGCAACTTCGGCGGCTCCGGCCAACCGCTGAGCGAGGTTACAGCGCATGCCCGCCGTTTCATCCCGGGGCCGAGGCCGCCGCACGATCAACGAGATCAACATGGTCCCGTTCATCGACGTGATGCTGGTGCTGCTGATCATCTTCATGGTCACCGCGCCGCTCATCACGCCGAGCGTGATCAACCTGCCCTCGGTCGACCGCGCCAACAAGCAGCCCGACAAGCCGATCGAGATCGTCATCAAGAGCGACGACGAAGCGCAGATCAAGAAGGACCCGTCCACCGGCAGCGGCGGCACGTCCGTTCCCATGACCCAGATCGGCTCCGCGGCCAAGACCGCCCAGGGCGGCGACGACCAGCGCCCCGTGGTCATCAGCGCCGACAAGTCGGTGAAGTACGAAACCGTCGTGAAGGCGATGAACCAGCTCAAGCGCAGCGGCATCGAGCGCGTGGGCCTGTCCGTCACCACCACGGGCGGCAAATAAGGCATGTCCCTCGCACTGGATCGCCCCGAGTTCGCACCACCGCCGCAGCGCGGCACGCCGCGCGCGGTGCTGCTCGCGCTGGTTGCGCATGCGCTGCTGATTGCCGCGCTGACGTGGGGCGTGCGCTGGCGCAGTGATGCCGACGAAGGCGCCGTCGATGCGGAGCTGTGGTCGTCCACGGTGCAGCAGGCCGCGCCGCGGCTGTCGGCGCCGCAGGCACCCACGCCGGCTCCCGCGCCGCCGCCGCCTGCTCCGCCGCCACCGCCGCCGCCTCAGGTGAAGGCCCCCGAGCCCGCACCGGCGCCGCGTGCGCCGGATATCGCGCTCGAGCGCGAGAAAAAGCTCAAGGAAGAAAAAGAGCAGAAGGAACGCGAGCTCGAGCGCCAGCAACAGCAGCGCAAGAAGGAGCTCGAGGCCAAGCAGCGCGCCGAAGACGAAGCCGAACGCAAGAAGGCGCAGCAGCAAAAGCTCGCCGAGCAGCAGAAGAAGCAGCAGCAGGAAGCCGAGGCCAAGCAGGCTGAAGCGAAGAAGCAGCAGGAAGCCGCAGCCAAGCAGTCCGCGGCCGACCGCGCCGCAACGCTCAAGCGCATGCAGGGCCTTGCGGGCGCGAGCGGCAGCGACGATTCCAAGGGCACGGCCATGCGCTCGTCAGGACCGTCGAGCGGCTACGCGGGACGCATCGCGGCCGCCGTGCGACCGAACATCACCTTCCCCGATGCCGAGACGGTCAACGGCAATCCGGCCGCCGAGTTCGAAGTGAACCTGGCACCGGACGGCACCATCGTCGGCGTCAAGCTGACCAAGTCGAGCGGACTGCCCAGCTGGGACGAAGCCGCCGAGCGCGGCCTGCACAAGACCGACAAGCTGCCGCGCGACACCGACGGGCGCATCTTCCCGTCGCTGATCGTTTCGCTGCGGCCCAAGCGATAGCAGGGCCGGCCAGGCGCTACACGCGCCCGGCCGCCTCGCCGCTCATCCTTCTCATTCGTAGACGACCGAGGCCTTGCCGGCCTCCGCCTGCGCGGTCCAACTCGCCAGCGCGGCGTCGGTCGGGAAGAACCTGGCGCGCTCGCCGAGCTGCAGCTCGACCTGCGCGCCGCCGCGCGCCATCGACAGGCGCACTGGCAGCCCCTGCACGAGGTCGCCGTGCTCGCTCTGCTCGGTGCGCGGCGGAAAGTCCTTCACGAGGCGCGCGATGTCGGGCGCCTTGCCATTGACGGCCACCCGCAGGAATTTTCCGAAGCGGCAGCGCGCGGTGGCCAGGTCCCACACCTGCTGCACCTGGAAGCGGGCCTCGAAGCCGCCGCGGCCCGGCTGGAGCCGGCCGCTCACGATCACCAGCTCGTCGTCCTTCAGGGTGTTGCGGTTCGCATTGATCAGCGCCTCGTCGGCGGTGGCGTCGATGGCATCGGACTTGTCGTCGAGCTTGAAGATCGCCAGCCGGCCGCGCTGGCCGTTGATCACGCGGAAATCGCTCACGATGCCCGCGATCACCTGCTGTTCGCGCGTGTCCATCAGGTCGCCGATCTCGCGCTTGCAGAAGCGCCGCACCTCGTGCGCCACCTCGTCGAACAGGTGGCCCGAAAGATAGAAGCCGACGGCCGTCTTCTCGAAGGTGAGCCGCTCCTTCACGCCCCAGGGAGTGGCGTCGACCAGCTCGGGCTCCTGCGTGGCCGAACCGTGCTCGCTGTCGCCGAAGATGTCGACCTGCGCGGCATTGGCCTCGGTGGCGGCCGCGAACTCGAAGGCGCGGTCGACCGAGGCAATGAGCGAGGCGCGGTTCTGCTGGATCGAATCGAAGGCACCAGCCTTGATGAGCGCTTCGACCGTGCGCTTGTTGATGCGCTGGCGGTCGATGCGCACGCAAAAGTCGAACAGGCTCTTGAACGGGCCGCCCTCCTCCCGTGCGCGCACCACGGCCTCGACCGCGAGCTGGCCCGTGCCCTTGACGGCGCCCAGGCCGTAGCGGATCACCTTGTCGGTGACCGGTTCGAAACGGTAGTTGCCGCGGTTCACGTCCGGCGGCTCGAAGGTGATGCCGAAATTCTTCTGCGCGTCCTCGAACAGCACCTTGAGCTTGTCGGTGTCGTCCATTTCCACGGTCATGTTGGCGCAGAAGAACTCGGCCGTGTAGTGGACCTTGAGCCAGCCCGTGTGGTACGCCAGCAGCGAGTAGGCGGCGGCGTGCGACTTGTTGAAGCCGTAGCCCGCGAACTTCTCCATCAAGTCGAAGATCTCGTCGGCCTTGTCCTGGGGAATGCCGTGCGTCTTGAGCGCACCCGCACGGAATTTCTCGCGGTGCTCGGCCATCTCCTCGAGCTTTTTCTTGCCCATGGCGCGGCGCAGCAAATCGGCGCCGCCGAGCGAGTAGCCGCCCAGGATCTGCGCGGTCTGCATCACCTGCTCCTGGTAGACCATGATCCCGTAGGTCTCGGAGAGCATCTCGGCCACGGCCGGGTGCGGATACTCCACCTCTTCGCGGCCATGCTTGCGCGCCACGAAGCTCGGGATCAGGTCCATCGGACCCGGACGGTACAGCGCATTGAGCGCGATCAGGTCCTCCAGGCGCGTCGGCCGCGCATCCTTCAGCATGCCCTGCATGCCGCGGCTTTCAAACTGGAACACCGCTTCCGTCTTGCCTTCGGAGAACAGCTTGTAGGTCTCGCGGTCGTCGAGCTTGATGTTCTCGTACGCGAAGTTCTCCTGGCCCTTATGGCGCTTGACGATGAACTCTTTCGCAATCTCGAGGATGGTGAGCGTGGCCAGGCCCAGGAAGTCGAACTTCACGAGGCCGATGGCCTCCACGTCGTCCTTGTCGTACTGGCTCACGGCCGAGTCGCTGCCGGGCTGCTGGTAGAGCGGGCAGAAGTCGGTGAGCTTGCCGGGCGCAATCAGCACGCCGCCCGCGTGCATGCCGATGTTGCGGGTCATGCCCTCAAGCTTCTGCGCGAGCTCCACCAGCATGCGCACTTCTTCTTCCTTCTCGATGCGCGCCGCGAGCTGCGGCTCCATCTCGATGGCGTAGTTGTTCTTGTCGCCTTCCACCTTGGGGTTGGGCGGATATTGAATGGTGACGGGCTGGCCGGGCTTGTTGGGAATGAGCTTGCTGATGCCGTCGCAGAACATGTAGCTCATGTCGAGCACACGGCCCACGTCGCGGATGGCGGCGCGCGCGGCCATGGTTCCGAAGGTGGCGATCTGGCTCACGGCATCGCGGCCGTACTTGTCCTTGACGTAGTCGATCACGCGGTCGCGGTTGCCCTGGCAGAAGTCGATGTCGAAGTCGGGCATCGAGACGCGCTCGGGGTTCAAGAAGCGTTCGAACAGCAGCTTGTATTCGAGCGGATCGAGGTCGGTGATCTTCAGCGCGTAGGCCACCAGCGAGCCCGCGCCCGAGCCCCGGCCCGGGCCCACCGGACAGCCGTTGTTCTTGGCCCACTTGATGAAGTCGCCCACGATCAGGAAGTAGCCCGGGAAGCCCATGTTCAGGATCGTGTTGATCTCGAACTCCAGCCGCTCCACATAGCGCGGCCGCTCGGCATCGCGCTTGGCGACGTCGGGGTAGAGGTGCGCCAGGCGTTCTTCCAGGCCCACGAACGACTCCTGGCGGAAGAACTCGTCGATCGGCATGCGCACGCCTTCGCTGATGAAGGGCGTCGGAAAGTCGGGCAGCTGCGGCTTGCCGAGCACCAGCGTGAGGTTGCAGCGCTTGGCGATCTCGACCGTGTTGGTCAGCGCGCTCGGCACGTCGGCAAAGAGCGCCTCCATTTCGGCGCTCGACTTGAAGTACTGCTCCTCGGTGAACTTGCGCACGCGGCGGGGGTTGCCCAGGATTTCGCCTTCCGAGATGCAGACGCGCGCCTCGTGCGCCTCGTAGTCCTGGCGTTCGGCAAACTGCACCGGATGCGTCGCGACCACCGGCAGGCGCAGCCGGGCCGCGAGCTTCACGGCGGCGATCACGTGCGGCTCGTCGTCGGGGCGGCCCGCGCGCTGCAGTTCGATGTAGAAGCGGTGCGGGAACATCCCCGCCAGCTGCAGCGCCAGCTCGGCGGCGCGTTCTTCCTGCCCCTGCAGCAGCGGCGCACCCAGCGGGCCGGCCTGCGCGCCCGACAGCGCGATCAGCCCGCCCTGCAGCTCCTGGAGCCATTCGAGCTTGCAGGCCGCCTGCGACTGGCCGCGGCCCACGTTCTGCGTCCAGGCGCGCGCCAGCAGCTCGGACAGGTGCAGGTAGCCTTCCATGTTCTGCACCAGCAGCACGATGCGGGTGAGCACCCCGGGCTCCTTGCCCAGCCCCTCGATGAAGATTTCAGCGCCGATGACGGGCTTGACGCCCTTGCCGCGCCCCTGCTTGTAGAACTTGACCGCCCCGAACAGGTTGTTCAGGTCGGTGATGGCCAGTGCGGGCTGCTTGTCGGCAGCGGCGGCCTTGACGACTTCGTCGATGCGGTTGGTGCCGTCGACGACGGAAAACTCGGTGTGCAGGCGCAGGTGAACAAACATCCTTCCATTGTAGAAAGCCGCACTCCACGATGTGGGGTGGCGATCCCTACAATTACGCCCCGTGCAAGAGATTTTGAATATCGCGGCCTACAAATTCGTGGCCATAGACGACAGCCCCATGCTGCGCGAAGAGCTGCGCGGGCGCGCCCAGGCCCTGGGCCTCATGGGCACCATCCTGCTGGCGCCCGAGGGCATCAACCTGTTCCTGGCGGGGCTGCCTGATGCCATCCGCAGCTTCGTGGCCAGCCTGCGCTGCGACGCGCGCTTCGCCGACCTCGAAACCAAGGAAAGCTGGTCCGCCGCGCAGCCCTTCCGCCGCATGCTGGTGAAACTCAAGCGCGAGATCATCCGCATGGACCATCCGGCCATCCAGCCGGCGGCAGGCCGGGCGCCCGGCGTGGACGCGCCCACGCTCAAGCGCTGGCTCGACCAGGGCCACGACGACCAGGGCCGGGAGATCGCGCTGCTCGACACGCGCAACGACTTCGAGGTCGACGAAGGCACCTTCGACGGCGCGATCGACTGGCGCATCACCAAGTTCACCGAATTCCCGCCCGCGCTGAAACAGCACCGCGCCGATTTCGCTGGCAAGACCGTGGTGAGCTTCTGCACCGGCGGCATCCGCTGCGAGAAGGCCGCGATCCTGATGCGCGAGGAAGGCGTCGAGAACGTGCTGCAGCTCGAAGGCGGCATCCTGAAATATTTCGAAGAAGTCGGCGGCGCGCACTACCACGGCGACTGTTTCGTGTTCGACGGCCGGCGCGCGCTGGCACCCGACCTGAGCGCGCGTGCGGCCGATGCCAGCGCGCGTGCGTCGGAAGACATCGACCTCGGTCGCGGCCTGAAGAAATAGCCGGCGGATTGCCGGCCGCGCGCTCCGGAGATCAGACCGGCGTCGTGCCTACGTCCGGCTCGCGCACGCCGAAAGGCTTGCCCGGCAGCGGAATGAATTCGGTCTCGCCAGGCACATGGCCCATGCGCTGCGCAGCCCAGTCGGCGCCGGCTTCGAGGATGCGCTCGCGCCGGCTCGAGACGAAGTTCCAGGTGATGTAGCGCGGGCCGTCGAGCGGCTCGCCGCCGATCACCATCAGGCGCGCGGCGGTGTCGCAAGTCAGCACCGCGCCCTGGCCATCGGGCAGAACAGCCATGGTGTGCGCGGGGATCGATTCGCCATCGACGCGCGCATCGGCATCGACGACGTAGACGGCC
Organism: Variovorax sp. VRV01; assembly: GCF_014852545.1. Classification (NCBI taxonomy): domain Bacteria; kingdom Pseudomonadati; phylum Pseudomonadota; class Betaproteobacteria; order Burkholderiales; family Comamonadaceae; genus Variovorax; species Variovorax sp. VRV01. The sequence goes on from NZ_JACVBS010000004.1 coordinate 166,577, forward strand.
AGTTCGGGCGCCAGCGCGGGCAGCTCGAAGCGGCCGCCCGCGGGCAATGCGATGTCGAGATAGATCGTCTGCGACAGTGTCTTCACAGGCGAACGCGCGCCAAAGGCCTCGCCCACCAGCACGCGCACCGTCACGCCCTGCTCCACCACCTCGGGAATGGCACTGGCCGGCGTGTGCTCGAAGCTCGGCTCGGCTTCTTCATGCGCCCGCGGCAACGCAGCCCAGAGCTGCAGCCCGTGGTTCACGTAGGTGTCGGCCTTCAGGCGCTCGGGCTTGCGCTCGGAGTGCACGATGCCGCGCCCCGCGGTCATCCAGTTGATGGCGCCGGGCAGGATCTCCTGCACGCTGCCGAGGCTGTCGCGATGCATCATCGCGCCCTCGAAAAGATAGGTGACCGTGGACAGGCCGATGTGCGGGTGCGGCCGTACGTCGTGCTCCGTGCCGGGCTGCTCGGTGGCCGGGCCGAAGTGGTCGAAGAAAACGAAGGGCCCGACCGAACGGCGCTGCGCCGCCGGCAGCAGGCGCCGCACCTTGAAGCCGCCGCCGAGGTCCTTGTCGTGCGGTTGAAGCAATTGGGTCTGGGCGGTGGTATCGGTCATCGGGGGCTCCGTGGGTGGCTGGGTTTTATCCGCGTGATCTTGCCACTGTGGCAATACGCTCGCCGAATGCCCTTGCTGTGTCGAAGTCGCCCTTGAACATCTCGGCCGGGCTTGCATCCGAAGGCGACTGCGTCAGCAAGCCGCCGTAGCCGCCCACGTAGTTCATCGAATCGCGCGTGGCCGCCTTGTTGTTGGTCGGCAGGATGCCCATGCTGACCCAGAGGCCGCTGTGCTGCATCGCGAGCGTCCACAGGTAGGCGATGGTCGCGACCTTGTCGCCGTTCATGGTGGCGCTGTTGGTGAAGCCCGCGAAGAGCTTGTCCTTCCAGCCCTGCGTGAACCAGACCTTCGACGAGGCATCGGCGAATTTCTTGAACTGCCAGCTCACGCCGCCCATGTAGGTCGGCGAGCCGAAGATGATCGCGTCGGCCGCGGCCAGCGTCTCCCAGCCGCCTTCAGGCAGGTTGCCATCGGCGTCGATGGCGAGCAGCTGCGCGTCCGCGCCATCGGCCACGGCTTGCGCCACGCGCTGGGTATGGCCGTAGCCGGAATGGAAGACGACAACGATGTTTGCCATGTTCAGGGACTCCTTTGTTCGGGTTGTGGAATCAGCGCTTGTCGATGCTGAAGCGGCCGGGGCCGAAGGCGGCGAAGGCGAGCAAACCGCCTGCGATGGCGATGTTCTTGTTGAAGTTGATCTGCTGCATCATCTTCATCGCGTCGGGCACGGCCCAGTACTTGTGGAAGAACAGCGCGGTGGCCACGGTGAAGATCGCCATCGCAATGGCGGTCCAGCGGGTCTTGAAGCCCACCAGCAGCGCAATGCCAAGGACGAGCTCGACCAGGATGGCGATCGCGGCGCCCACTTCCGGCAGCGGCAGGCCCACCGAGTTGATGTAGCCCACGGTGCCCGCAAAGCCCATGAGCTTGCCGATGCCGGCCGGGATGAACAGGTACGCGATCAGGATGCGGCCGGCCAGCGCCAGCGTGTCCTGGGCTGCATTGGGGGTGTTGGTTGTGGTTGCCATGTGTGAAAACTCCTCGGGTTGTTGAAATTGAAAAAGGAACAAGAAAAAAAGAAAAGAAGGCCGGGCGGCATGCGCCCGGCCCAGGATCATGCCGCCAGGTCGAACACCAGCACTTCGGCATCCTTGCCGGCGCCGAGCGTGAGCTGCGTTTCGCCTTCGAGCATCGCGGCGTCGCCGCCCGCGAGCTTCTGGCCGTTCACTTCGAGCTCGCCGCGCACCAGGTGCACGTAGCTCTTGCGCTTCGGATCGAGCGCCAGGCTGGCCTTCTCGTCGCCGTCGAGCAGGCCTGCGAAGAGGCGCGCATCGGCATGCACCGTCACCGAGCCGTCGGCGCCGTCGGGCGAGGCCACCAGGCGCAGCTTGCCGCGCTTCTCGGCGTCGCTGAACTTCTTCTGCTCGTAGCCCGGTGCAATGCCGCGCACGTTGGGCTCGATCCAGATCTGCAGGAAGTGCGTGGTCTCGTCGGCCTTGTGGTTGAACTCGCTGTGCATCACGCCGCGCCCCGCGCTCATGCGCTGCACGTCGCCCGGCGGAATGGATTCCACGTTGCCCATGCTGTCCTTGTGCGCCAGTTCGCCCGAGAGCACGTAGCTGATGATCTCCATGTCCTTGTGGCCATGGGTGCCGAAGCCGGCGCCCGCGGCCACGCGGTCTTCGTTGATCACCCGCAGGTTGCCGAAACCCATGTGGGCCGGGTCGTAGTAGCCGGCAAAGGAAAAGCTGTGGAACGAGCGCAGCCAGCCATGGTCGGCATAACCGCGTTCCTGTGATTTACGGACTTGCAACATCGTCAAACTCCTTCGGCCCTGCCCCGTGGGGACGTTCGGGCCTTCTTCGTATGCCGCGCCGGATGCGCAGCGGATGTGAAGAACTTTAGGCCCGCACCCCCGCAGCAAAAGCGCCGGGTTTTGATGGCATCATTCAAATTTTTTGATCAATCGATCGGTCGATCGACAGGAGCCGAGATGCCCAGCGCCAGAGACGTACTGACCCCCGACGCGCTCGCCATGCTGCAGACGGTGGCCGCCACCGGCAGCTTTGCCGGCGCGGCGCGCGAGCTCAATCTGGTGCCCAGCGCGCTCAGCTACCGCGTGCGCCAGATCGAGGACGCGCTCGACGTGCTGCTGTTCGACCGCAGCGCGCGCCAGGCCCGCATCACCGAGGCCGGCGCCGAGCTGCTGCGCGAGGCGGCGCGGCTGCTGGGCGAGATCGACGCGGTGGCCAACCGCGTCAAGCGCGTGGCCACCGGCTGGGAGCCGATGCTCACCATTGCGGTCGACAGCGTGATCGCGCGCGATCCGCTGCTCGACCTGGCCACCGCCTTCTTCGCGCTCGATCCGCCCACGCGGCTCAAGCTGCGCGACGAAACCCTGCTGGGCACCATCGAGGCATTGACCAGCGGCGAGGCCGACCTGGCCATCGGCGCCGTGCTCGATGCCGCGAGCCTGGCCTTCACCGCCACCGGCATCCGCAGCCGGCCGATCGGCGAGCTGTGTTTTGTCTATGCCGTGGCGCCGCACCATCCGCTCGCGCGCCTGCCCGAGCCCTTGACCGATGCGGTGCTGCGCCAGCATCGCGCGGTGGCGGCGGCCGACTCGGTGCGCAGCGGGCCGAGCATGACGGTCAACCTGGTCGGCGGGCAGGACGTGCTCACGGTGCCGAGCATGCAGGCCAAGCTGAACGCGCAGCTGCACGGTCTGGGCGGCGGCTTTCTGCCCGAGCCGATGGCACGGCCCTATATCGAGGCCGGCCACCTGGTCGAGCGCAAGACCGAACGCCAGCCGCCCCTGGCCACCATGCACTGCGCCTGGCGCGTACGCAGTGCGGGCGGTCCGGGCCGCGCGCTCGAATGGTGGCTCGCGCAGTTCGAGCACGAGGCCACGCGGCGGGCGCTGCTGGAGCGGCACCGGGGGCGTTGAAAGCCATCGCCTTACAGCCGCGCGGCGGCCCCTTTGCAGACCGTTGTAGAGTCCGGACACATCCATCCGTCTCCCGTACACAAGAAAAGAGTCCCTCATGACCACTCGCGCAACTGCAAAGGCGGCCGACCGCCACCGAACCCCCACCGCTCCACGCCACTACGCCGTCGTCGGCGCCGGCATTGCCGGAGTCGCCTGCGCGCGAACGCTGGTGCAGGCCGGCCACAAAGTCACGGTGTTCGAACGCGAGGCCGCGCCCGGCGGGCGCATGGCGAGCGTCGACACCGCCTTCGGCCGCTTCGACAGTGGCGCGCAGTACTTCACCGTGCGCGATCCGCGCTTTGCGCTGGCGCTCGAAGCCACGCCCAGCCTCTGCCGTCCCTGGAGCGCCAACCTCGTGCGCGTGCTCGATGCGCACGGCCGCGTGGCCGAGGCCGCATTGCCCGGGCGCGAATCGCACTGGGTGGCGCAGCCCGGCATGGACGCGCTGGTGGCCCACTGGGCCGCGCCGCTGGGCGACAGCCTCGTGCTCGACACGCAAGTCACGCAGATCGAGCCCGATGCGCTCGACCCCAGGCGCTGGCAGCTGCGCACCGCCGGCGAAGACGATTCGCAGCACGTGTATTCGGGCTTCGACGCCGTGCTGCTGGCCGTGCCGCCCTCGCGCACGCGGGTGCTGCTGGGCGACGGCAAGCTTTCCGCTTCCATCAGCCAGAAGATCGAGCCGGTGCGCATTGCGCCCTGCTGGACGCTGATGATCGCGTTCCCGCAGGCCAACCAGGCCAACATGTCGCACCTCGGCCCGCAATGGAATGCGGCGCGCAGCACGCACCACCGCGTGGCATGGCTCGCGCGCGAATCGTCCAAGCCCGGCCGCGAACGCGTCGAGCGCTGGACGCTGCAGGCCAGCGCCGCCTGGTCGCAGGAGCACCTGCGCGACGACGCCGCGCGCGTCGAAGCCAAGCTGCTGCGCGCCTTCGCCGAGATCACCGGCATCCATGCCGCGCCCACGCACGCCCGGGCACGCTGCTGGACCGAAGCCCAGACCCAGGTGCCGGTCGGCAAGAGCCACCTGTGGGACGCCAAAGCGCGCATCGGCGTGGCCGGCGACTGGTGCACCGGGCACCGGGTCGAAGACGCGTTCCTCTCGGGCCTTTCATTGGCGCTCGCAGTGATCTGATCCTCGGATGCGGGAGACCGGCCGTTTCGCGCCCTCGCCCACTGGCCCGCTGCATGCCGGCTCGCTGGTGGCCGCGCTCGCAAGCTGGCTCGACGTGCGCGCGCGCGGCCCCCAGGCGCGCTGGCTGGTCCGCATCGAGGACGCCGACACCGAACGCTGCCTGCCCGGCATGGGCGAGCACATCCTTGGGCAGTTGGCCGACTGCGGCCTGCTGCCCGACGAAGCGCCGGTATGGCAGACGCAGCGCACCGCGCGCTACGAAGCCGCGCTGGCAAGGCTGCAGGCCCTCGGCCTTGCCTACCCCTGCGGCTGTTCGCGCAAGGACATCGACGAGGCGCTGGCAGGGCTCGGCCGGCCGCACACGCGCCATGGCGAGCGGGTCTACCCCGGCACCTGCCGCGAGGGGCTGCACGGCAAGCCCGCACGCGCCTGGCGCTTCGCCACCGAGAGGTTCGAATCCGCCCAGCCGGCGCTGGCCTCCGGCGAACTCTGCTGGACCGACCGCCGCCTTGGCCTCCAGTGCCAGGACGTGAGCCGCGAAGTCGGCGACTTCGTGCTGCGCCGCGCCGACGGCCCCTGGGCCTACCAGCTTGCGGTGGTGGTCGACGACGCGGAACAGGGCGTGACCGACGTGGTGCGCGGCGAGGACCTGGCCGACAACACCGCGCGCCAGATCCTGCTGCAGCGCGCGCTCGGCCTGCCCACGCCCAGCTACCTGCACACGCCACTGGTGCGCGGCGCCGACGGCGACAAGCTCTCCAAGCAGAACGGCGCCACCGCCATCGACACCGCCGCGCCCGAAGCCGCCCTGGCCGCGCTCGACGCGGCCGCGCGCGTGCTCGGGCTGCGCGCCACCACGGCGGCTTCCTGCGCGTCGGCATTGGCCGGCTGGGTGCCCGAATGGCGCGATCTCTACAATTCGCGGCCGCAATGACCTCTTCCGACACCGTGCCCCACGATTCCCCGCCGAGCGACGACGCCGCCGACAAACCGCATCCGCTGCACCGCCGCCTCAAGAGCTTCGTGAAGCGCGCCGGCCGCACCACCGAAGGCCAGGCGCGCGCCTTTGCCGAACTGGGTCCGCTGTTCCTCATCCCCTACAAGCCCGAGCCGCTCGACCTGACGGCGGCCTTCGGCGGCCGCGCCGGCCCGACCGTGCTCGAGATCGGCTTTGGCATGGGCGAGGCCACCGCGCACATCGCCACCGTGCTGCCCGAAACCAACTTCCTGTGCTGCGAAGTGCACGAGCCCGGCGTGGGCGCGCTGCTCAAGCGCATCGGCGAGCAGTCGATCCCCAACATCCGCATCTGCGCGCACGATGCGGTCGACGTGCTCGACCACATGCTGCAACCCGGTTCGCTGGCGGGCGTGCATGTGTTCTTCCCCGACCCGTGGCACAAGAAGCGCCACAACAAGCGCCGCCTGATCCAGCCCGAGTTCGTGAAAAAGCTTGCCGAGCACCTGCAGCCGGGCGGCTACATCCACTGCGCCACCGACTGGCAGCCCTACGCCGAGCAGATGCTCGAGGTGCTGTCCGCCGAGCCGCTGCTGCGCAACACGGCCGAAGGCTATGCGCCCAAGCCGGCGTACCGGCCGCTCACCAAGTTCGAGAACCGCGGCATCAAGCTGGGCCACGGGGTCTGGGACCTGGTGTTCCGGCGCGCCTGAAGCCGCGCCATCGGCAAGCCGGCCGGCATCTTTCGCCGCAGCCTTCCCCCTGGGCACCGAAATTGCTACACTTTTTTACTACTGTTAAAAAAGGTGAGCCATGGACAGTTCTCGCAGGGAATGGCTGGGCAAGGCGTGCGGGGCGCTGCTGCTGGGCAGCGGCGTTCATCTTCCGGCGCTGTCGCAATCATCGAACCGCGCAGCGGGCGCCCGGGTGGTCGTGCTGGGCCAGTCGGTGCCGCTGACGGGCGCGGCCGGCGAGATCGGGCTGGCGTTTGCGGCCGGCAGCCGGCTCGCGGTGGCCGACTTCAACGAGCGCAATGCCGCGAGCGGCCTGCAGCTGAAGCTGCTGCAGCTGGATGACGGCTACGACGCGGGCCGGGCGGCCGCCAATGCGCGCACCCTGCTCGGTGCCGACAAGGCCGACATGCTGTTCGGCTTCGTGGGTACCGCCAGCAGCGATGCCGGCGCCAACGTCGCCGCGCAGCAGGGCAGCCTGCTGTTCGCGCCCTTTGCCGCCGCCGACTCGCTGCGCGAGGCCAGCCATCCCCATGTGTTCCACGTGCGCCCCGGCATGATCGACGAGGCGCTGAAGATCGTGCGCCAGTGCGCCACCGTGGGCCAGACGCGCATCGCGCTGGTGGGCGATGACGACGCCATGGGCCGAGCCGGCCTCGCCGCCGTCCAGCAGGCCATCACCGAGCTGAAGCTGCCCGCGCTGGTGGCCTCGGCGATGGTGCCGGCCGGCGCCGACAAGCTCGACGCGGCGCTGAAGACGGTTCTGCAGCAGGCGCCGCAGGCCATCGTGCTGGTGTCGCTCTCAGGCACCACGGCCAATGCGATCCGCAAGCTGCGCAAGAGCGGCTACAGCGGCAGCTTCATGGCCTTCTCGATCGTGGGCATCGACCCGCTCTATGCCGAACTGGGCAAGGACATCGGCGGCATCGTGATCTCGCAGGTGGTGCCGTCGCCGCGGCCCTCGGCCATCCCGATCGTCAAGGAGTACCGCGCCGCAGTCGACAACTCCGACCAGACGCCCTCTTACGAAGGCCTCGAAGGCTTCATCGCGGTCAAGGTGGCGGGCGAAGCGGTGCGCCGCGCGGGCCGCGGCTTCACCACCGCGAGCCTGCAGCGCGTGATGACCGCCATGACCGACTACGACGTGGGCGGCTTCCGCGTCAACCTGCGTCCGGGCCTGCGCGATGCCTCGCGCACCATCGACCTGATCAGCATCTCGGCCGACGGGCGCGTGTTGAGATAGGTTCGCCCCCAGGCTGCGCGCACTTCGTGTCGCTTCGCCACCCCCGACCGGGGGCGACACCTGAGGCCCGGCGAAGCCGGTTCCTCGGTGTCTCACGAACAGACGCGAGCATTCATACGCTGACAGCGCTCATCCTGCACTCACCAGCGCCTGCAGCGCATCGAGCGATCGGAGCTCGATGCGTCCGTAGCCCAGCGCGAGCATGCCCTCGCCCGCCAGCGCATTGAGCTCCTTCGAGAGCGTCTGGCGCGTGACGCCGAGCATCATCGCCAGCGCCTCCTGCGGCAGCATCAGCGTGCGGCGCAGTTGCACCGACTGCGTGGCGTCGCCGCGCGCCAGCACCAGCAGCCGGTGCGCCACACGGGCACGCAGGCTGCGCAGCGTGGCGTCTTCGGTGAGGCCGTAGAGCATGCGCACGCGCGCGGCCAGCATGGCGGCCACCGCGTTGGCAAAGACCACGTCGCGCATCTGCTGGGCAAAGGCCTCGGGCGGCACCACGAGCAGGTCGAGCGCCTCCAGCGCGGTGGCGTCGTGGGTGCGCGGCGAGCCGTCGATCAGCGTGATCTCGCCGAACCAGTTGCCGGGCTCGAGCACTGCGAGGATGGCCTCGCGCCCGTCTTGCCGCAGCGACGAGATCTTGATCGTGCCGGCCAAGAGGCCATAGAAGCCGCCGCCGGCGGCATGGATCGGATCGCCCTGGCGGAACACCATTGCGCCGCGCCGCACGTGAATGAGTTCGGCCGCGCCCAGCAGTGCTTCGCGCTGCGCGCGCGGCATGCTGGTGAACCATGGATTGCGCTCCATCGCGGCACGGTGCGGGGCGGAAAGTCGCGGTTTGGAAGGCGGCATGCGGGGGTTTACCAGAGCCTTGCATTGTCAAATTCTTGACAGTTGAACGTCAAGCCCGGGTCTACAGTGGCCGCTCCCCCCAAAGAACACGGAGACGTACACGATGAGCGAACGGGCAGGTTTCAGGAGCATGCAGGAGAGCACGCGCGAAGACTGGCAGCTGATCGGCGGCGAGTTCAGGCAGTTCGCGGCCGGCCTGCCGGCGCGCGTGATCAGGCACCTGCAGATCCTCGAAGGCGACTACGGCGGCTTTCCGGTCGACCGCTACACCCATTCGCTGCAGACCGCCACGCGCGCGCTGCGCGACGGCCGCGACGAGGAATACGTGGTGTGCGCGCTCCTGCACGACATCGGCGACACGCTCGGCAGCTTCAACCACCCCGACATTGCCGCGGCCATCCTCAAGCCCTTCGTGAGTGAAGCCAACCACTGGATGGTGCAGCACCACGGCATCTTCCAGGGCCACTACTTCTTCCATCACATCGGCCTGGACCGCGACATGCGCGACGGCTTCAAGGACCATCCGCACTACGAGCGCACTGCCGAGTTCTGCGCGCTCTACGACAACCCGGCCTTCGACCCCCGCGCCGAGACGCTGCCCATCAGCGAATTCGAGCCCATGCTGCGGCGCCTGATGGCGCAGCCGAAGCAAAGCATCTACAAGGCCGCCATGACGGAACCGGCCGCGGCCTGACCCCCACAAGGAAACCACGCACCATGAACGCAAACACCCAGTCCGAAATCCAGAAGCTCGTCTCCGCCGAGGAGTGGCAGCTGCGCGTCGACCTCGCCGCCTGCTATCGCCTGGTGGCGCTCTACGGCTGGAGCGACCTCGTCTTCACGCACATCAGCGCGCGCATTCCCGGGCCCGAGCACCACTTCCTGATCAACCCCTACGGCCTGATGTTCGACGAGATCACCGCCTCGAGCCTGGTCAAGGTCGACCAGCAGTGCAACAAGGTCATCGACTCGCCCTACCCCGTGAACCCGGCCGGCTTCGTGATCCACAGCGCCGTGCATGCGGCGCGCGAGGACATCCAGTGCGTGCTGCACACCCACACCCGGGCCGGCATCGCGGTGAGCGCGCAGAAGAACGGCGTGCTGCCCATCAGCCAGCAGTCGACCTTCGTGCTGGCATCGCTGGCCTACCACGACTACGAAGGCGTGGCCTTCCGCGACGACGAGAAGCCGCGGCTGCAGGCCGACCTGGGGCACGCCAATTTCCTGATGCTGCGCAACCACGGCCTGCTGACTTGCGGCAAGACCATTGCGGACGCCTTCCTTTCGATGTACACCTTCGAGAACACCTGCCAGATCCAGATCGCCGCGCAGTCCGGCGGCGGCGAACTCACGCAGGTGAACCCCAAGATCGTCGAAGGCGTGGGCCAGGCAATGAAGGTGCAGACCGGCGGCCTGGGCGGGCAGTTCGTCTGGCCCTCGCTGATCCGCAAGCTCGACCGCATCGACGACAGCTACAGGCAATAAGCCGCGCCGATCCCGGTTTCCACGGCTGCCAGTGCCTGCGCGACAGGTGCCGGCAGCCATTTTTTTTAACTGCGCGATGATGCGTACATGGAACTCCGGCAACTGCGCTACTTCGTCAAGGTCTGCGAACTCCGCAGCATGGGCCGTGCGGCCATCGAACTGGGCGTGGTCACGTCGGCGCTGAGCCAGCAGATCAGCCGGCTCGAAGGCGAGCTCTCCACGCGCCTGCTGCAGCGCAGCTCTACCGGCGTCACGCCCACCGATGCCGGCATGGCCTTCCTGCACCAGGCGCAGCTCACGCTGCGCCATGCCGACGACGCGGTGCGCGCGGCGCAGCAGGCGCGCCTGTCGGGCCATGTGAGCGTAGGCCTCGCGCCCACCACCGCCACCGTGCTCGGCGTGCCTTTGATGCGGGCGATGCAGGAGCGCTATCCCGAGGTGCGGCTGCACATGGTGGAGGCGCTCTCGGGCCACCTCACGACGATGCTGCATGCGCGCCAGCTCGACCTGGCGGTGCTGTTCCAGACCGACACGCCGCGGCGCTGGAGCGTGCTGCCGCTGCTGGGGGAAAAGCTGTTCGTGATCGCATCGCCGAATCTCGCGCAGCGCCCGTCTGGCGCCAAGGTGCGACTGTCGCAACTGGCCGAGCTGCCGCTCATCCTGCCCAGCGGCAGCCACGGCCTGCGCGCCACGCTGATGGCGGCTTTCGCGCGGGCCCGCATCGCGCCGCGCATCGTCGCCGAGGTGGACGGCCTGGCGCTGTTGATGGACGCGGTGCGCGCCGGCCACGGCGCGACCATCCAGCCCGGCGCTGCCACCGCCCGCCGTGACCGCGGCGACCTTCAGCTCACGCAGATCAGCGATGCGCACGTGGGCCGCCACAACCTGCTGGTGAGCCTGTCCGACGACGAGCTTTCGCCGGCCGCGCTGGCGGCGCGCGTGGTGCTTGCCGACACCGCCCGCGCCCTGGTGCGCGAAGGGCGCTGGGCCGGCGCCAGTCTTCTCGAAAACTGAACACCCGTTGCCTGTTCCGGCCTTTCGCGTCAAGGCACCGCTGCCTAAAGTCTCCCGTATTCCAAGGAGACCCACGAGTGATAGACGTACTGGTTGTCGGCGGCGGCAATGCCGCGCTGTGCGCCGCGCTGATGGCGCGCGAGGCCGGCGCCTCGGTGCTGCTGCTGGAGGCCTCGCCCAAGGCCTGGCGCGGCGGCAATTCGCAGCACACGCGCAACCTGCGCTGCATGCACGACGCGCCGCAGGACGTGCTGGTCGATGCCTACCCTGAAGAGGAGTACTGGCAAGACCTGTTGAAGGTGACCGGCGGCCTGACCGACGAGCATCTCGCGCGCCTGGTGATCCGCGCCTCGTCGAACTGCCGCGACTGGATGCGCCGCCACGGCGTGCATTTCCAGCCGCCGCTGTCGGGTGCGCTGCACGTGGCGCGCACCAATGCCTTCTTCATGGGCGGCGGCAAGGCGCTGGTGAACGCCTATTTCCGCAGCGCCGAACGGTTGGGCGTGCAGATCCGCTACGACACGCCCGTGGCCTCGGTCGAGCTCGACGGCGACCGCTTCGTGGCCGTGCGCACCGAGGCCGGCGAGCGCATCGCGGCAAAGAGCTGCGTGCTGGCCGCCGGCGGCTTCGAGTCGAACCGCGAATGGCTGCGCGAGGCCTGGGGCCGGAACGAGCGCGGCGAATGGCCGGCCGACAACTTCCTCGTCCGCGGCACGCGCTTCAACCAGGGCGTGTTGCTGAAGTACATGATCGATGCGGGCGCCGACAGCATCGGCGATCCGTCGCAGGGCCACATGGTGGCCATCGATGCGCGCGCGCCGCTCTACGACGGCGGCATCTGCACGCGCATCGACTGCGTGTCGCTCGGCGTCGTGGTCAACCGCGAGGCGAAGCGCTTCTATGACGAGGGCGAGGACTTCTGGCCCAAGCGCTACGCCATCTGGGGCCGGCTCGTGGCGCAGCAGCCCGGGCAGATCGCATGGTCGATCATCGACCAGAAGGCGGTCGGGCGCTTCATGCCGCCGGTGTTCGCCGGCACGCAGGCGAACACGCTGGGCGAACTGGCGCAGAAGATCGGCCTGGACGAAGCCACGTTCGTTCGCACCGTGCAGGACTACAACGCCGCCTGCCGCGTCGGCCGCTTCGACCACACCGCGCTCGACGACTGCCACACCGAGGGCATCGCGCCGGCCAAGACGCACTGGGCCCGGCCGATCGACACGGCGCCCTTCCACGCCTACCCGGTGCGCCCCGGCATCACCTTCACCTACCTGGGCCTGAAGGTCGACGAGACCGCGGCCGTGCGCTTCGGCGGCCGGGCCAGCCCCAACCTGTTCGTGGCCGGCGAAATGATGGCCGGCAACGTGCTGGGCAAGGGCTACACGGCCGGCGTGGGCATGAGCATCGGCACGGCCTTCGGCCGCATCGCGGGCACGCAGGCGGCACGCGCAGCAAAGAACCTTTCGAAGAATCCCCCGGAGACCGCCCTTGCAGCAGCTCACTGATCTGGTCGCACGCGCCCGTGCGGATGCCGACGGCATCGGCAGCGCCTCGGCCCGCGTGATTCCCATCGCCCCCGCCCTGCCGCTGACCGCCAGCGAAGGCGAGGTCGCGCGCATCCTGCAGATCTGCAACGCCTGCCGCTATTGCGAAGGCTTCTGCGCCGTGTTCCCCGCGATGACGCGGCGGCTCGAGTTCGGCAAGGCCGACACGCACTACCTTGCCAACCTGTGCCACAACTGCGGCTCCTGCCTGCATGCCTGCCAGTACGCGCCGCCGCACGAGTTCGCGGTGAATGTGCCGCAGGCGATGGCGCAGGTGCGCATGCAGACCTACCACGACTACGCCTGGCCACCCGCGATGGGCGCGCTCTACAGGAAGGCCGGCCTCACCGTTGCACTGGCACTGGCCGCCGGGCTCGCGCTGTTCCTGGTGCTGGCCGTGGCAATGACGGGCGCGCTGCTGCACGCGCCGCTTGCGGGCAACTTCTACGCGATCTTCCCGCACAACTTTCTCGCGCTGGTGTTCGGTGCGGTGTTCGCCTTCGTGGTGTTCGCGCTGGCGATGGGCGTGCGGCGCTTCTGGCGCGAGGTGTCGCCGGCACGGGACAACGCGCCGGGCGAAGTGGCCGGCGTGCGCGCCGCGGCCGGCGCCGAGGCTGCACACGATGTGCTGCGCCTCAGGTACCTGGGCGGCGGCCACGGCGAGGGCTGCAACAACGAGGACGACCGCTTCACGCTCTGGCGGCGCCGCTTGCACCACTTCACCTTCTACGGCTTCATGCTGTGCTTCGCCTCTACCTGCGTGGCAACGCTCTACCACTACCTGCTTGGCCTGCACGCGCCCTATGCGCTCACGAGCCTGCCGGTGCTGCTGGGCACCGCGGGCGGCATTGGCCTGGTGATCGGCCCCATCGGGCTGCTGTGGATGAACCTGCGGCGCAACGCAGCGCATGGCGACGTGGCGCAGCGGCCGATGGACCGCGGCTTCATCGCGCTGCTGCTGCTCACCAGCGTTACGGGCCTGGCCCTGCTCGCGTGGCGCGACACCGCCTTCATGGCGCTGCTGCTCGTGGTGCACCTGGGCGTGGTGATGGCGCTGTTCCTCACGCTGCCCTACGGCAAGTTCGCGCACGGCATCTTCCGCTCGGCGGCGCTGCTCAAGTTCGCGATCGAGAAACGGCTGCCCAGCCGCCTGCAGCTGGGTGCCGACTGACATCGCCCCTCACTCGAAGCCATCCCGCTGCCGAGCCAAGCGAGCGGGACCGGCTTTTTCCGAAGACCACGACAACACCAGGACTCCCGCGATGAAAAAAACGCTCTCCTCCTTCCTGCGCGCCGGCATGGCCGCCCTGCTCGCGGCGGCTGCCGCATCGACCGCGCTCGCGGCCGGCTGGCCGGCCAAGCCCATCACCATCGTCGTGCCCTTCGTGGCCGGCGGCACCACCGACATCGTCGCGCGCACCGTGGGCCAGAAGCTCTCGGAATCGCTCGGGCAGCCGGTCATCATCGACAACCGCGGCGGTGCCGGCGGCACCGTGGGCGCGGCCATCGCATCGAAGGCGCCGGCCGACGGCTACACGCTGTTCCTGGCCACCATCGCGCATTCGATCGCGCCGGGCCTCTACAAGCGCCTGCCTTACGACTTCCAGCGCGACTTCGAGCCCGTGGCGCTCGTGGCCTCCACGCCCAACGTGCTGGTGGTCAACGACAAGGTGCCGGCCAGGTCGGTGGCGGAACTGGTGGCCTACATCAAGGCGAATCCCGGCAAGGTGAACTTCGGCTCGGCCGGCAACGGCAGCACCGAGCACATCTCGGGCGAACTGTTCCGCTCGATGACCCGGACCGACCTCACCCACGTGCCCTACAAGGGCGGCGCGCCGATGATGGCGGACCTGATCGGCGGCCAGATCCAGATGGCCATCGAGACCAGCCCGTCGGCCGCACCGCACGTGCGCGGCGGCAAAGTGCATGCGCTGGCCGTGACCACGCTGAAGCGATCGCCGGCCTACCCGGGCGTGCCCACGCTCGACGAGGCCGGCCTCAAGGGCTACGACATGACCACCTGGTTCGCGCTCATGGCGCCCCACGGCACGCCGCCGGACCTCGTCACGCGCCTGAACGCCGAAGTCGCCCGCGCGCTGCAGCAGCAGGACGTGGCCAGGCGCTTCGAGGAGCAAGGCGTAACAGCAGGCAACATGCGGCCGGCCGAGCTCAAGTCCTTCATCGGCAGCGAAACCACCAAGTGGGTGAAGGTGGCCCGCGACGCCGGCGCGACTGCCGAATAGGCTTGCGCGCCTACCGCCAAAAGCCCGAGCAGACCGTGCGGCCTCGCTTTGGCGGGACAATGGCGGGCCATGCACGTTCGAATCCCCGCCATGGCGGCCCTGCTGGGCCTGGCCTGTTTTCTTCCCTTCTCCCCCGTCTCCCAAGCAGCCCCGGCCACCGCCGAGGGCGCCGCGGGCGCGGATGCCCGCGTCGAATCGCTCATCGCCCGCATGACGGTCGAGGAGAAGGTCGGCCAGCTCAGCCTCTACGGCCCCGCCAACACCAACATTCCCGGCAACCCGCAGGCCGGCCAGCGCAATGCCCAGCAGGAGATCGACGACGTGCGCGCCGGCCGCCTCACGGGCCTGTTCAATAACGAGGGGCTGGAGCGCAAGCGGGTGCTGCAGGAAGTGGCCGTGCGCGAATCGCGCCTGGGCATCCCCCTGCTCTATGGCGCCGACGTGATCCACGGCTTTCGCACCATCTTCCCGATGCCGCTGGCCGAAGCCGCGAGCTGGGAGCCCGAACTCGCCGAGCGCACCGCGCGCGCGGCCGCGGTGGAAGCCAGCGCCGACGGCTTTCGCTGGACCTTCGCGCCGATGGTGGACATTGCACGCGACGCGCGATGGGGCCGCGGCATCGAGGGCGCGGGCGAAGACGTGTACCTGGCCAACCAGTTCGCGGCCGCGCGCGTGCGCGGCTTCCAGGGCACAGACCTGTCGCACGCCGATTCGCTGCTGGCCACGCCCAAGCATTTCGCGGCCTATGGCGCCGCCGAAGGCGGGCTCGACTATGCCGCCACCGACATCTCCGAGCGCACGCTGCGCCAGGTCTACCTGCCGCCGTTCCGCGCCGCGCTGGACGCGGGCGCGCTCTCGGTCATGAGCGCCTTCAACGAGATCTCCGGCATTCCGTCCATCGCGAACCCTGCGCTCCTGACGGGCGTGCTGCGCGACGAGTGGAAGTTCAAGGGCTTCGTGGTGTCCGACTACACGGCCGACGAGGAGCTGATCGCGCACGGCTATGCCGCCGACGGCCGGCAGGCGGCCAAGCAGTCGTTCCTGGCCGGCACCGACGTCAGCATGCAGAGCGGCCTGTACATGCGCTACCTGCCCGAGCTCGTGGCCTCGGGCGAAGTGCCGATGGCGCGCCTGGACGACGCGGTGCGCCGCGTGCTGTGGGTCAAGCAGAGGCTGGGCCTCTTCGATGCACCTTTTCGCGGGCTCGATGCCGCACCGGCAAAGCCCCGGGCCGACAACCCCGCGCACATCGCGCTCGCGCGCGAGGATGCGCGCCGTTCCATCGTGATGCTGAAGAACGAGCGCGCGGTGCTGCCGCTGCCCAGGTCGGGCCGGAAGATCGCGCTGATCGGACCCTTCGCCTCGGGCACGCAGGACCTGCTCGGCGCGTGGAGCCTGTTCCCGGGCCAGTCGGCACCGGTCGGCATCGACGAAGGCCTGCGCGCCGCGCTGGCCGATCCCGCTGCGCTGGCGGTGGTGCGCGGCTCGGGCATCGATGCGCCGCTGGCCGGCGGCATCGAGGCCGCCGTGGCCGCCGCGCGCGATGCCGACGTGGTGGTGCTCGCCATCGGCGAGAGCGAGCGCATGTCGGGCGAAGCCCGCTCGCGAACCGACATCGGCATTCCACAGGCCCAGCAGGACCTGGCCGAGGCCGTGGCCGCCACCGGCAAGCCGGTGGTCGTGCTGCTGAGCAACGGCCGCGCGATGACGCTCAAGGGCGCGGTGCGCGATGCCGACGCGATCCTCGTCACCTGGTTTCTGGGCGTGCAGACCGGCACGGCCATTGCCGACGTGGTGTTCGGCGACTTCAATCCCTCGGGCCGGCTGCCGGTGAGCTTTCCGCGGGCCTCCGGCCAGGTGCCCTTCTACTACGGCCAGAAGCGCACCGGCCGGCCGCTGCCCGACAACGACCAGGCCATGGCTTTCAAGACCCGCTACGTGGACACCACGAACCAGGCGCTCTACCCCTTCGGCCATGGCATCGGCTATGCGCCGGTGCGCTACGACAGTGTGGAACTGAGCCAGGACCGGCTGCCGATCGGCGGCACACTGCGTGTGCGCGCCACCGTCACCAACACCGGCCGGCGCGAGGCCGAGGAAGTGGTGCAGCTGTATACCGCCGAACGCGCCGCGAGCGTGACGCGGCCCGTGCGCGAACTCAAGAACTTCCGCAAGGTGCGCATCGAGCCCGCGGCGTCGAAGGTGGTCGAGTTCACGCTGCGCGCGGACGACCTGCAGTTCGTCGGCCGCGACATGAAACCGACGGTGGAGCCCGGAGAGTTCGATCTGTGGGTGGCGCCTTCGGCCACGGGCGGCATCAGGAAGAGCTTCGCGCTCACGCGCGAATGATGCGCGGCAGGGAGCGCCGATGAAACCACCCGTGCCCACCGCGCGCCGCCTGGCACTGGTCTCCGAAACGGCGGTCGAGAGCTATCGCTTCGATCCGGACGGCACCGTCGCCGCGGTCCTCGGAGAAAGGGACGGCCCCACCTGCGCGCCGCTGTTTCGCTGGAGCGCGCCGTCTGCCGGCAGCATCGAACTGTCGGACGGCGATGGCGTGTTCGCCACCTGGACGCACATCGAGATCGAGGGCGACGAGCTGCGCGCCCTGTGCAACGGCCAGGCCAAGGTATTCAGGATCGGATGACCGGCGCGGAAAAACAAAAAAACGGGCCCCGTCGAGGGCCCGTTCTTCATTGCGCCGATCAAGGGCCAGCTTCGGCTCAGAGGCCGGCCTGGCGCGTGAACGACACGCTGGGCTTCTTGTAGGCTTGCGGCACTTCGTCGCGGTAGAACGCGCGGCGGTCGAGACTTGCGAGCGGGTCATGCGCCTTGGCAACGGCTTCGGCCTGGATCACTGCACGGTCGGCGGTCGAGGTGAAGGCTTGTGCGCCAGCGGCGGCACCGTCGCTGTATTCATTGCCGGCGCGGGCGGCGGCAACGGCTTGCGGCGCGACTTCGGCGCGCGAGACGCCGGAGTTCACGGTCAGCACGCCTTCGTAGGTTTCTGCATGCGCACCGGCGGCAGCCAGGAGCGAGAGGGCAGCAGCAGCGAGGACTTTCGAGGCATTCATTTCAATCTCCTAATGGGTTGGTTGGTGAAATGAAGTGTGATCCTGAAGGCCCCAAAAAAACCGCCGCAAACGGAATCGCGGCGTTCACGGGATTGAAACAATCGGCCGGCGCCGGCCCGCTGCACGCCACAAATTATTAGCCCGGCATTAGTGCGAAATCATCCAGGGCCGCTTCGAAGGCGCCGACTTGGCGCCGTTCGCCGCCGTGACTGTCGCACTGCGCCGCGACGACGAACCCGAGCAGCAGCCGCAGCCCGCCGGATGCTTGAAGCGCGCGTAGTCGCGCGAGCTGCCCGGCTCGTGCCGGGCGCGCTCGTTGGTCTCCATCGCGCGGCGCGTGCCAGAGGCCATCAACGCGAGCCGCGGCGCCGCCGAAAGCACGCGCGGCGATGCGCAGCCGCAGTCGGGGCACGCGGCGGGCTCGTCGCGCTGGCCCGAAGGCCGCAGCGCCTCGAAGCCGCCGCACTGGCCGCAGGCGTAGTCGTAGGTGGGCATGGGCGCGTCCGTCAGGCCAGGTCGTGCGAGAGCGGCATGTCGATGCTGCCGTCGATCATCTTCATCGGCCCCGCTGCGTTCGGGTTGATGTCGAAGTCGAAGATCTGCGTGGGCAGCCAGAGCGTGGCGCAGGAGTTGGGCACGTCGACCACGCCGCTGATGTGGCCCTGCACGGGCGCGGTGCCCAGGATCGAGTAGGCCTGCGCGCCCGAGTAGCCGAATTTCTTCAGGTACTCGATGGCGTTCAGGCAGGCCTGGCGGTAGGCCACGTTCACATCCAGGTAGTACTGCTTGCCGGCCTCGTCGACCGAGATGCCTTCGAAGATCAGGTAGTCGTTGTACTGCGGCGTGATCGGGCTCGGCTTGAAGATCGGGTTCCTGATGCCGTACTTGGCCATGCCGCCCTTGATGAGCGTGACCTTCATGTGCACCCAGCCGGCCATCTCGATGGCGCCGCAGAAGGTGATCTCGCCGTCGCCCTGGCTGAAATGCAGGTCGCCCACGCTGAGGCCCGCGCCATCGACGTACACCGGGAAGAACACCTTCGAGCCGCGCGACAGGTCCTTGATGTCGCAGTTGCCGCCGTGCTCGCGCGGCGGCACGGTGCGCGCGCCTTCGGCCGCCGCCCTGGCGCGCGCTTCGCCGGTCATCTTGCCCATGTGGGCGGTACCGGCGAACGGCGGATTGGC
The DNA here is from genome assembly GCF_014852545.1 of Variovorax sp. VRV01. NCBI lineage: Bacteria > Pseudomonadati > Pseudomonadota > Betaproteobacteria > Burkholderiales > Comamonadaceae > Variovorax > Variovorax sp. VRV01. The sequence goes on from NZ_JACVBS010000004.1 coordinate 185,625, forward strand.
CAGGCCGGGCACGCGGTCCGGGTCGGTGGCAATGAGCTTGCCCTCGCGCTCGTTCCACATGTCGAGCATCGGCTTGTCGGGCAGGCAGCCGATCAGGCCGGGGTGGATCAGGCCCGCGAAGTTCACGCCCGGCACGTGGCGCGAGCTGGTGAACATGCCCTTGAAGTCCCAGATGGATTTCTGCGCTTCGGGAAAGTGGTCGGTCAGGAAGCCGCCGCCGTTCTTCTTCGAGAAGAAGCCGTTGAAGCCCCAGAGGCTGTCCTGCTTGGCGCCGATGTCGAGCAGGTCCACCACCAGCAAGTCGCCGGGCTCGGCGCCCTTCACGCCCACGGGGCCCGAGAGGTAGTGCACGGTGCTCAGGTCGATGTCGCGCACGTCGTCGGCGCTGTCGTTGTTCTTGATGAAGCCGCCGGTCCAGTCGAAGGTCTCGAGGATGAAATCGTCGCCCGGGTTGACCCAGCAGGCCATCGGAATGTCCGGATGCCAGCGGTTGTGGATCATCTCGTTCTCGGTGGGCGTCTTGGTCAGGTCGACCTTGATCAGCGTGTCCGTCATTTGCAGTGGCTCCTGGTTGGGTTGTGGTTAAACGGAGAGATAGGCTTTGATGTGATCGACATCGGTTTTGTCGCGCGCCGTTTCGTGTACGAGCCGACCGCCTTCGATCACGAAGAGCCGGTCAGCCACGTCCAACGCAAAACTCAGCACCTGCTCGGACACGACGATGGTGATGCCGCGCAGCTTGCGGATCTCGTTGAGCGCCTTGGCGATGTCCTTGATGATCGAAGGCTGGATTCCTTCGGTGGGCTCGTCGAGCAGCAGCACCTTGGGATCGGTGACGAGGGCGCGCGCAATGGCCAGCTGCTGCTGCTGGCCGCCGGAGAGGTTGCCGCCCTTGCGGCGCTTCATGTCCCAGAGCACGGGGAACAGGGCGTAGATCTCTTCGGGGATGCGTTTTGTCTTCGAGTTCTCGAGGCCGGTCTGGATGTTCTCTTCCACTGTGAGGGTCGGGAAGATCATGCGGCCCTGCGGCACGTAGGCGATGCCCTTGGCGACGCGCCTGAAGCTCTCGTCGCGCGACACGTCCTGGCCCGCGACCTCGATGCGCCCGCTCCTGATGGGCAGCACGCCCATGAGGCTCTTGAACAGCGTGGTCTTGCCCATGCCGTTGCGGCCCATGATGGCCACGGTCTCGTTGGCATGGCCCTCGAAGGAAATGCCATGCAACGCCTCGCTCTGGCCGTAGGCTACGTGCAGGTCTTCGACCTTCAGCATGATGTTGCTCATCTCTCAGGCTCCTGTTGTTGATTCTTGCCGCTGTTGTCCAGGGCGGGTGCACAGGCCACCGGGTACTCCCCTCCGCGAATGTCCCCCGCCTTCGGCTCCTCCTTTATTTCGCTGCGGGGAGCACCCGATGCCCTGCGCATCTGGACGCGCTGTGGGTGTACCGCTGATCAACAGCCGCTCTGCCCAACGATCACGTCGATGGGGTGCCTTGCGCAGCGAAATAAAGGAGGAGGCCGAAGGCCGGGGGACATTCGCTTCGCCGCGTACCCCGTCGGCGGGAGCGCGCCCTGAACGACTGCACTTCATCTAGTGCCCCAGATAAACGTCAATGACCTTCGGATCCGCCTGCACCTTCTCCATCGGCCCTTCGGCCAGGATCTTTCCCTGGTGCATCACCGTGACCTTGTGTGCGATCTGCTTCACGAACGCCATGTCGTGCTCGATGACGATCACCGCGCGGTTCTGGCAGATGCGCTTGAGCAGCTCGGCCGTGAGTTCGCGTTCGCGCGCGCTCATGCCGGCAATGGGCTCGTCGAGCATCAGCAACTCGGGCTCCTGCATCAGCAGCATGCCGATCTCCAGCCACTGCTTCTGCCCGTGGCTCAGCAGGCCCGCCTCGGTGCGCAGCCGGTCGGCCAGGCCGATGTCCTCGGCCACCGCCTGCACCTTGGCCTTGACCTCGTCGTCGCATTTGAACGCCAGCGCGCCGAGCACCGAGCGGCCTTTCGGAAAAGACACCTCGAGGTTCTGGAACACGCTGAGGTTCTCGTAGATCGACGGCGTCTGGAACTTGCGGCCGATGCCCAGCCGCACGCGCTTGTGCTCGGCCATCTTCGTGAGCTCGGTGTTCTTGAACTTGATGCTGCCGCCGCTGGCGCGCGTCTTGCCGCAGATCAGGTCGAGCAGCGTGGTCTTGCCCGCGCCGTTGGGGCCGATGATCACGCGCAGCTCGTTCCTGTCGATGTAGAGCGTGAGGTCGTCGATAGCCTTGAAGCCGTCGAACGAAACGCTGAGGTCTTCCACGGCAAGCGCGAAGTCGGTGTTGCTCATGAGGTGTGGCTCCGGGTTCAGGCGCTCTGGCTGCCAACGCCTTCAGGCAACTGCGGTGCGGGCGAAGACGGCGAGGAAAGAGAGACAGGTGTGGGCGGCATCGGCGTGGATACGGGCGGCTGCACCGCGGCCTCGCGCAGCGCCTTGCGGCGCTCCTTCCACCAGGGCCTGATCTTTTCGTCCCACAGGCCTGCGAGCCCCATCGGGAAGGCCATGGTCACGCCGATGAAGAGGCCGGCCATCAGGAACAGCCACAGGTCCGGAAAGCTCTCCGAGAACAGCGTCTTGCCCGCGTTCACCAGCAACGCGCCGTAGACCGCGCCCACGAGGCTCATGCGGCCGCCCACGGCGCAGAAGATCACCATCTCGATCGACGGCACGATGCCCACGAAGCTCGGCGACATGAAGCCCACCTGCAGCGCGAACATCGCGCCGCCGATGCCCGAGAGCCCGGCCGCCAGGCAGAAGATGAAGACCTTGAAGTTCGACACGTCGTAGCCCGAGAAGCGCACGCGGTCTTCCTTGTCGCGCATGGCGAGCAGCAGCGTGCCGAGCTTGCTGGTCTGGATCCAGCGGCACAGCACGATGCTGGCGATCAGCAGGCCGACGCAGACGTAGTAGAGAACGTACTTGGCACCGTCGGTGCGCGTGTCCCAGCCCAGCATCGTTTTCAGGTCGGTCATGCCGTTGACGCCACCCGTGTAGCCCTGCTGGCCGATGATGAGCACGGTGCAGATCAGCGCCACCGCCTGCGTGATGATCGCAAAGTACACGCCGCCCACGCGGCGCTTGAACATCGCAAAGCTCACCAGCCAGGCCAGCGCCATCGGCGCCAGCACCACCAGCGCCAGGCTCAGCGGCAGGCTCTTGAACGGCAGCCACAGCGCGGGCAGCTCGGTGATCTGGTTCCAGTCCATGAAGTCCGGAATGCCGGGCGTCGACTGGATCTTGGTCGTAACGGGGTCGGAGGCTTCGAGCTTGAGGAACATCGCCATCGCGTAGCCGCCGATGCCGAAGAACACGCCCTGCCCCAGGCTCAGCACGCCGCCGTAGCCCCACACCATCACGAGGCCGACGGCCACGAAGGCATAGGTAAGGTACTTGCCCACCAGGTTGAGGCGAAAGATGTCGAGCGACAGCGGCAGCACGACCGCCAGCAGCAGCACCAGCAGCAAGAGGCTGCCGAGCTGGTAGCGCAGGATCGAGGCCTTGATGAAATTCATCATCGGAACGTTCTCCAGGAAGGGTTCGGGTTCATCAGCGGCGGACCTTGACGGCGAAGAGCCCTTGCGGCCGCATCATCAGGATCAGCACGATCAGCGACAGCGTCAGCACCTTGGCCATCGAGCCGGTCATGAAGAACTCCGAGACCGATTGCGTCTGCGCAATGCCGAAGGCCGAGACCACGGTGCCCAGCAGGCTGGCCGCGCCGCCGAAAGTGACGACCAGGAAAGCGTCGACGATGTAGAGCGAGCCCGAGGTCGGCCCGGTCGAGCCGATGGTGGTGAAGGCCGCGCCCGCCACGCCGGCGATGCCGCAGCCGATCGCGAAGGTCAGGCGGTCGGTCTTCATGGTGTCGATGCCGGTAGCGTTGGCCATGGTGCGGTTGGCCACGGTGGCACGCACGCGCAGGCCCCAACGGCTCTTGTGCAGTGCGATCAGCACGCCGCCGGTCACAAGCGCGGTGAGCGCCAGCACGAACAGGCCGTTGATCGGAATGTCGAGGCCCTCGTGCGGCGTCCACGAGCCCATGAGCCACTCGGGCAGCGTGGGGCTCACTTCCTTCGGGCCGATGAAGGTGCGAAAGATCTGCTGCAGCCCCAGGCTCACGCCCCAGGTGGCGAGCAGCGTGTCGAGCGGGCGCTTGTAGAGGTGGCGGATCAGCACCCACTCCACGATCCAGCCGACGATGAAGGCGAACACGAAGGCCAGGCCGATCGCGATCGGAAAGTAGTACGGCATGAACGCCGGCGCCAGGCTTTCGGTGACGCGCGCGGCCAGGTAGATGGAATAGGCGCCGATGGTCATGAACTCGCCATGCGCCATGTTGATCACGCCCATCTGGCCGAAGATGATCGCCAGGCCCAGGCCCATCAGCAACAGCACCGCGAAAAGGCTCAGCCCCGCGAAGCCCTGCATGAGGCCGATGTTCATCATGTCCGACAGAGTCATGGCGACAGGTTCCAGGTGTTTGGGTATTGGCTCCTTCCCCCTCCGGGGGAAGGTTGGGATGGGGGCAGGCAGGGCGTGCCCATTGGCAACGCCGCTTGCCCCCACCCCTGCCCTCCCCCGGAAGGGGAGGGAGAAAGTCATCAGGGATTTATTGGTACCCCTTCGGAAACGGATCCGGCTTGATCAGCTCGCTCGACTCCGCCACCACCTTGAACGTCCCGTCCAGTTGCCCCTGCCCGATGCGCGCCTTGCTCCACAGGTGATGGTTCGCGTCCAGCTTCACGTAGCCTTCAGGCGCCGTCTTCAGCTCGATGCCCGGCGAGCCGGCCACCACCTTGTCCACGTCGAAGCTGCCGGCCTTCTCCACCGCCGCCTTCCAGAGCCACGGGCCCAGGTAGCCCGCCTGCGTCACGTCGCCGATCACCGCGTCCTTGCCGTACTTGGCCTTGAAGGCCTCCACGAACTTCTTGTTGTTCGGGTTGTCCAGCGTCTGGAAGTACTTCATCGACGAGTAGAAGCCCGCGAAGTTCTCGCCGCCCACGCCGGTCATCTCGTCTTCCGTCACGGCCAGCGTCAGCAGGAACTGCTTGTCGCCCGTGATGCCCGCGGCCTTCAGCTGCTTGTAGAAGGCCACGTTGGAGCCGCCCACCACCGCCGCGAAGATGCAGTCGGGCTTGGCCACCTTGATCTTGTTGATCAGCGAGTTGAAGTTGGTGTGGCCCAGCGGGTAGTACTCCTCGCCCTTGACCGAACCCTTCTGGAAGTTCTCGATGTGCTTGCGCGCGATCTTCATCGAGGTGCGCGGCCAGATGTAGTCGGAGCCCACGAGGAAGAAGGTCTTGGCCTTCTTCTCCTTGGCGCCCCAGTCCAGGCCCCAGATGATCTGCTGCGTGGCTTCCTGGCCGGTGTAGATCACGTTCTTGCTCTGCTCCAGGCCTTCGTAGAAGGTCGGGTAGTACAGGAGGCCGTTCTCCTTCTCGAACACCGGCAGCACGGCCTTGCGCGAGGCGCTGGTCCAGCAGCCGAAGACGGCGGCGCAGTGGTCGTTGACCAATAGCTTCTTCGACTTCTCGGCAAAGGTCGGCCAGTCGGAGGCGCCGTCTTCCTTGATGACCTTGATCTTGCGGCCGAGGATGCCGCCCATCGCGTTGATCTGGTCGATGGCGAGTTGCTCGGCCTGGATGGAGCCGGTCTCCGAAATGGCCATGGTGCCGGAGGACGAATGCAGCTGGCCCACGGTCACCTCGGTGTCGGTCACCGCAAGCTTGGTGGTATTGACCTTGGCGGTGGGGAACTGCGACTGGCCGAAGCTCAGGCCGCTCAGGCCCATCACGGGCAGCGCGGCGGCGCCTTGCAGCAATCGGCGGCGGCGCAATGCCAGGGCATCGAGGGAGGGATCGGAATCACGCGACATCAGGAAACTCCAGGCAGGTTGTTGGAAAGAAGAGCCGCGCACCATCGCAGTGCATCGGAAGGTGCCCCGAGCACCATGGCTGGTACTTTAGAAATCACCTGCGCCACCGCGAATACGTCATTCAACGTAGCGGCCAGGACGCCTCCAGCGGCCAGACTCGCAGGCCGTGCACAGGCCGGGCAGTTGCAGGGAGCGCTTCTTGCTGTGTCTGCCTGCCATGCCAACGCCGCCCTCGCCGCCAGAGCCCACCATGCCATCCGTCACCGGCCAGAAGATCTTTCGCATCCGCCGCGACTACAACGCGTGGGTTGCGAACGAAACGCTGGAGGACTACGCGCTGCGCTACACGCCGCGCAGCTTTCGCAAGTGGTCGGAGTTCCGCGTCGCCAACGCGGCCTTCGGCGCCACCTCGTTCCTGGCGCTGGAGGCCATCGGCGGCGCCATCGCGCTGAGCTACGGCTTCTCGAACGCGCTCTGGGCCATCCTGGTGGTGGGGCTCATCACCTTCCTCACCGGCCTGCCGATCTCCTACTACGCGGCCCGGCATGGCGTGGACATGGACCTGCTCACGCGCGGCGCGGGCTTCGGCTACCTGGGCTCCACCCTCACCTCGCTGATCTACGCGAGCTTCACCTTCATCTTCTTCGCGCTGGAGGCGGCCATCCTCGCGCTGGCGCTGCAGCTGTACCTCGACTGGCCGCTGCCGCTGCTCTACCTGCTGTCGTCGATCGTGATCGTGCCGCTGGTGATGCGCGGCATCACGCTGATCTCGGGCCTGCAGCTGTGGACGCAGCCGATCTGGATCGTGCTGTTCGTGTGCCCCTTCATCGCGGTGCTGGTGAAGAAGCCCGGGCTGTATGCCGACTTCACCGGCCTGGTGGGCCGCAGCTCCGACAGCAGCAGCTTCGACCCGCTGATGTTCGGCGCCGCCGCCACGGTGGCCTTCTCGCTGGTGGTGCAGATCGGCGAGCAGGTCGACTACCTGCGCTTCCTGCCCGAGAAGACCGCCGCCAACCGGGGCCGCTGGTGGGCCGCGGTGCTGGTGGCGGGCCCGGGCTGGATCGTGCCGGGCATGCTCAAGATGATGGGCGGCGCCTTCCTGGCCTTTCTGGCGCTGCAGCACGAGATTCCCGCCAGGCACGCCGTCGAGCCCACGCTGATGTACCTCACGGGCTTTTCGTACGTGCTGCGCGATCCGGCCTGGGTGCTGGCGATCACCACGCTGTTCGTGGTGGTCTCGCAGATGAAGATCAACCTCACCAACGCCTATGCGGGCTCGCTGGCGTGGTCGAACTTCTTCGCGCGGCTCACGCACAGCCACCCGGGGCGCGTGGTGTGGCTGGTGTTCAACGTGGTCATCGCGATCCTGCTGATGACGCTGGGCGTGTTCGCGGCGCTGGAGCACGTGCTGGGCTTCTACAGCAACATCGCCATTGCCTGGGTCGGCGCGCTGGTGGCTGACCTGGTCATCAACAAGCCGCTGGGCTGGAGCCCGCGCACCATCGAGTTCAAGCGCGCGCACCTGTACGACATCAATCCGGTCGGCCTGGGTGCGATGCTGGTGGCGGCCGCGCTCGCCATGCTGGCGTATTCCGGCGTGCTGGGCCAGTGGGCCCGCGCGTTCTCGCCTTTCATCGCGCTGATCACGGCGCTTCTGGTCTCGCCGCTGCTGGCCTGGCGCACGCGCGGGCGCTACTACCTGGCGCGCAGCGACATCCGGCGCTGGACGCCCGGGCAGATCGTGAAGTGCTCGGTGTGCGACAACAGCTTCGAGTCGGAAGACATGGCGCACTGCCCGGCCTACAGCGCGCCGATCTGCTCGCTGTGCTGCACGCTCGAATCGCGCTGCCACGACCGCTGCAAGACCGATTCCCGCGCGGCCGAGCAGATGAGCGGCTGGCTCCAGGCGCTGCTGCCGCCCGCGCTGTCGGGCCGGCTCAACTTTCGCGTGGCGCACTACCTGATGGTGGCCACTTCGCTGGTGGCGCTGCTGGCCACGGTGATGGGCGTGGTGTATGCGCAGGAGGCCATCGTGGGCGCCGATGCGGTGGACCCGGCCCTGCGCAGCGCCTTCCTCAAGGTGTTCGCGCTGCTGTCGCTGGTGGCGGCGGTGGCCGCCTGGTGGATCGTGCTGGGCAGCGAGAGCCGGCAGATGGCGCAGGAGGAATCGAACCGCCACAACCACCTGCTCACTGTCGAGATCGAGGCGCACCAGCGCACCGACGCCGCCCTGCAGACCGCGAAGGAAGCCGCCGAAGCCGCCAACCAGGCCAAGACCCGCTACGTGGCCGGCATGACGCACGAGCTGCGCACGCCGCTCAACAGCATCCTGGGCTACTCGCAGATCCTGCTCAAGGGCGAGGCCGTGGCGCCGCCGCGGGAAGCCGTGCAGACCATCCAGCGCAGCGGCGAGCACATGCTCGGGCTGATCGACGGCCTGCTCGACCTCGCGCGCATCGAGGCCGGACGCTTGCAGCTGGAGCCCGCTGCGCTCGCGCTGCCGGCGTTTCTGGACGAGGTGGTGCACATGGTGCGGCCGCAGGCGGAGAACAAGGGCCTTGCGTTCGTGTACACCCACAGCGGGCGGCTGCCGCCCTGGGTGCATGCTGATGCCAAGCGGCTGCGCCAGATCCTCATCAACCTGCTGGCCAACGCGGTGCGCTTCACCGACAGCGGCACGGTCACGCTGCACGTGGATGCGCGGCGCGAAGTGCTGCGCTTCGACGTGGTCGACACCGGCATCGGCGTGGCGCCGCAGGACCACCAGCGCATTTTTCTCCCGTTCGAGCGCGGCGCCGCCGGGCGCCGGCGCGGCGAGCCCGGCACGGGCCTCGGCCTCACCATCACAGGCCTGCTCACATCGCTGATGGGCGGCGAACTCGCGCTGGCCGCTACCTCGCCCGCGGGCAGCACCTTCAGCGTGCGGGTGTACCTGCGCGAAGTGGCCGACCCCGGCCCCCAGGCAGAGACACGGCGGCCGGTGTCGGGCTACATCGGCGCGCGGCGCACGCTGCTGGTGGTCGACGACCAGCCGGTGCAGCGCCAGATGCTGGCCGGCATGCTCGCACCGCTGGGCTTCGAGGTGCGCGAGGCCGCGAGCGGCACCGAATGCCTGGACAGCCTGCGCGAGAACCTGCCTTCCGCCATCCTGCTGGACCTCACCATGGACGACATGGATGGCTGGCAGACCGCGGCACTGGTGCGCGCCTCGGGCTTCGATCGCCTGCCGATCATCATCGTCTCGGCCAACATGTTCGAGAACCAGGGCGACCTGCTGCGCGCCGCGGGCTGCCAGGCCTTCGTTGGCAAGCCGGTCATCGAGTCGGAGCTGATCGCCACGCTGGAGCGCCACCTCGGGCTCGAATGGCTGGCGTCGAGCGACGCCGCAATGCCGCCCGCCGTCGACATCGCGCCACGGCCGGTGCAGCTCGCGCTCTCGGAAGACGACCGCGCCGAGCTGATGCGGCTGGTGCAGATGGGACATGTGCGCGGCCTGCACCAGGTGCTCGACCGGCTCGCCGCCGCATCCCCGCCGGCCGCGGCCACCTGCACCTGGCTGCGCGGCATGGTCAACCGTTTCGAACTCGACAAGCTCCGCAAGGCACTCGCAGAACAAGATGCAGACACTCTCGCCCCCTGAAACCGAACGCCCCGTGGTGCTGGTGGTGGACGACGCCCCCAGCAGCCTCGGCATGCTGTGCGACACCCTCGAATCCAGCGGCTACACCGTGCTCGTCGCGGCCGATGGCGAGGCTGCGCTGCAGCGCCTCGAACTGGTGGTGCCCGACGCGATCCTGCTCGACGGCCTGATGCCCGGCCTGTCGGGCTTCGAGACCTGCCGGCGCATCAAGGCCAATGCGGCGCTTGCGCACATTCCGGTGCTGTTCATGACCGGCCTCTCGGAGACGGCGCACGTGGTCGAGGGCTTCGAATGCGGCGGTGTCGACTACGTGGTGAAGCCGATCCGCGCGCAGGAGGTGCTGGCACGGCTGCACACCCACACGCGCAACGCACGCATCACGCGCATGGCGCGCGACGCGGTCGACGTGGCCGGCATGGGCGTGGTCTTCGTCGACGCGCGCGGGCGCATCGCATGGCGCTCGCCGCAGGCTGCGCTGTGGCTCCACGCACTCGATGCACCGCCGGCCGCCGGGCTGCTGCCCGCCTCGCTCGAATCCGCGCTGGCGCCTGGTGCAGCCATTGCGCTGGTCACCACGGCGGGCGCACGCATCTCGGTGCGCAACCTCGGCGCCGCGGCGCTCGGCGAGACCATGCTGCTGTTCGCGACGCAGCGCGAGGGGACCGCGGGCACGCCCTCGGCCCGGCTGGCCGAAGCGGCGCTCACACCGCGCGAGACCGAAGTGCTCTCATGGCTCGCCAAGGGCAAGACCAACCGCGACATCGGCGAGATCCTCGGCACCAGCCCGCGCACGGTCAACAAGCATCTCGAGCACATCTTCGAGAAGCTGGGCGTCGAGACGCGCGCTGCCGCCGCGGCACTGGCCAGCGGGCAACTGGCCTGATCCAGCCATCGGGCGGGCAGACAGGCTGGCCCCGTTCCTTACCTCTTCGGTGCCGGCGTTGCAGGCACCGCAGGCGTCGTCGTCGTGCTGTCGGCCTTGGAACCGGGCACTGCCGGCGTCGCGGGCGTGGCTGACATCGTGGACGACGAAGACGAAGACTGCTGCGACGGGGTGGCCGGCGTCGCAGGCGTGGCTGGCGTTGCAGGCGATGTGCTCGTGGCTGGCGTCGCGGGCGTGGCGGGTGTCGCCGGGGTGGCTGCATTGGCCGAGGCATTGGACCCGCTGGCCGCGCCGGCGCCATTGCCTCCCGCACCGGCACCTACGCCTGCGCCGGCACTGCCGCCGCCACCTCCCCCGCCCCCGCCAGCGCCCCCACCGCCGCCTCCCGAGCCGCCGCCCGCAGCCAATGCAAGCGGGGCCACGCAGGCGCCCATGAGAACCGCAACCAGGGTCGGTGCAATACGTCGTGTCAGCTTCATCGAGGTCTCCTTGTTGATGTTTCGACAAGGCCAAGCTAGACGCAGCCGGAAACCCGGCTTGTAGTCCAAAGTCTTCATGGCAGGCCGGTCCAGTCGCCGGTGCCATGCAATGGACAGCTGGGCGGGGCCTGTCTGCAAGCCCTCCGAATCAGATCGTCGGCCTCACGCGCCGTCCGGGGCCACCTGCTTGCCGCCGCGGGGCAGATGGACGGTGAAGGCCGTTCCTTCCTCCGCGGAGGAGGCCACCGTGATGGTGCCGCCGTGTCCTGTCACGATCTCACGCGCAATGTAGAGGCCGAGGCCCAGGCTCGTGGCGGGACGCTCATGCGGTGCCGATTCGCGCGTTGCAACCTGCACCAGCGGATTGAAGATCACCTGCATCGAATCGGGAGCAATCGGCCTTCCCTGGTTCCTGACGATCAGGGTCACATACGCGCCCTCGTCCCGGATCACCAGCGCGACGGGATGGGCGGGGTCTCCGTGCTGCACGGCGTTGCTCAGCAGGTTGGTGAGGACCTGGCGCATCCTGGGTGCGTCGAACATCAGGACCACGTCGGTCGGAATCTCGGCGACGAGCACCCGCTTGGGATAGGCCGCGCAGACCTCGTCGAAAGCCTCCTGGCACAGGGCGCTCAGGCTGCCTTGCTGGGGAACCACCTCGATGCCGCGGCCGAGCCGGGTGCGCGTGTACTCGAGCAGGTCGGTGACCATGTCGTTGATCGACGCGATGCTTCGCCTGGCGATCTGGAGCGTGCGCGCCCTGGGCTTGGCCTCGCCCCCCAGCTCGAGCAGATGGATGCAGGAGCTGAGCGCACTCAACGGGTTTCGCAGGTCGTGGCCCAGCACGGCCAGGAAGGTGTCCCTGGAGTTGGCCACATGGTCCGAGTAGGTGGCCATGGCTTCGGCCAGGCCCTGGTCGATGCCTTCGTTGAAGCGCACCACTTCTTCCAGGACCGTCGCATCGACCGTGCCGATGTGCCCCATCCACAAGCGAAGAACCGTGGCCCGCAGCGCGCGATATTCGGCGCCCAGCTGGGAGAGGTCGAACCCCACGCGCTGGCGCAGGCCACCGTGTTCGGCGGCAAAAGTCTCTTTCAGGAACGGCACCGCGAGCCCCTTGGACTTTGCCTCGCGCTCCTTTTCCGACTGAGCCGATTCCATTTCGCCGGCAATGGCCAGCAGGATTTCATGCGCATGGTCGCGCAGTTCGACAACGGACATGGTCTCCGCCGGCGGGATCATCGTTCGTGCGAAGGATTCCCACTCGACAAGAATGGGTTCGATGTTGTCCTTGATGAATTGGCTCAGGCGCATGCAGGGCGGAGTATGCACCCCGTGCAGGGCAGCAAGAGGCACGGCGAACAACGGCTGGACAGGCGCCGGGAAAAAGGGGTACTCGATGAAGCGTATCCTGGGGCCTCTCGAACCGGAACACATTCCATGCCTGAACAGCCTCCATCCGGGACCGATCCCCTCGATCCTCCCTTCTTCCACGAGGCCTCCGGCACGGTCCGCTTCTGGGTGCTCATCGATGGCCAGCACATGGGCGCGAGCATCAGCAGGGATGTCCTGCGCTACCGCTTCCGGCCCGGCGCGCAGGGCGACGACCCGATGGAAATCTACGCGCAGTACGCGGACCAGCTCGAAGCGGCCGTGCGCCGGCGGGCGGCGCAGGGCTCGATCGAGCCCGTGATGCTGCGCGAGTTCGATCTACCCCGCGGTTGAATCCACGCGCGCACCGCGCGTGCAGGCACCGCTGGCCAGCGTCACGCCGATCACGGCGCTGGCAATGGCGATCCGATCGATGCCCGTGGCGGGCTCGGCCAGCCACCACCATCCGCCCAATGCGGAGAAAACGGGTGCCAGCCCTCCGAATGCCGCCGCCTGCGACGCACCAAGACGCACGACCGCGGCGCCGAAGATCCACAGCCCCAGCAGGCCCGCAACCGCGCCCTGCATCAGCGCCTGCCACAGCACGTCGCGCAGCGGCGCATCGACGAGGCCCGTTCCGCCGCGCCACAGCAGCCATGGCACCAGCAGGATCGCTGACCACGCACTGACGACGGCCGCGCCCTGCCATGCGCCGAGGCCGGCGCGCCTGAACGACAGCGAGAAGCCGGCCCACAGCGCGGCCGCAAGAAGAAAGAGCAGATCGCCGCGCCAGGCGCCCGCATCGACGCCGCGGAAGCTGCCCGCTCCCAGGATGCCGATGCCCGCCGCAAGGAACAGCAACCCCGATGCGCACGCGCGGTCCGGGCGTTCGCGCCAGAACATCCAGGCCAGGCCCGCAGCAAAGAGCGGACATGCGCCCGCCATGAAGACACCCATGTGCGCCGACGGGGCGAACCTGCTGCCGCTCATCGCCACCAGTCCGAACGGCAGCCCCGCGCCAAGCACCATCCCGGTCAGCCAACGCAGCGGCACCCCGCGCGGCAGCAGCCCCACGCGCAGCCACACAGGCATGAGCACGATCGCCGGTATGCCGTAGCGCAGGATCGCCAGGTCGGCCGGCGCGATCGTGGTGGTGGTCGAGTGGCGCGTGGCCACCTGCCAGATGCCCGCGATCAGCGCCGAAGCCGCGCCGGCGGCCAGGCCGGCTGAAAGGCGCGCGTTGACCGTCATATGCTGGCTCCGTTGAATGCGAAGCCCGCAGTGTCCGGTCAATGCAGGCGGCGTGCTTCCAGATTCGTGCGCATCTGGCTCGGCGCCATGCCGAACGCGCGGCGGAAGGCCACCGTGAAGTGCGCGTGGCTTGCAAAGCCCAGGTCCGCCGCAAGCGCGCTGATGCTTCGCTCGCCTTCACGCAGGCGATCGAGCGCGAGCGTCATGCGCAGCTGGTTGCGCAGGCCATGCAGGCTCGTTCCCGTGTGCATGCGGAAACGGCGCGCCAGGTGGAATGCCGAGCAGTGGACCGCCTTGGCGATCTCGTCGAGCGTGTCGCTGCGCTCCGGTGCCGCGGCGATGTGGTCGCGGGCGCGCTCGACCGCACGGTGAATCTTCGGCGGCGCCGGCCGATCGGCCGGCCGCACGCTCTGGACCAGGCCTGCAAGATGCTCCTGCACCTCGAGCGCATCGATGGCCTGCATCGCATGGGCCTGCAGGCATCGGCGCAGCAGCAGCTGGCCGCCCAGCGGCAGGTACACCCGGCCCGCCGGCGCCAGGTCTTCGGCCAGCGTGACCACCATGCTGCGCTGGCCCGCCATCGGGTGTTTCAACTGGTAGGGCCCGTCGGGCGACAGCCACAGCGCGGCCGCGGGATCGCAGACGAAGGCGTCCGCGCCCAGCCGGCATTCGAAGCGCTGGCTCAGCGGCAGCAGCAGGCGCGGCCCCTGCACGCGATAGGGTGGGCTCCAGCCGGGCTCGGCCGTCTCCAGCGTGACCAGCTGGCAGCTGGCGGAGCCGCTTTCGAAGAGCACGCTGCGAAGGTAGGTCATGGGTGTGAAAGGCAGCAGTACCGCCCCGCCCGGATTCTGCCAGCCGGGTCGCCGCCCTGGTGTTTACCCCGAAAACGCTGAAGGCCGATTGACAGCCTCACTGCCTACGATCGAGGCAGATTCACCAGGAGACACCATGAAGCCCCAGACCTTCTCGTTCAACCGCCTGACCCGCCGCGCCAGCCTGCTGGCGGCGGCCTCCGTTCTTGCCGCGTGCGGCAGCTTCGGCAGCGCACCACCCGCGGCCGGCGACATCCACGTGATGACCTCGGGCGGCTTCACGGCCGCGTACAACGAACTGCGCCCCGGTTTCGAACGCAGCAGCGGCCGCACGGTCAAGACCGCGTATGGCGCTTCCATGGGCAATGCGGAGGATTCCATTCCGAGCCGGCTCTCGCGCAACGAGCCGGCCGACGTGGTGATCCTCGCGCGGCCCGCACTCGATTCGCTGGTGGCGCAAGGCAAGGTGGTGCCCGGCAGCCAGGTCGACCTGGTGCGCTCGTCGATCGGCTTCGCGGTGCGCAAGGGCGCGCCCAAGCCCGACATCTCGACGGTCGATGCGCTCAAGCGCACGCTGCTGGCAGCGCCTTCGATCGCCTATTCGGCCAGCGCGAGCGGCACCTACTACGAGACCGAACTGCTCAAGAAGCTCGGCATCGAGGAGCGGGTCTTGCCCAAGAGCAAGCGCATCCTCAGCGAGCGCGTGGGCACGGTGGTGGCGCGCGGCGACGCGGCGCTCGGGCTGCAGCAGGTGAGCGAGCTGCTGCCGATCGCGGGCATCGACTACATCGGGCCGCTGCCCGCGGAGGTGCAGCAGGTGACTGTGTTCTCGGCCGGCATTGCCACGGCCTCGAAGCAGCCCGATGCGGCACGCCAGCTGATCCGCTATCTCAATTCGCCCGAAGCGGCGCCGACCATCGCGAAGACCGGGCTGGAGCCGCTGACGGCGCGGCGGTGATGCGGCGGTTCGGGGCTCAGTAAACTGGCGTCCATCATCTTTCCCGGACGATGCATGCCATGAACCAAGCCGTTGCCCCTGCCCTTGTCTCCGCCTTCGCGCCCGGTGGCACGCTGCGCGCATCGATCAACCTCGGCAACCCGATCCTCGCGAACAAGGATGCGGCCACCGGCGAACCGGTGGGCGTGTCCATCGATCTCGCGCGCGAGTTCGCGCGCCGGATCGGCGTGGGCATCGAGCTCGTGGTGTTCGAGAAGGCGGCGGCATCGGTCGAGGCGGTGAAGAACGAGAAGGCCGACATCGGCTTCTTCGCCATCGACCCGGCGCGCAGCGAAGGGCTGCTGTTCACCGCGCCCTACGTGCTGATCGAGGGCAGCTACCTCGTGCGCGAGTCGTCGGAGCTCACCGACAACGCGCAGGTCGATGCCAAGGGCCATCGCATCTCGGTCGGCGCGGGCAGCGCCTACGACCTGTTCCTCACGCGCGAGATCGGGCAGGCCGGCATCGTCCGTTTCCAGGGCGCGGCCGCCGCGCAGGCGGCACTGCGTTCAGGCGAGGTCGAGGTGGCCGCCGGCATTCGCCAGCTGCTCGAAGCCGAGGCGCGGCGCGAACCGGGCGTGCGCGTGCTGCCCGGCCGCTTCATGGTGATCCAGCAGGCCATGGGCACGCCCGCGAGCCGCGGTGCGGAGGCCCAGGCGCTGCTGTCTTCCTTCGTCGAAGAGATGAAGGCGAGCGGCTTTGTTGCCGATGCGCTCAAGCGCCACCGCATCGAAGGCGCGATCGTCGCACCGGCTTCGATTGGCGCGGCGCTGTAGCGCCTGGCGCTAGCGGGGCATCACAGCTTGTAGGCTTCCACCGGCCCCTGCGAATAGAACAGGAAGTAGCCGGTCTCCGTCCTGAAGCTGTTCTTCTGCCACCCCGGCGGCACCTTGAAGATCGCGAGCTGGTCGCTCGACACACCGATGAACGCGGTGTTCCCGGTGTCGGTAGTGATCCGGTTCCAGCGCTCGCGCGTCACCGGCTGCATCTGCATCTTCGGCTCGCTCCACTCGGGGGTGCGCACCTTGTCTCGCATGATGTAGCGGCCGCCCTGCCGCTCGATCTTGACCAGCTCCCGCAGTGCGCCGTTCGTCTTCACGGCATAGACGCCGACCAGCTGCGCCTCGGGCTCGGCGCGCGGGCCGCAGCCGGCCAGCAACAGCAGCGACGACAGGCCGGCCGCAACACAGTTGAGGGTGTTTTTCATGGTCGTGCGGCCTCAGCGCTTCTGGTTCTCGCGCAGCTTCAGGCTGCCCTGGTAGCGCAGCGCGTGCGGATAGTCTTCCTTGCCGCCCGCGTCCTGCGCCATCATCTTCTGCTGGCTGGCCTCGGTCTTGGCCAGCAGCGTCGTCGGCAGGTTGAGAACGCCCTTGATCTGGTCGTACTGCCCCTGCGTGACGCGCCCCGCCGACAGCAGGCGGAACGCGTCGCGCTCGATGTTGAGCAGGAGCGGCTTGTTGTCCGCGAAGTTCTGCGCCTTGGCCAGCAGGTCGCTCCACGACTGCGTGCTGTAGTTGCTCACGTAGTAGTCCTGCCCCGTGGGCCCGGCCATCACCGCGGTGCAGCCCGAAAGCTCCAGCTGCGTGGTGCTGGTGGCCATGACGAAGGTCTTGCGCTGCTCCATCGCGTCGCCGTAGGCCAGCGTCACGGGAATGGTCCAGGTCGAGGCCGGATAGGCGTTCTGGTTCGGGAACGGCTCCTGGCTGATCGACACGTAGGTGCGGTCGCCCGCGCACTGCGCGTCCACCGTCAGCAGCGGCACGCCGGTCTGGCGGATGAAACTGTCGCCGATGTCCGCCACCTTCTTGCCGCCGCTCGCCTTCTCGAGCGAGGTCCACAGCCGCGACGGCGTGGCGTTGCCGAAGGCATAGTCCTTCAGGTAGATCTGCAGGCCCTTCTGCATCGCCTCCTCGCCGATGTAGTTCTGCACCGTCTCCAGCACGTGGCTGCCCTTGTTGTAGACGAAGATCGACGGGCTGATGAAACCGAACGAGCCCGCATCGTTGAGGTTGCGCTGCACCGGAACCGCCGTGTCCTTCAGGTCGGCCACGATCACGGTGTGCTTGTCGAGCACATAGTCGGAGAAGCTGTAGTAGTCGGGATGGAATTTGATCGTGGTGCGGCGGTCGAACCAGCGCGCGAACGATTCGTTGAGCCACACGTTGTCCCACCAGTCGAGCGTGACGAGGTCGCCGAACCACTGGTGCGCGATCTCGTGCGTCACCACCGTCACCGAATACAGCGTGGGCGTTTCGCCCGGCCTGGTCAGCACGCGGTCGGCAAACTCGAAGATCGAGCCCCAGTTCTCCATGCCGCCGAAGCCGGTGTTGGGCTTGTTGTCGTAGCTGTCGTTGGCCGCCACGGTGTCGAACTTCTTGAACGGCAGCGCAATGCCGGTGTAGTTGTAGTAGTAGTCCATCGCCACCTTGGTCCACTCCATCGCGAAGGTGGCCCAGCTGGAGCGCCCCGGCGGCGTGAACCAGCGCAGCGGCATCTCGCTGCCGTCGAGCGGGCTCTTGAAGGTGTCCGAAAGAATGTCGAACTTGCCGCCGCCGAAGAAGGCGAGGTACATCGGCATCGAAGGCGTCTTCTCGAACGACACCTGCTGGTAGCCGTCGGGCAGCTTGACGGCCGACTTCTGCGCGGCGTTCGACACCGTCTGCCAGTCGCCCGGCACCTCGGCGGAGATCTCGAAGCTGTGGCGGAAGGCCGGCTCGTCCCAGCCCGGGAACCACTGCCGCGCATAGTTGGTTTCGCCCTGCGTCACGATCGCGTCGCTGCTCACGCCCTCGGGCGTGGAAAGGCCCACCTTGAAGACGCCGGTCGCGGCCGAGCAGAACGGATTGCGGGCCATCTCCTCGGGCGGGCAGTATTCCGCGTCGGAGAACTGGATCTTGCCGTCCCATTCCATGTGCAGCAGGTACTTGCCCTTGGCGATCTGCCCGTCGTTGCGCCGCAGCTGCACGAAGTCGCCCAGGGTCTGCGGCGTGGGCACCAGCGCGATCACTTCCGAAGGATTCGACAGCTTGCGCAAGGTGGTGCGGCCGTTCGCGAACTTGAGGTTGTGCGCGGCAACCACGATCGCATCGACCGGCTTGAGCACTTCGATCTCCACGTCGCCGCGCCCCGCGAAGGTCTTCAGCGCCGCATCGGGTCTGAACCACAGCTTGTAGTTGACGGGCCAGACGGTGTCGGGCAGCTCCATGGGTTTCACCGAGCGGTCGATCGCCGCCAGGCTCGACTCCTGCGATGAAGGCGCGCCGTCCTCGGGTGCCTTGGCGGGATCCTCCGCGCTGGCCGTGAGCGACGACAATGCGCCCATGCCGGCGCCGCCAAAGGATGCGCCGCCGCCGCCGCTGTCTCCGCCGCCGCATGCTGTCAAGGCGGCAAGCATCACGGCGGAGAGGGCCAGGTGATGAACGACGGGTGTATTCAGTTTTTTCATGATCGCCTCTGGGTACTCTGGGTAAGGAACATGCGCAGCACTGCGGACGCCAGCGGATAGCAGGCGCTGCACATGGCACGCGGGATGAGATGAAAAGCCAACCGTGGAAAACGGCGGGCGGCACGGCGCCCTCCCGTCGAACACCGGGTTCGTCAGGAACGCACGCTCAAGCCGGATCGCACCGCTCGGGGTTCGGCGGCCCCAGGATGCGCGGAGTGACCGGAGCCATTTCCGTCAAGGCACGGCGATGGAAGATGTGCGGGCGCGGATGGTGGCGCGTGGAAGCGGGCTCAGTGCCCGTGCATCGATGCGGCGCCCTGCCGCGCCGAAGAAAGAATGGCCGGTGCCGGAACGGCAGCGGCAGGCCTGCAAGCGGCTCTTGTCTTTGTTTTCACGCGCATTCCCTCGTCCGTTGAAGTGCGCACAGTTGTAGCTGATCGAATCTGGCAGCTCAACGACCCGCGGAACTTTTCTCTCTCAAAATGTTCGCGCGCCATAAGCCGAATGGCGTCATGGCCCGCGCCGCAGGCCTTGCGATACGAAGATGGTTCTGCGCCCGCGGCATCGGCTCGCATGATCCGCAAGCACAGGGGCCGTTCGCTGTGACACAGCGGCCACAGTACGAAGGTTCCAGCGCGCGCCGCCGCTACGAAAGCTGTGAACCAGAGACTGCAGCCACGCGCTGCGCGCGTTCGCGCCACCACAGCAGCAGTCCGCAGGCGAACACCACCGCCTGCGTGCCGATGAGCAGCGCAAAGCCCGCGAAGAAGCCCGCCGCCGACGAAACCGCGGTGACGGCCGCGCCCGCGCCGCCATGCGACACCGCACTGATCACGCCGCCCATCAGCGCCGGCATGAAGGCCGCCACCAGGCTGCCTGCGCCGTTCGTCACGCCGAAGGCGCTGGCCGTGTGCTCGGGCCGCGAGCAATGCTGCACCGTGCTCGGAATGGCCGGGCTCTGCAGGCCCCAGAAGAAATTGGCCGCCACCAGGCAGCTCGCGGCCGCGTACGGATCGCGTGCATTGATGGCCATGAGCACCGACAGCGCCACGCCCGCGCTCGCGCCCATGAAGATGAACGGCACGCGGTCGCGCCCGAGCCTGTCGATCAGCACGCCGCCCACGAACACCGCAAGCACCGTGGCGTACTGGGGCGCCGACGCGATCCAGCCCATCTCGCGCAGCGAGAAGCCGCGCGCCTCGCGCAGGTAGGTCGGCAGCCAGTTGCTGCTGCCCCAGAGATAGGCCAGCGCCGCCGAAGTGAGCAGCGTGATGAGGAACAGGTTGCGCGTGTGCAGCGCACCCCGCACGATGCCGCCCACGCGCGCCATTGCCTCGCCAAGCGACGACGGCCTGGCGCCGCCTTCATGCCCCGCCGGCATGCGCACGAAGGCCAGCACCAGCGGAATGCCGAGTGCGATGTTGAGCACGCCCAGCACATGGAACGAGCTGTCCCACGCGAAGCGCGTGAGCAGGTAGCCCACCAGCGGATAGCCCACCGCCAGCCCCAGCCCCGTGCCCATGTTCACGAGCGCGTTGGGCTTGCCGTTCTCGTCGCTCTTGAAGTGAGCCTTGATATAGGACGACGCGAGCGAGAACAGCGGCCCCTCCGATACGCCCAGCAGCACGCGCGAGGCCAGCAGGAGGCCGTAGCTGTCGAACATGGGCGAGGCCCAGGTCACCACGCCCCAAAGGACCAGGCCGTAGACCAGGCTGCGGCGCACGCCGAACAAGGCTGAGCAGAACGGCGTGAGCACGAAGGCCGACACGCCGTAGCCCAGCATGAAGGCCGTGGCCAGGAAGCCCTGGCTCACGCGGTCGGACGCCGCCACGCCCACGTGCTCCAGGAACGCGGCATCGGTGATCAGCACCGCGATGTTGATGCGGTCCACGTAGGAGATCGCGACGATCACGAACAGCGTGACGACGCCGTACCAACGAAAGTGTCTGCTCTGCATGGCCTGTGCCTCTCCTGCGTGGGTGGTGCTGGCGCGTTGCGCGCCTAGAACATGTGCCGCATGCCGAACTCGGTACCGCTCGACGCGCGGTTCGGCGCCGTGATCGCACCCGAGAGCGCCTGCGCCGCGCCGTTCCTGTTGCTGATGCGCGCCACCGTCGCATACAGCGCCGTGCGCCTGGACAGGTTGTGCACGTAGCCGATGGCCAGCTTCGACGAGGTCGGCTGCAGTGCCGCATTGGCGGGCGCCAGCTTGTAGCGTGCATACGAGGCCTTGATCTCGCCCGGCCCGACGGGCAGGTGGAAGCCGATCAGCGCGCCCTTGGCGTCGGTGCTGCCCTTCGACTCCTTGTACAGCTCGCTCGTGAGCTTGAGATTCATGAGCGAGGGCCCGAAGGTATAGGCCGCACCCAGGTTGGTCACGCGCAGGTCGCCGAGCACATAGCGCGTGCGGCCGGTCGCGATGGCAATGTTGAGTCCGCCGTCCTGGTAGCCGAAGCGCGCGCCGGTGTGTTCGCCGTCGTGCCTGTTCGACACCCGCGCGCCCGGCAGCAGCGCGTTCGAATCGTTCTCGCCCATCGCATACATCACCTGCCCGTAGAAACCGCCGAGGCTCGCGGGCAGGAAGTAGCCGATGCTGTTCGAGGCGCGCGTGCCGGTCGGCGCGACCAGGCCGCCCAGGCCCGAGAAATAGATCTGGTTGGCGCCGATGCCGCCGCCCGTGCCGAAGGGATCGAAGATGGCCGTGTTCCAGAACGCCGGCACATAGTCGCGGCCCAGGCGCACTTCGCCGAACGGGCCCGCCAGGCTCACCGTCGAGCGGCGGTTGAAGCTCAGCACGCCCGCCATGCCGTTGCCGCTGGCCTGGTTGTTCGAGTTCGAGGGAAAGCCCGTGCCGCTGTCGTTCTGCAGGCCCATCTCGAGCCAGAAGTTGGCCGAGTACCCGCCGCCCAGGTCCTCCGTGCCGCGAAAGCCGAGGCGGCTGAACATGTTGCCGCTGTTGGTCAGCTGCGCCTTGTGGGCCGATCCGTCGCCGCTGCCGCGTGTGTAGGTGACGGCCGCGTCGACCACGCCGAAGAGCGTGAGGGAAGATTGGGCCAGCGCTGCGCCAGCCGCGCTGGCCGCAGCCAGCGCGATCAAGTACTTTTTCATTGGATTTTCGGGTTGGTTTTTCTCTGGCCTGCGGCCTCAGATGTCGAGCACCAGCCGCTCGCCCTTGCAGCGAGAGACGCAGATCATCATGGTCTTGTTGGACGCACGTTCGATCTTGGTGAGGATGCCGTCGTGGTGGTCGATCTCGCCTTCGAGCACGGCTGTCTCGCAGGCGCCGCAGACGCCCTCCTTGCAGCTGTGATCAGGGTTCAGGCCGGCATCGATCAGGCTGTCGAGGATCGACTTGCCGGGCGGCACCTCGACACTCCTGCCGCTCTTCGCGCACTCGACCACGCAGCCCTGCGAGGCGCTCGGCGCCTCCACGTGCACCGCGGCAAAGCGCTCGATGTGCGCATGGGCGTAGCCCAGCTTCTCGCAGCTCTTCTCGAAGGCATCGAGCATCGGCGTGGGGCCGCAGCAGTAGTAGTGGCTGGCGGCGCCCTTGCCGCCCAGCAGCGCGGCGAGGTCGGGCGGCGCGCCCTTTTCGTCGTCGAAGTGCCAGGTGAGCGGTACGGCGTGCTCACGCGCCAGAGCCTCGATCGCGTCGCAGAAAGCCGCCTCCTTGCGGGTGCGCGCACAGTAGACGAGTTCCACCGGCTTGGCCGCGGCCACGAGCCGCTGCAGCATGCACCAGATGGGCGTCACGCCGATGCCGCCGGCCACCAGCACCGAATGGTCCGCGCCCTCTTCGAGCTTGAAGTTGTTGCGCGGCGCCGAGATCGGCAGCGTCATGCCCACGCGCAGCTGCTGGTGCACATAGCGCGAGCCGCCGCGGCTCTTGCGGTCGTTGAGCACGCCGACCACGTAGCGCTGGCGGTCGGTCGGCGGGTTGCACAGCGAGTAGCTGCGCACCAGGCCGTTGGGCAGGTGCAGGTCGATGTGGGAGCCGGCCTCGAAAGCGGGAAAGTCCGTGTCCGGCGAAGCCGGCCGGAACTCGACGCTGATGATGCCGTCGGCCTCGTAGCGCATCGTGTGCACCAGGGCGTTCAGCGTGGGGGAAGACATGGCAAGGCTTTCTATGGATCAGGCCGTGGCCGTGGCCGCGGCCGCTTCCGCGAGCTGGGCTTGCGCGAGATTGCGCATGTGGCGGCGCAGCCGCACGATGCCCAGGTCGTGCTGGTACAGGTTCTCGTGCTGGTTGGCGTCGGGCTCCATCTCTTCGAGCATCACGCGGTCCTGCTCGAGCACGTGCCAGTGGCGCGCCTCGAGGCGGTTCTTGTAGAGGAAGCGCCAGGTGTCGCGCTGCCAGCCCGGCGGCAGCTTGCGCACGCGCCAGAAGAAGGTGGCCGTCATGCCCTTCACGATCGGCGAGAAGGCGCCGATGATGATGAAATTGCCGCCGGGGCCGCCGGTCTTCGGATACGGAATTTCCAGCCGCATCCAGTGGATGCCGGTGTCGGCCCATTCGGTCCAGTCGAAGTTGACGTTGCGCTGGCCCTCCTTCTCGAACACGAAGCCGGTGTCGGTCTGGCGGATGCCGAACTTGGCCGACGAATCGCCCTCGGCCATCGAATGCGACTGCTTGTGCAGGTAGGTGCCGTGCATCGGGTCCATCACGTTGTCGAGCACGTAGCGGTAGTCGCCCTTCCACTCGGTGTAGCAGAGAAAGCTGCTGTACTCGGCGTCATCGGTCAGCTGCTCGGGCAGCACGAGCGGCGGCGGCACGTCGACCGGCTCCTTCGAGTTGTAGAGAAACACGGCGCCCGCGCGCTCCTGCACATGGAAGTGCCGCGTGGCCTGCGAGCCTTCGAGCTTGCAGCCCGGGCTGCCGGGCACGCGCGTAACGACGCCGTCATGCCGCACTTCCACGCCGTGATACGGGCACGAGAGCCGGTCGCCCAGCACCACGCCCTGTGACAGCGGCGCGCCGCGGTGCGGGCAGCGGTCTTCCAGCGCATGCAGCACGCCTTCGCCGTCGCGCCACAGCGCGATCTTGCGGCCCAGGCGGCGCAGCGAGACGGGGTTCTCCTTGATGAAGTGGGAGGGGCAGATCGGGTACCAGAGGTCCTTCAGGCCGATCTCGAGCAGGTGGTCGACCGGGTCTGCGGCAACGGGGGTGATGGCGATGTTCATGGTGTGATGCTCCTCAGGCGGCCAGCGTGGCCATTTCCTTGCGGTACAGCGCCTCGGTCCAGGGCTGGCCGCCGGGCGTGGCCAGGCCGCTGTCGTTCAGGCGCTGCACCAGGCCGGGCAGGTCGTGGATGCCGTCGGCAAAGGCACGCTCGATCACGTCGCCCAGCAGGTCTTCATAGGTGGTCGCGGGGCGCTGGCGCGCCTGGTGCGGTTGCAGGTAGCGGTCTTGTTGCATGGTTGCCTCCGTGGGGTGAGGTGGATGTGAATCAGGCGGTGGCAGCGGCGGGGGCACCCAGCGGCACGGCCCAGGCGTCGTAGCCGTAGACCCAGTCGGCGTTGCCGCCTTCGCGCAGCCAGTTGTTGCCGCGCGAGCCGAGCTGAACCTGGCCGGCGCGTTCGATGCGGGCTTTTTCGTAGCCCTTCAGCGCAGCGGCCGCGTCGGCCATCGCCACGCCTTCGAGGTGGCGCGACAGCACCACGGCATCCTCGATCGCCATGCCCGCGCCCTGCGCCATGAATGGCAGCATCGGGTGCGCGGCATCGCCGAGCAGGGCCATGCGGCCCGCGGTCCAGGCCGGCATCGGGTCGCGCTCGTAGAGCGCGGTCTTCAGCACCGTGTCGCAGGCGTCGAGCAGGGCCCGTGCCTCCGGGTGGTAGTCCGCGTATTGCTCCCGCAGCTCGTCGACGCTGCCGGGCGCGGTCCAGGATTCGAGGTGCCAGCTGTCCTGCGGCGTGGTCGCGAAGATGAAGATATCCCTGCCGCGGTTGAGCGGGAACGTCACGATCTGGCTCTGCGGATTCGGGCCCCACCACTTGGTGAAGGCGCCGAGGTTGGGCACACCCGCCACGCGTTCGGCAGGCACCACGGCGCGGTAGGCCACGATGCCGGTGAAGCGCGGGCTCTCGGCGCCGAACATCGCGGCGCGCACGCATGAATGGATGCCGTCGGCGCCGAGCAGCGCGCCGACGCGGGCTGTCGTACCGTCAGCAAACGACAGGCTCACACCATTCCGATCGGCGGCGATCTTCTCGGCGCGCTTGCCGAGAGCAACGTGCTCCATCGGGAACATGTCGGCCAGCGCCGCCAGCAGGTCGGCGCGGTGGATGGTGAGCTGGGGTGCGCCGTAGCGCTGCTCCGCCGAGTCGGCCATCTCCAGGCGCGAGGTTTCCTCGCCGGTGTCGTAGGTGCGGCTGATGCGGTGCGAGGGACGTGCCGCCGTCACGCGGGCCGCCTCGCCCACGCCGAGGCCATCGAGCGCGCGCACGGCGTTGGGCGTGAGGTTGATGTCGGCGCCGACGCGGGCGAACTGCTTCGCCTGCTCGAACACGGCCACGTCGTGGCCCGCGCGCCGCAGCGCGATGGCCGCCACGAGGCCGCCGATGCCCGCGCCGACGATGCCGATGGTGGATTCGCTTGTCTTCATGGGTGTCTCCCCTTTTTGTTGTTTGCGGCTCATTCGGCCACGATGTTGCGGGCCTTGATGATCCGGGCCCACACGGCCGTCTCGTCGCGGATGTGCGCGGCAAACGCGGCCGGCTTCATGGCCGCGTCGGTCATGCCCTGCGCCTTGAGGCGTTCGCGCACGTCGGGCTGGGCCAGCATCTCGGCGGCATCCTTCGCGAGCTGCTCGACCACCGCGGGCGGCGTGCCCCTGGGTGCCAGCAGGCCATACCACGAGGTCACGGCCACGCCCTGGATGCCCTGCTCCGCCAGCGTCGGAATGTCGGGCGCGGCGGGGCTGCGCGCGGCCTCGGTCACGCCCAGCGCCACCAGCTTGCCGTTCTTGATGAAGGGCATGGTCGCGGGCAGGTTGCTGAACATCAGCGGCACCGCGCCGCCGAGCACGTCGTTGAGCGCGGGGGCGGTGCCCTTGTAGGGCACGTGCAGCATCTCGATGCCGGCCTGCTGCTTGAACAGCTCGCCCGCCAGGTGCAGGCCGCTGCCCACGCCGGGCGAGGCGTACGAGAGCGAATCGGGCTTGGCCTTGGCCCGCGCCACCAGTTCCTTCGCGCTCTTGATGCCCGACGACGGCGAGGCCACCAGCACGTTGGGCGCCTTGGCCAGCATGGTGACGGGCACGAAGTCCTTCTCGATGTCGAACGGGAAGTTCGGCATCAAGGTGGGGTTGATCGTGAGGTTGCCTGCTGGCACCACGAGCAGCGTGTGGCCGTCGCCCTTGGCCCGCTTGACCTTGTCGATGCCGATGTTGCCGGCCGCACCGACCAGGTTCTCGACCACCGCGGCCTGGCCGTAGCGCTTGGCGAGCCCGTCCGAGAGCACGCGCGCCAGCGTGTCGACCGGCCCGCCGGGCGGGAACGGCGAGACGATGGTGAAGCGATCGCTCGAGAGCTGCTTCTGCGCGTCGCCCTGGGCCTGCACGGGCGAAGCGATGGCGAAGGCCGACAGCGCGGCGAACACGAGGGAAAGGGAAAGACGTCGTTGCATGATGGTGGTTATCGGGGTCACTTTTTCTCTGTGAGGAAGGCGCCTTTCGGGCCTTCCGCGTTCTTCTGCCGGCGCGTGTTGCCGTCGAGCCCGCCATCGACCGCCCATTCGGCAAACACCGTGGGCCCCGGCTCGAACTCGCGTGGCTGCCAGTCGGCCGTGAGCTGGTCTTCGTCCGCGTAGTACTCGATCAGGCCGCCGGCCGGATTCTTGAAGTACCAGAAGTAGGCCGACGACACCGGATGCCGCCCCGGGCCCAGCTGCGTTTCCCAGCCGCAGCGCGAAAAGTGCAGGCCGCCGCCGAACACCTCGTGGATGTCGCGCACGGTGAAAGCGACGTGGTTGAGCCCGCGCTTGCCCGAAGGGATCTGCAGCAGGAACAGGTCGTGGTGGCCACCCTCCGGCGCGCAGCGCATGAACGCGCCGCGGTTCGGATAGCTGTCGGACGAGACGAAGCCGAAGCGCTGTGCGTAGAACGCGCTGGTGGCCGCCACGTCGCTCACGAAGAACACCACGTGGCCGACCTCGATCGGCATTGCACGCTCGTAGACCGGTGCGGGCTGGTTGACGCGCGGCTTGGCGTTCCAGGTGTTCATCGCACCGCAGTCGACCTCGACCGCATGCTTGCGGCTGACCTGCAGGCGCACGGCGAGGCCGTTGGGGTCGATGCAGCCGATGCGGCGCGCGCCGTCGACGGTGCCATCGAAAAAGGCCGGGTCATGGGCGATGGCGGCGGCGTAGCGGTCGAGGTCCGCTTCGCTTTGCACGCCCCACACCACTTCGCGCAGTGTCGGGCCCTCTTCCATCGCGCTCGGCAGGCCCGCCTTGTCCAACGCCGCGACGACCACCTTGCAGCCGTTGAGGCATTCGAAGACGAGTTCGTCGGCCTCCTCGGACCTGAGCGCGAGGCCCCAGTCCTCGAAGAAGCGGCGGCAGGTGGGCAGGTCGTCCGCCCCGTAGGTGATCTGGTCGATGCCAAGTACGCTCATGTCAGTGCCCAGGGCAGAGGTTGTTCGTTGGTGCCCCAGTACATGCTCTTTTGCTCCATGTACTGGAAGATGCCTTCGCGGCCCTTCTCGCGGCCCAGGCCGCTGTCGCGCCAGCCGCCGAAGGGCGTGGAGACCGAGAACTGCTTGTAGGTGTTGACCCAGACCGTGCCGGCCTGCACCGCGCGGCCGAGCTTCCAGGCGCGCTTGAAGTCGCGGCTCCAGATACCGGCGGCCAGCGCATAGACGCTGTCGTTGGCCTGCGCGACCAGCGACTCCTCGTCGTCGAAGGGCATCGCGACCAGCACCGGCCCGAAGATCTCTTCCTGGCTGGTGCGCGCGCTGTTGTCCAGCCCTTCGATGATGGTCGGCCGGTAGAAGTAGCCCCTGTCGTAGTCACCGCCATGCGGCCGCACGCCCCCGGTGCGGATGCGCCCGCCCTCGGACACGCCCAGCTCCACGTAGCGCTCGATGCCCTCGCGGTGCCTGGCGGTGATGAGCGGGCCCATCTGCGTGCGCTCCGAGGCCGGATCGCCCACGCGCAAGGCATTGGCGCCTTCGGCCAGCCGCGTGAGGAACTCGTCGTAGATGCCGCGCGCCACGAAAAGCCGCGAGCCCGCGATGCACGACTCGCCCGACGAGCTGAAGATGCCGTAGAGCACGCCGCTCACCGCATGGTCGAGATCGGCATCGTCGAGCACCATGGTGGGCGACTTGCCACCGAGCTCCAGCGACACCGGCATCATCTTGTCGGCCGCGATGTGCGCGATGTGCTTGCCGGTGGTGGTGCCGCCGGTGAACGACACGCGCTTGACCAGCGGGTGCTGGGTGATCGCATCGCCGATGACCGAGCCCTTGCCCGGCAGCACGCTGACGATGCCCTTGGGCACGCCGGCCTGCTCGCAGATGCGCGCAAGCTCCAGCGCCATCAGCGGCGTGACCTCGGCCGGCTTCACGACCACCGCGTTGCCGGCCGCCAGCGCGGGCGCCAGCTTTTGCGCCTCGCTCGCGATCGGCGAGTTCCACGGGGTGATGGCGGCGACCACGCCCATGGGTTCGTGCACACTCATCGTGACGAAGGCGCCGCGCGACGGGGTGATGGTTTCTTCGAGCGTTTCGAGCGCAGCCGCGAAGAACTGGAAGGTACCCGCGGCGCTGGCCACGAGGTTGCGCGTTTCGTTGATCGGCTTGCCGTTGTCCAGGCGCTGCTTCTGCGCAAGGCTTTCACTCTCCTCGCGGATCAGCTGCGCCACGCGGTGCAGCACCGCGGCGCGCTCATGCGGCAGGCGCTGGGCCCAGCCGCTGGTGCGGAAGGCATGGTCGGCGCGCGTGATGGCCTCCTCGACGTCGGACAGGCTCGCGGCCCTCAGGCGCGCGATCGGCTCGCCCGTGGCGGGATAGAGGCTCTCGTACACGTCGCCGCCGCCCAGGCGCCATTCACCGGCAATGCAGATCGGAAGAAGTTCGGAAGAAATCATGGGGATGACTCAGATGGCCAGGGCCGCGGCCCGGTTGCGCAGTGCACGCACCGCGCTGTAGACGGTGAGCGCGGAGGTCTTGGGGTTGGCCGCGAGCGGCTTGTTGCGCATGGTCAGCGCGAAGCTGCCG
Source organism: Variovorax sp. VRV01 (assembly GCF_014852545.1). NCBI lineage: Bacteria > Pseudomonadati > Pseudomonadota > Betaproteobacteria > Burkholderiales > Comamonadaceae > Variovorax > Variovorax sp. VRV01. Next base: position 214,644 of record NZ_JACVBS010000004.1, read on the forward strand.
AAGGCACCCTCGGCTTCGACCGTGTGCACGTTCTCGGCAATGGCCGGATCGGCGACGAGCCGCACGAGCGTCCTGTCGAGCCCCAGCCCCGCGAGCGACACGGTGGCCGCGACATTGGCGTTCTTGGGATAGAGCTGCGCCGCTTCGCGTGCGCTGCCTTCGAAGATCACGGTCTCCTGCGTCAGCGCATCGAGGTCTCGGCCCTGCTCGGCCGGCGTGCCCTTCCAGGCCTGCGGCGGCTTGCGGCCCGTGTAGCGCACGCTGTCGAGCCCGCCGATGCGCGCGGCCGCCAGCGCGTCGATGGCACCGATGGCGCCCGCGATCAGCTGCACCTGCGTGCGGCCGGCAACCGCGGCGGCCTCGAGCCTTTCAGCGAGGCCCGCAGCCGACAACGCGCCCACCGAGGCGACGATGCAGGGCGTGCCGCGCGCGAGCGCCGGCAGCACATGCTCCTCGATGGCGGCATGGCCGGCCGTCTCGACCACGAGGTCGATGCCCGTTGCCGGCACGCGGCTTGCGACCGGCACGCCGGGCACCAGCTTCTGCGCGGCGGCCACGCCTTCTTCAGGCACGACGATCGCCACCACCGCCAGGGCCGTGTCGCCCTTGAGCAGTTCGAGCACCGAGGTGCCGATGGCACCGCAGCCGATGAGTGCAACGCGCAGCACGGTCATGCCCTTCACTCCACCGACGCAGCGGCAGCCTTGCCGAGCGCCGGAATCTGGGTCACGGTGTTGGTCGGCGGGCCGGCGAAGGCGCTCTTGAATTCGCCGATCGACAGCATGTCGATCTCGAGCAGGAACGGCCCCTTCTTTGCCAGCGCCTCGCCGAGCTTCGCCTTCAGCTCGTCCGTGCGCTGCACGCGCGCATGCGGCAGGGCCAGCGAGGCGCACAGCATCGCGTAGTCGGGCGTGTGCAGGTCGGCATAGCAGCGGCGGCCGCCGTACTGCGCGTCCTGGATGTTCTTGATGACACCGTAGCCCTTGTCGTTCATGAGCACGATCAGCATGTCGGCCTGCTCCTGCACCGCGGTGGCAAGCTCGCCGAGGTTCAGGATGAAGCCGCCGTCGCCGGCCAGGCAGAAGGTCTTGCGGCCCGAGCCCGTCTCGGCCGCGCCGATGGCCGCGCCGATGGCCATCGGCATGCCCTGGCCGATGCCGCCGCCCGTGGCATGCACGCCCGCGCTGGGTTCGAAGATGCGCAGCTCGCGGTTGCCCCAGGTGCTGTTCGACACCGTCACGTCGCGCACCCAGTTGAAGCTGCGGCCGGCTGCGGCCTGCAGTTCCTTCACGAGCGCGGCGTAGGGGCCGAGGCCGTCGGTCAGCGAGGCCACGGCCTGCGCGTGCGCGGCGCGCAGCTCGGTGAGGAGCAGCGGGTCGGCGCTGTACTTCGCGGCTTCGAGCCGGTCCGCCAGGCCTTCGAGCGCCAGCGCGGAATCGCCGCAGACGAACAGGTCGGTGGCGTAGCCGCGGCCTTCGGCAGCGGCGTCGGCATCGATGCGCAGCAGCGGGCGCGGCAGCTTCAGCTCGTACTTGAGCGTTTCGTTGCCGCGCAGCCGCGAGCCGACGACCAGCATCGCGTCGCAGCGCTGGTAGAGCGCCTCGACCGGCTTGTGGATGTTGTAGGAACCGAGCGAGCCCGCATCGTCTTCGGGCACGGTGCCGCGGCCCTGCGTGGTCGTGACCACGCCGAAGCCGAGCTTTTGCAGCCGGCGGATGGCAGCCCCCGCATGGCGCGCGCCGCCGCCGACCCACAGCATCGGACGCCTGGCGGCCACCAGGCGCGCCGCCAGCGCGTCGAGCGAGGCCGCGGAAGGCACGGGCCGCTCGATCGGCAGCGGCGACAGGTCGGCCGGCATGGTCGTGAGCGCGGACTGGATGTCGATCGGGATCTCCACGCTGACCGGGCCGGTGGGCGCCGTCAATGCAAGCTGCACCGCGCGCTTGAGCGTGCCGAGCACTGTCTCGACACTGCGCACGCGCAGGGCCGCCTTCGACACCGCCTTGAGCATGGTGAGCTGGTCGGGCGCTTCATGGATGTACGACATGCCCTTGTCGAGGTACGGCGTCTCGATCTGGCCCGTGATGTGCAAGAGCGGCGCGCCGGCCGTCAGCGCCTCAACCATGCTGCCCGCGATGTTGCCGGCCGCGGGACCGGTGCTCGTGAGGCACACGCCCAGGCTGGCCGTGGAGCGCGCATAGGCATCGGCCATGTTGCCGGCGCCGGCCTCGCCGCGCGCGGGCACGAAACGGATCGCACCGCGCTGCGCGAAGGCATCGAGGATCGGCATGTTGTGGATCGAGATCACGCCGAACGCCGCCTTGACGCCGCACTGTTCGAGAAAGGCCGCGACGACTGCGCCGACCGTGACCGTGTTGTTGTTGGGGTTATGCATGGCGCGAAAGGCCTCCGGAAATATCGATGTGGCTGCCGGTCGTGTATGACGCGAGCGGTGAAGCAAGAAAAAGAATGGCGCGTGCGGCTTCGCTCGGAAGCCCCAGGCGGCCCAGCGGGATGTGCTTGTTCTGCGCGAGCTGGCCGCTCCATGCGGCCCAGTCCTGCGACCGGTCTTCGCGCGCCTCGAAGCGGCGGCGCCATTGGCCCGACTCGACCAGGCCGATCAGGATGCCGTTCACGCGCACGCCCTGCGGCGCGAACTCGGTGGCCATCGAGCGCACGAGGTTCAGCAGGCCGGCGCGCGCGGCCGAGGTGGCGACCATGTGCGGCTCGGGCTGGCGCGCGAGCAGCGAGTTGGCGCAGACGATGGCGGCATCGCCCAGCACGGCACGCTGCGCCGCGAGCTGCGGCAGGAAGGCGCGCGTGGGGTTGATGACCGAGAAGAACTTGAGCTTGAGCTCCTCGGTCCAGGCCGCATCGTCGGTATCGGCGAAGGTCGAGACCCGCCCTTGCCCCGCGTTGTTGACGAGCATCGAGGCCGGGCCGAGCGCGGCCTCGCTGGCGGCCGCAAAGGCGCGCACCGAGGGGCCGTCGAGCACGTCGCAGGGTTGCGCGAAAAGCCGCGCGTCGGGGTGCCTTTCGCGCAGGCCGGCCACCGCGCCGTCGAGCCGCCCGGCATTGCGGCCGCACAGCGCCACCGCGGCGCCGCATTCGAGCAGCAGCTCGACCGTGGCCAGGCCGATGCCCGAGGAACCGCCCGTGACCACGGCCACGCGGCCCGCCAGTGCGTCGGCGGAAAAGAAGGAAGAAGAAGATGGCTGTGTCATGGCGTGGTTCATGCGCTGCGAAGCGGCACCACCTTTTGCGTGCGGGCAGGCGAGTAGTTCAGGAGGCCCGAAATTTCCTCGGCGGTGGCGCGCACGCGCTGCACCATCTCGTCCATGCGGTTCTCCTCGATGTGGCCCGAGGTGATGGTGGCGCCCAGCGCAGCCACGATGTGGCCGCTGTGGTCGCGCACCGGCGCCGCGATGCTGGAGATGTTCGATTCGAAGAAGCCTTCGCCCAGCACGTAGCCGCGCGTGCGGTCGGCCTGCACCATGTCGAACAGCTCGCTCACGGTCTTGGGCGTGCTCGGCGAGAAGGTCTCGAGCCGGTCTTCCGGATAGAGCGCGCGCAGCTGCGGCAGCGTGAGGTCTTCGAGCAGCACGCGGCCGAGCACGGTGGCATGGGCCGGCAGGCGCGTGCCCACAGTGACCGAGCTTGCGAACGGCGTGGGCGGCGCCACCTTGGCCACGTAGACGATGGAGCGGCCGTCGCGCACCACCAGGTTGCAGGGCGTGCGCAGCTCGTCGCACAGGCGGTTGAGCAGCGGTGCGCCCAGCTGCGTGAGCTCGAGCGAGGCCAGGTACTCGAAGCCCAGGCGCAGCACGGCCAGGCCCAGGCGGTAGTCGCGCCCGCCCTCGGCGCGCTCGAGGAAGCCCATGTTCTCGAGCGTGGTGAGCAGCCGGAACACGGTCGAGCGCGGCAGGTCGAGGCGGCGCGCCAGTTCGGGCGCGGAGAGCGTGCGGCTCTCGCGGCTGAACTCGCACAGCACGCGCAGGCCGCGTTCGAGCGCCGGTACGTTGTAGCGCTCGCCGCCCTCTTCCATTGTCTCGTTGTCGTTGGTGGCCATGGTGGTTCGTTCTTCCCTTTGCATGTCTTGTGGTGTGTCTTCTGTCAGGCCTGTCAGGCGGCGAGCACTTCGCGCAGCAGTGCGGCAACGGCCTGCGGCTGCTCCACGTAGCTGGCGTGTCCTGCATTGGCGATCGGTTCGAGCGGCACGCCGCAGCGGCGCGCGACTTCGGCGCAGGCCTCTGGCGTGGTGACGGCATCGAGCGTGCCGCAGGCTACGCGCACCGGCATGGCGGGCGGCAGGTCGGCCAGCAGGTCGGCGTTGCACAGCAGCTCGACGGCCTGGCGATAGCCGCCCTCGTTCAGCTGCGCCATGTTCCACTGCACCCATTGGCGCGCGAGTTCGCCGGCACTGCCGGACACGAGGCGCCCCGCGCGCTTCGCGGCCATGCCGGCGATGCCGAGCTCGTCGAGCGTGGCAAGCCGCTCGGCGCGCACCTTGCGGCGGGCTTCCTCGCGCTGCGGGGCGCCATAGCCGGCCGCGGGGCTGATGAGCACGAGGCGCCGGATGCGCGAGGCCAGCGCCGAATCCTCGCGCGCGGCAGACGCGGCAGTGAGCGCACCGAGCGAATGGCCGACCAGCACGCAGGACTGGATGTCGAGCGCATCGAGCAACCCGTGCAGCCGCTGCGCATAGTCGGCCGCGCAAGGCGCCGCGGCCGCGAGCGGCGTCGATGCGCCATAGCCCGGCGCATCCCACGCGATCACGCGGGCCTGCGGCGCGAGCTGCAAGGCGAGGCCGAGCCACGAGGCCGCACCGGAGCCGATGCCGTGCAGGCAGATGAGGGCCGGGCCCGTGCCGCATTCGCGCACCGACACCACGGCACTGCCTTCGACCGGCACGGCGTGCGCCGGAAAGCGGGCCTCCAGCAGCGCCAGCTCGGAAGCGGGCAAGGCGGTCAGCACGTCGGTGGCGGTGGCGTCGTTCATGGCCTGCTTCTTCTTCAGCGCTTGATCTTCGCGAGCGGATGGTCGGCCGGATAGGTCGGCGTCACGGGCTTCTTCGCGCCGAGCATCACGCACATCAGTGCGTCTTCGTCGCCGATGTTGATCTCTTCGCGGTACACGCCCGGCGGCACCGAGATCAGGTCGCGGTCGGTCATGACGGTTTCGAAGCGCTCGCCGTCCTTTTCGATCACCACCTTGAGCTTGCCGCGGATCAGGAAGAACACCTCTTCCACGTCGGTGTGCAGGTGCGGCGGGCCTTCATGGCCGGCCGGGATCACCATGGTGGAGAAGGTGAAGTGCTCGGCCGGCACGGTGTTGACGTCCTTGGCAACGCCGGTGCCGCCCGTGCCCACGTAGCGCATCTGCGCGCGGCGGAACTTGGGATCGAGGTCGGCCTGGAACTTGAGCGCATCCCAGTCGTACTTGCGGGTTTCGTAGCGCGCGATGCGGCTGTTCATCCACTCGGCCAGGCTGCTGCCTTCGGGCTGCGCCAGCGTGCTGCCGGCGGTGTCGGTGATCTTCTGCTGTTCGGACAAATCGCTCATCGTGTTCACTCCATTCGTCGTCGGAAAAATTTGATTCAGTGCATCGCAAAGCCGCCGTTGACGGCGAGCAGCTGGCCCGTCACGAAGCGTGCGAGGCCGGAAAGCAGGTACAGCGTGGCGCCGCAGACGTCGGCGGCCTGCTGCTCGCGCGGGATGGCGCGGCCTTCGAGGTACTTCTGGTGGCGCGCCATCGGCACGTACTCGGTGGCTTCCACCAGCGTGAGGCCCGGCGCCACGGCGTTGACGGTGACGTTGTCGCCGCCCCACTCGCGCGCCAGCGAGCGCGTCATGGCAATGACGGCGCCCTTGCTCGACGCATAAGCCAGCAGGTTGGGGGCGCCCCACAGCGCGGTGTCGGACGCGAGGTTGACCACCGCGCCGCGTCCGCTGGCCGCGAGCGCGGGCCGGCAGGCCCGGCCCATGAGCCAAGTGCCGCGCACGTTGACGTTCATCACGCGGTCCCAGGTGTCGAGGTCGAGCTGGTGCGCATCGCGTCCACCCGAATTGGTGATGGCGGCGTTGTTGACGAGGCCGTCGAGCCCGCCGAGCAGGCGGACGGCTTCCGTTGCACAGGCCTCGATCGAAGCCGGATCCGACAGGTCGACGGCCAGCGCGTACGCCTTGTGGCCGGCATCGCGCAGCGCCCTGGCTTCGCTCTCCGCCAGCTCGCCGAGGATGTCGGCCAGCACCACGCTCGCGCCCGCCGCCGCAATGCACTGCGCAAAGGCAAGCCCCAGCCCGCGCGCGCCGCCGGTCACGAGGATGCGGCGGCCCGCCAGCAGGTTGGCGGGCAGCTCGGCCAGCAGGGCTTGCAGGCTCGAGGGATCGGGAACGGCTTTGAGTTCGGTCATGTGCGTTCAGTCGGCCTGGATGCCGAGCTCCTTGATGACCTTGCCGAAACGTTCGAAGTCCGCGGCGTTGATCTTGCCGAGCACGTCGGCACTGCCACCCACGGGCGTGGTGCCGAGAACGGCCATGCGCGAGACGATGTCGGGCATCTTCAGGATCTCGTTGAAGTGGCCGTTGAGCGTCTTGACGATCTCGGGCGGCAGGTTGCGCGGGCCCCAGAGGCCGTTCCAGGCCGTGACCTCCACGTCCTTGTAGCCGAGTTCCAGCAGCGTCGGCACCTTGGGCGCCAGTGCCGAGCGCTCGCGCGATGCCACCGCGAGCGGCAGCATCTTGCCGTTGGCGAGGTACGGCGCCACCGGGCCCAGCGTGATGAAGGTGGCGGGCACGTGGCCGCCCAGCACGTCGTTGACCGCGGGCGCCACGCCCTTGTAGGGCACGTGCGCCAGATTCACGCCTGCGGCGCGGTTGAACATCTCGCCCAGGATGTGCATCGGCGAGCCACTGCCCGGGCTCGCATAGGTCAGCGGCTTGCCGGCCTTGGCCGCTGCCGCCAGGTCCTTCACGCTCGCCAGGCCGCTGGCGCCGCTCGCCACCAGGAACAGCGGCAGGCTGCCGGTCTGCACGATGGGCGTGAAGCCGTTGAGCACGTCGTAGCCCGAGGTGCCGCCCGTCTTGAGCACCAGCTGCGCAATCGAGAAGGTGCTGGGCGCGAGCAGCAGCGTGTAGCCGTCGGGCTGCGCCTTGGAGACATAGGCGCTGCCGATGATGCCGCTGGCGCCGGGACGGTTGTCGACCACCACGGGCTGGCCCACGCGCGCCGACAGCTTTTCGGCGAAGAGCCGCGCGAGCGCGTCGGTGTCGCCGCCGGCCGGATAGGCGACAACCAGCGTGATCGGCTTGCTCGGATAGCTGTCGGCCCGGGCGAGCCCGGTGGCGCAGGCGGCGGCCAGTGCGAGCGCGGTTGCAATGGCTTGTCGGCGTGTGGATGGCATGGCGTTCGTGGGTTGATCTGTTTGTTTCACTAATGAAACAATGATTTATTAATGGAACGAAGCGAAGAATACCGAGTACCAATGGCTTCGTCAATCTAGGTACAAACCCTTGAATCAAGGCGCGCAGCCCCGGGCGGCCGTGCGGCCGACAGGTGGTTCTCGACGGGGTGTCCGGAGGGTCGCGGGCTCTTGCCCCGCGCGCCGGCCGGTGCTGCTCAGCTCACGCGCCGTAGCGCGCGACCGTCAGCCCTTCCATGTCGATGGCGGGGCTTCGGCCGTCGATCAGGTCGGCCATCACGCGGCCGGTGCCGGCCGCCATGGTCCAGCCGAGGGTGCCGTGGCCGGTGCTCAGCATCAGGTTGGGAATGCGCGTGGCGCCGATCACCGGCGTGCCGTCGGGCGTCATGGGGCGCAGGCCGGTCCAGAAGGAGGCGTCGCGCACGTTGCCGCCCTTTGGAAAGAGGTCGGTCACGACGTGCTCGAGCGTGTCGCGCCGCTTCGCATCGAGCCGCAGGTCGAAGCCCGAGAGCTGCGCGGTGCCGCCCACGCGGATGCGCTCGCCGAGCCGCGTGACGGCCACCTTGAAGGTCTCGTCCATCACGGTGGATTCGGGCGCGCCGCTGGCATCGGAGATGGGCACGGTGATCGAGAAGCCCTTGACCGGATACACCGGCAGGTCGATGCCCAGCGGCTTGACCATGGCCGGCGAGTAGCTGCCCAGCGCCACCACGTAGCGGTCGGCCGTGAAGCGGCCGGCATCGGTGCTCACCGCCGTGACGCCGCCGGCGTCGTGCTCGATGGCTCGGATGGCCGCGCCGAAGCGGAACTTCGCGCCGGCCGCCTCGGCCAGCACCGCCAGCGCCTGCGTGAACTTGAAGCAGTCGCCGGTCTCGTCGCCCGGCAGGCGCAACCCGCCGACGAACTTGTTCTTCACGGCCGCGAGCGCCGGCTCGTACTGCACGCAACCTTCGCGGTCGAGCACCTGGTAGGGCACGCCGGAGGCCTCGAGCACTTCCACGTCCTTGGCGATGCCGTCGAGCTGCTTCTGGGTTCGAAAGAGCTGCAGCGTGCCGAGCGCGCGTTCGTCGTAGCGGATGCCGGTGTCGGCGCGCAGCGCCTTCAGGCAGTCGCGGCTGTATTCGGCGAGCCGCACCATGCGGCCCTTGTTGAGTTCATAGCGCGCCTGCGTGCAATTGCACAGCATCGACAGGCCCCAGCGCCACATGGCCGGATCGAGCATGGGCTTGATCACCAGCGGGCTGTGCTGCATGAGCATCCACTTGATGGCCTTGAGCGGCACGCCGGGTCCGGCCCATGGCGCCGAATAGCCGGGCGAGACTTCGCCCGCATTGCCGAAGCTGGTTTCGAGCGCGGGCGCGGGCTGCCGCTCGAGCACCGTCACGTCATGGCCGGCGCGCGCCAGGTAGTACGCCACCGAGGTGCCGATGACACCGCTGCCGAGGATCAGAACCTGCATGAGAACGCTCCCTTGAAACCATGCGCACCGATGGCCCCAGAGGGTACAGCGTCCGTGCGGCTACAGGCCCAGTGCGTCTTGCAATTGCCGTGCCGTCCAGCGCCGGGGCTGCGCGGGCCATTCCTCGAGCAGCGCGAACATCCTGGCGTTGCGCGGCGCCTCCAGGTCCTGGTCCTGCGCGAGCCGCACGACCTCGCCGCTGAGCGCATCGATCTCGGTGCGGCGCCCGAGCGCCAGGTCGTCGGCCATGCTCGAGCGGGCTTTGGCATCGATGCGCAACATGCGCGCCGCGACGATGCGAAACAGCCAGTCGGGCAGCCGCAGCACCGCCGACAGCCGCTGCGCCGGCACCGCGGCCACCTGCGCGGGCGCAATGCCGGCGCTGCCCAGCACGCCGAGCGCCTCGTCGATCAGCGCCGCAAAGCAGCGCCGGTAGCCGCGCTGCAGCAGCTCGTCGCGCAGCGGCAGGCCTGACAGCGCATTGACCGGGTTGTTAAGGTTGAGCAGCAGCTTGCCCCACTGCACGGGCAGCAGGTCAGGATAGAGGTCGAGCGGCACGCCGGCCCGCTCGAAGACCGGCAGCCAGGGCCGCAGCGCCGCATCGTCCTGCGCCGCCAGCCGGCCGGCCGTTCCGCGGTGGAAGGCACCGGGTCCGATCTCGGCCACGTTGTAGGGCACCATGCCCGGCAGCACCTGGAGCGTGGGGCCCACGCGCGACGCCGAGGCACAGTTGGAGATGCCGTTCTGCAGCGAGACCACCAGCGTGCCTGCGGGCAGCGCAAAGGCCAGTTCGGCAGCGGCCTCGGCCGTGGCACCGCTCTTCACGCACAGCAGCACCAGCGCCGGCACTGCGCCCACGGGCACCTGCTCGCTGAGGCGAAGGCTCGCGGCCGGCAGGCGATGCGTGCCGCCTTCCAAGTCGGTGAGCGCCAGGCCGTGTGCCGCCAGGCCCTGCAGCACGCGCGGACGGCCGACGAAGGTCACCGGCACACCTGCCGCCGCCAGGCTGCCGCCCACGAAGCAGCCGATGGTGCCCGCCCCCATCACCAGCACTTCGCCGGGAGGCCGGTCGGGCGCCTCGGCTTGGGCCATCAGGTGCGTTCCGCCACCCAGGCCTGCACCGATTGGAGCGCGGCCGGCAGGCCCGCGGCGTCGGTGCCGCCGGCCATCGCCATGTCGGCCTTGCCGCCGCCCTTGCCGCCCACCTGCTGCGCGACGAAGTTGACCAGCTCGCCGGCCTTGACCTTGCCGACCGTGTCGCTCGTCACGCCCGCAGCCACCTGCACCTTGGCGCCATCGACCGCGGCCAGCACGACCACGGCCGTCTTGAGCTTGTCCTTGAGCTTGTCCATGGTGTCGCGCAGCGTCTTGGCGTCGGCGCCGTCGAGCTTGGCGGCGAGCACCTTGATGCCGTTGACGTCCACCGCCTGCGCCAGGAGCTCGTCGCCCTTGGACGATGCGAGCTTGCCCTTGAGCGAACCCACTTCGCGCTCCAGCGCCCTCACCTGCTCCAGCACCTGCGTGAGCCGGCCCTGCAGCTCGGCGGCCGGCGACTTGAGCGTGGCAGCCACGCTCTGCACCGTGGCTTCGAGCTCCTGCAGGTAGCCGAGCGCATTGGCGCCCGTGACGGCTTCGATGCGCCGCACGCCGGCGGCCACGCCGCCTTCGCTCACGATCTTGAACAGGCCGATGTCGCCCGTGCGGCCCACGTGGGTGCCGCCGCAGAGTTCGCGGCTGGTGCCGATGTCGAGCACGCGCACGCTCTCGCCGTACTTCTCGCCGAACAGCATCATGGCGCCGGTCTTCTGGGCCGACTCCATGTCCATCACGCGCGCATGCGTCTCGGTGTTGGCCAGGATCTCGGCGTTCACGCGCTTCTCGATCTCGAGGATCTGGTCGTGCGTGACGGGCGCGTTGTGCGCGAAGTCGAAGCGCGTCTTGTCGGCATCGACCAGCGAGCCCTTCTGCTGCACGTGCGCGCCCAGCACTTCGCGCAGCGCCTTGTGCATCAGGTGCGTGACCGAATGGTTGCGCATGGTGGCGGCGCGGCGCGCGGTGTCGACCGCAGCCTTGACCGTGTCGCCCACCTTGAGCGTGCCCTGGGTCTGCGTGCCGTGGTGGCCGAACACGTCGGCCTTGATCTTCTGCGTGTCGTCCACGCCGAACTGCACGCCCTCGGCCACCAGCACGCCCTGGTCGCCGACCTGGCCGCCGCTCTCCGAATAGAAGGGCGTGGTGTCGAGCACGACGATGCCGGGCTGGCCTTCCTTCAGTTGCTGCACGGCCGCGCCTTCGAAGTACAGCGCCACGACCTTGGCGTTTTCTTCCAGCTTGTCGTAGCCCGTGAAGACGTTGCCTGCGCCGCCGTATTCGACGTTGCGGTCCATCTTGAACTTGCCGGCGGCGCGGCCCGCGGCCTTCTGCTTTTCCATGGCGGCATTGAAGCCGGCCTCGTCGACGCTCACGCCGCGCTCGCGGCACACGTCGGCCGACAGGTCGAGCGGGAAGCCGTAGGTGTCGTGCAGCTTGAAGGCGACCTCGCCCGGCAGCGTCTTCGCACCGCCGGCCAGCGCCGCGTCGAGGATTTCCATGCCGTTGGCCAGGGTCTCGAAGAAGCGTTCTTCCTCGGCCTTGAGCGTTTCGGTGATGCGCTTTTCATCGGCCACCAGCTTGGGGTAGGCCTCGCCCATGAGCTTCACGAGGTCGGGCACCAGCTTGTGGAAGAAGGGCTTCTTCTGGCCCAGCTTGTAGCCGTGGCGAATGGCGCGGCGCACGATGCGGCGCTGCACGTAGCCGCGGCCTTCATTGGACGGAATGACGCCGTCGGCCACCAGGAACGAAGTGGCGCGGATGTGGTCGGCAATCACCTTGAGCGAGTTGTTGCCCAGGTCCTTCTCGCCGGTCTCGCGCGCGGCGGCCTTGATGAGCGCGTCGAAGATGTCGATCTCGTAGTTGCTGTGCACGTGCTGCAGGATCGCGGCCAGGCGCTCCAGGCCCATGCCGGTGTCGACGCAGGGCGCGGGCAGCTTCTTGACCGAGCCGTCCGGCTGCATGTCGAACTGCATGAACACGTTGTTCCAGATCTCGATGTAGCGGTCGCCGTCTTCATCGGGCGAACCGGGCGGGCCGCCGGGGATCTCGGGGCCGTGGTCGTAGAAGATCTCGGAGCACGGCCCGCACGGGCCGGTGTCCGCCATCATCCAGAAGTTGTCGGACATGTAGCGCCCGCCCTTGTTGTCGCCGATGCGCACCACGCGCTCGGGCGGCAGGCCGATTTCCTTGGTCCAGATGTCGTAGGCCTCGTCGTCCTCGATGTAGACCGTGGCCCAGAGCTTTTCGGCCGGCAGCTTGTAGACCTGGGTCAGCAGTTCGAAGGCCCACTTCAGCGAGTCGCGCTTGAAGTAGTCGCCGAAGCTCCAGTTGCCCAGCATCTCGAAGAAGGTGTGGTGGCGCGCGGTATAGCCCACGTTCTCCAGGTCGTTGTGCTTGCCGCCTGCGCGCAGGCAGGCCTGGACCGAGGCGGCGCGCACGTAGGGGCGCTTGTCTTCGCCCAGGAACACGTCCTTGAACTGCACCATGCCCGAGTTGGTGAACATGAGCGTGGGATCGTTGCCCGGCACCAGCGAGCTGGAGGCCACCACCGTGTGGCCCTTGGAAGCGAAGAAATCGAGAAAGGTCTTGCGGATGTCCGCGACCGTGATTGTGGGCTGGCTCATCTTTGGATTTCGTCTTCTGTCGAGGGCGGCCTGGCGATGGCGACCCTCTCGTCGAAACCACTGCGGCGAACCGACCTGACTGCTTGATTTGCTTGAACAATCGATTATAGGTTTCGCTTGCGGGCCGCGCCTTCGCCAGGACACGCCGGCGCCGCGCGGGTGCCAAAGCTAATATAGGAATGAGCGCGCAGAACCAAATGCGTCCGGCTTCGTCCCATTCATTTCAACGTGAATCAAGGAGCATGCATGGCAGGCCATGAGGCAGCACACTGGAAGATCGAGGATCTGGATTTCTCCCGCATCGCGCGGCCGGAGGTCCGCCGGGACGAAAATCTCTTCTACCTCGTGGCCTGCGCCTCGTTCGTCGAAAGCGGCTCGGACCTGTACACCCAGAACCTGGTCGACTTCTTCCGCGGCGACGACGAAGTCACAGCCTGGCTCACCCACCAATGGGAAGCCGAGGAACTGCAGCATGGCCGGGCCTTGCGCGCCTACGTGTCGCACGTCTGGCCCGAATTCGACTGGGAAGGCGCCTACCGCAGCTTCCTGGAGGAATACGCCACCTACTGCAAGGTGGAGCTGCTCGCGCCGACGCGCGGGCTCGAGCTGACCGCGCGCTGCGTGATCGAGACCGGCACCGCCAGCTACTACCGGGCGCTGGCGCGCAGCACCGCCGAACCGGTGCTGTGCGACCTGGCAAGCCGCATCGCGGCCGACGAGGTCAGCCACTACAAGCACTTCTACCGGTTTTTCCGGCGCTACCGGCAAGAGGAAGGGCTGGGCCGCTTCCGCGTGCTGGGCACCATCGGCCGGCGCACGCTGGAACTCAAGAGCGAGGACGCCGACTGCGCCATCCGCCACGTGGTGCGCGCCCGCACCCCCGAGCGTGCCGCCGACACCGCCTACATCCAGCAGCTGAGCGCGCGCATGAACAGCACCGTGCGCACCCACCTGAGCCCGGGCGCCACGCTCAAGATGCTGATGCGGCCGCTGGAACTGCCGGCCGGCGTGCAGGCCGTGGTGCAATACCCAATCAGACAGTTCATGGAGCACGTCTTCCTGCGCTGACGAACCTTCAATTGCAAACTTTCTTTGCAATTCGTGGAAAAACTCACACTTTTGTCCTCCTCCATGTCTTCACTTGGGGAGCGGGGAAAGGGATGCTTCGCCCTTTGCCAACCAATGTGAGCGGAGAAATGGTCCATCAGGTCATTCACAACGCAACAGTCACGTTGCAGTTGTCCTTCTACTTGAGCGTCGACGAGCGGGTCGAGGCGCTTCGGGCAGCCGGCATACCGGTCGATGAAACGGGAAACGCCACTGCGGGCTACCTGTTCGTGCGAACCACGGGCCGCGTCGGCAAGCGTAAGAATACCTACCGCTGGTTTGCCGCCGGCATCGGCGAAGAGGCGCATGCCGGGGACATGCCCTCCAAGCCGGACTGGGCCGAGGAACAGTTCGCACATGCGGACGAGATCGATATAGCCGCCGCCCTCCGCCCGGCTGCACCGGAGCTTGTGCCCGCCACCGTCGCGTACTGCGGCTGTGGAAGGAACTGGAGCAGCGCTCCCGCGAAGCCGCGAGCGACCTGCACAGGAAGCAGATCGCCTACTTCCGCGGCCTTGGGCCCGCGCCCGATGCACTCGATCAGGAGCTGATGCAGGAGGCTGCGGAAGCGGCGAGCAAGTGCCTTGCCGCAGCAAAGGGACAGAACGAGCCTTCGGCTTTTCGGCGGTAGTCTCCGGCGGCCGCCGGGCACCCGGACTGCCGGGTAGAATCCGCGCCTGCTGCGGGTGTAGTTCAATGGTAGAACGGCAGCTTCCCAAGCTTCATACGAGGGTTCGATTCCCTTCACCCGCTCCACAAGCCCCGCACTCCTGCGCGGCCTGCGTGCCGCTCACGGCCGCCGCGCAAGCTTCGACCGGCTCTCCTCCGTCCGCATCCTGTTGATCTCGGCCATCCCCTCCTTGGTGATGCGCGTCACGATGGCATTGCGTGCGTTCTTGTATTTGCCCGAGCCGTCCAGCGCCGGCGCTATTTCCGCTTCGATCAGACCCGTTGCCTTGAGGACCGATACGTGTCGAACGTCTTCGGGAGACACTACTTTCTTGGGCAGCGGAACGTGCTGGAGGCTCATCAGGAAAGTCAGAGGCATGCGGATCCCTCGATTGGCGTTGTTGCTGCAAATGTTCCTTCGCGTGAATTTCGAAAAAAGTATTTCCCTGCCGCGTTGGCTTGTCGGACGCAAGCCAGCCGCGTTGTAGCGAAGACGCCAACTTAAGCACTAAAGCAAGGGAGGCCTCCGAGACGGAAGGCTGGGGGGCTCGGGCCGCCGAGGCTGGCGTGACCAAGGGGCCGAGTGACAGATACAGAGATGGTACCTAGACAGATAAAGATGGTACCTAGACAGATGGTACCTGGGTACCCACTATCCTGCCAGATCGAAGCAGCAGCCCGCGTAGTAGGGCTTGTCGCCGCCCTCGACGAACGGCACCTCGATGGGCTTGCCTTCGTTGCGCCAGGCATCGCGGCGCTTGTAGCCGGCATCCCTGAGCTCGGCCCACAACTCCTCGACGTGCTGGATGCGGTAGGGGCAGAACGCAATGCCGATGCTGTTGATCGTGTAGATGGTGCGGTCGGGGTGCACCGCCGTCGTGTTCAGCACGATGCGCCTGGGCTTGACCGCGAGCCCCGCGAGGATCTCAGAGATGCGCTGCGGCAAGTACTGCAGGCTGCCCGAGGCATAGAGCACGTCGCAGCCGCTGGCGCCTTGGTAGTCGGTGGTGAAGTCCAGCTGTGCGGTGGCGTCGCGCTGCACGGCCAGTTCCTTCCCTGATTGCACCACCCCGGGCACGTCGCAGACCGTCCAGCGCAGGCTGTCGGGGTAAGGCAGGACGCGGCGGAATGCGTAGTACTTGATGCCCACGTGGCCGCCCAGGTCGAACACGCGCCGCATGCCCTCGTCGAACGATCTCCCGAGCCAGAAAAGGCCGGGGTAGTCGTAGAAGTAGATCTGATGGGTGTAGAGCTCGCCCGCCGCCTTGGCATTGCTGTAGCCGACGGCCTTCGACTCCGGCGCGCCGGCCTCCGCGGCGGCAAAGCTCTCGAACGAGCCCATGAAGAGGTTCTCGGTCTCGTTGACCAGGAACTTGCGCCTGTAGGCTTCGGCGCGGTGACGCAAGGGCAGCAGGTTGGGAAGCATGGGCTGGTTTCCTCGTTGGCTGAAGGGCCGCCTCCTCGCAGCGCCTCGGCAGGCGTACGGCGCTGCGCGGAGAAATGCGACCCCCCGAATCCTAGCGATTCCGGCGCCTCGCGGATGAACTTCTTCGCATCGCGGCCGCAAAAACGTGCTTTTTTCCGGTTCAACCCGGCCTTCGGCCGCCGAATTGCAATCAGAATGCCACAAATTTCATTGATTTAATTAAATCAACATAAATTTTGGATTGAATCCACCCAAGAACAGGGCCAGCGGCAGCCTCCGAGTTACACAACGAGGGGATTCTTCCGCGAATAGCTTCAAGGTTCTTCGGTATCACGCCAATTAATGGCTACCGCATCCGGAACAGGGTGGGGATTACATCCGTTTCACCAGGCGTCCTCCGCCAATTCAGCTTCCGGTCAACCCGCCGCCGTATCCGGCGCAGGGAACGCAAGGCGTCCGCACTCCCCTGTTTCGCTTCTACCCGTTTCCCCCGTTTTCTGGCGCATTCGGCTTTGGCCGCAGCGGCTTGCGCTGCGTTCGGCAGGCGCTTTGTCATGGTTCCGGGCACGGTGGGCGGGGGCGATTGTCTCCCTTGGAAGGGGGCGCATTGCTCATGCGCACAGGGGGCGCAATTCATACAGTGGGTTTCCTGGGCCGGTGCCTTTCCGGGAAAAACGCCTACTCCCCGGTTCGGACGGAATCGGGGAAAGGCGCCCGAATTTGGCGCTGGTTACCCTGTTCGAGCGATATGAGGTAGTACGAATATGTAACGAATGATTCGGTAATGTAACCCGACAAACTTTGATCAACACCGCGTCGGACAAAGCCTCTAGGATTACCTCGAAATAGAAACTAACGTACTACCTAATTTTATTGGCCAATTGCCAATTCATGAACCCTCGTCTATTGCATGAATTCTTTTTTCCATCTTTTCTATGAAAATTCAAATAGCCGATTCGGCGCAATCCGCGCCCCCCCGACTTTCGTTGGATGATCTGTTCGTCTCGCGCCTCAATTCGGACAGGCCGGATGAACGGATCCAGGGCTCGGTGGCGCTCGGGGAGCAGGGCATGCAGCGCTGGACGCACTGGATCGACGCCACCGGCCAGTTGCCCGACACCCCCTTCTCGGCGGCGTGGCTCCTGCTCCAGGCGCGTTGGCTCGGCGAGCAGCAGCCGGATCCGACCCCATCGGCTCGCACCTGGCTGGCATCGCTCGACCGGGAACGGCGCCAGGCCGCCACTGCAGGCTCGCCGGAGCCGTCGCCGAAAGTTCTCTGGCTGCGCGGCGACCCCGGCGCCGACGGCGTCCAGGCCCCCCTCCTTCTCTGGTTGAGCACCACCGCATCGGACGCGCCGCGCCTTCGCGCCAGTGCGGCAGCAAGCCTGCTGGACGCGGCATCGGTGCAGCAGCTGCTCGCGGCCATTGCCGACACAGCCGCCGATCTGATCGACCGGCCCGATTGCCCGCTGGACGAGATCCGCACCCTCCCCCCCGCCGACCGCGAGCACCAGCTCGCCGGCTGGAACACGCCCCCCACTCCCCTGGACCGGCGCCTCACCGTGGTGGGCATGTTCGCCCGCCAGGCCGCGGCCGCGCCCGATGCCGTGGCGCTCGCGCAGGGCGATGCGCAGATGAGCTACGGCGAACTCGAGCGCCAGTCCGGCCAGCTCGCGCACCGCCTGCAGCACCTGGGCGTGCGTGCGGGCGACAACGTGGGACTGGTGCTCGACAGGTCGATCGAGGCCGTGGTGGCGCAACTGGGCATCCTCAAGGCCGGCGCGGCCTATGTGCCGGTGCCGACGGATTTCCCGCCCGAACGCATCGCCTTCATGCTCGACCAGGCGAACGCGCAGCAGGTGGTCAGCACCTCGGCGCTGCGCCACCTGGTGCCCGCGTCCCGTGCGCTGCTGCTGCTCGATGAAGCCGGGGAGACCGGGTCCGCGCCCTGGAGCGCTCCCGCGATCGACGGCGAATCGGTGGCCTACGTGATGTACACCTCGGGCTCCACGGGCACGCCCAAGGGCATCGAGATCTGCCACCGCGCGATCCTGCGCCTGGTCATCGGCGTCGACTATGCGGAACTGGCGCCGGGCCGCAGCGTGCTGCATGCGGCGCCGCTCGGCTTCGATGCCGCCACCTTCGAGATCTGGGGACCGCTGCTCAACGGCGGCTGCTGCGTGGTGCACGGCGAGCGCGTGCCCACGGGCGCGGGCCTGGCCCGCACCATTGCGCGCCACGGCGTGCACACCGCCTGGCTCACTGCGGCGCTGTTCAACGCGGTGATCGACGACGACCCGGCGCATCTTTCGGGACTGCGGCATCTCATCACCGGCGGCGAAGCGCTCTCGGTGCCGCACGTGCGGCGCGCGCTGGCCGCGCTTCCTGCGCTTGCGCTCAGCAACGGCTACGGGCCGACCGAATGCACCACCTTCGCGGCCACCCACCGCATTCCGGCACTGCCCGCCGAGCTGCGCTCGGTGCCGCTCGGTCGGCCCATCAAGGACACCGTGCTGCGCGTGCTGAGCCCTTCGATGGACCTGCTGCCAACCGGGTTGGTGGGCGAGCTGTGCATCGGCGGGCACGGGCTGGCGCGCGGCTACCTGCGGCAGCCGCAATTGACCGCGGAACGCTTCGTGCCCGATCCGTTCGGCGCGCCGGGCGAGCGCCTCTACCGCACCGGCGACCTGGCGCGCTGGCTGCCTGACGGCACCCTCGAATTCATCGGCCGGCGCGACGGCCAGGTCAAGATCCACGGCCACCGCATCGAGACCGGCGAGGTCGAGATGGCCATCCTCTCGCATCCCGCGATCCAGGCCTGCGCCGTCGATGCGCGGCCCGACGCCGATGGGCAGCTGCGGCTGGTGGCCTACCTCGTCGCGCGCTCGCACAGGCTCTCGTGGGATGCCCTGCGCGCGCACCTGGCCGCGCGCCTGCCTGCGGCGCTGCTGCCCTCCGCGCAGGTCTGGCTTGCGCAGCTGCCGGTCACGCCCAACGGCAAGCTCGACCGCCGCGCGCTGCCCGAACCGGCGGCCGAGCGGCCCGATCTCGCGCAGCCCTTCGAGGAAGCGCGCAGCGCCGCCGAGCAGCGCGTGTGCGAAGCCTTCGCCCGCGCCCTGCACATCGAGAAGGTGGGGCGCAACGACAACTTCTTCGACCTGGGCGGCGACTCGCTGCGCGTGCTGCAGGTGTTGGCCGAATTGCAGCAGGACAGCGCGCAGCCGCTGTCGACCAACCTGTTCTTCCGCCATCCGACGCCGAGCGCCATCGCCGCCGAACTGGAGACGGCCGGCGCCGACGATGCGGCACCCGCACCGGCCGCAGTGCCGCGCACGGGGCACGAGCCGCAACAACAGCCGCTCGCCGAGCCCGACGCCCACATGTCGGAGGCCATCGCGCTGATCGCCACCGCGGGCCGCTTCCCGGGGGCGGCCGATGTCGAGCAGTTCTGGGAGAACCTCGTCGCCGGCCGCGACACCATCAGCTTCTTCGACGACGACACGCTCGATGCCGGCGTGAGCGAAGCGCTGCGCAAGGACCCGGCCTACGTGCGGGCCCGCGGCGTGATCGGGGGCATCGAGAACTTCGATGCCGCCTTCTTCGGCATCGGCCCGAAGGAAGCCGCGCTGATGGACCCGCAGCAGCGCGTGTTCCTCGAGATCTGCTGGGAATGCCTGGAGCGCGCGGGCTACGTGCCCGATGCCGCACCGGGCCCGGTGGGCGTGTATGCCGGCATGTACAACGCCAGCTACTTCCAGCGCCACGTCGCCACGCGGCCCGACCTGATCGAAGCGGTGGGCGAGTTCCAGGTGATGCTGGCCAACGAGAAGGACTACATCACCACGCGCGTGGCCAACCGGCTCAATCTGACGGGGCCGGCGGTGAGCATCCATACCGCCTGCTCGACCTCGCTGGTGGCCGTGGCCCATGCCTTCCACGCACTGCGCACCGGCCAGTGCTACATGGCGCTGGCCGGCGGCGCTTCCGTCACCTGCCCGCCGCGCAGCGGCTACCTGTACCAGGAAGGCTCGATGCTCTCGCCCGACGGGCACACGCGCAGCTTCGACGCGCAGGCGCAGGGCACGGTCTTCAGCGACGGCGCCGCGGTGGTGCTGCTCAAGCGCCTGGCCGATGCGCAGGCCGACGGCGACACCATCTACGCGGTGCTGCGCAGCGCCTGCGTCAACAACGACGGCGGCACCAAGGCCAGCTTCACCGCGCCCAGCGTGGACGGGCAGGCCGCGGTGATCCGCGCGGCGCTGGCGGCGGCCAACGTGGACGCGCGCAGCATCTCCTACGTCGAGGCGCACGGCACCGCCACGCCGATGGGCGACCCGGTCGAGGTCGAGGCGCTGACCTGCGCCTATGCCGAGCACACCGGCGCGCTCGGCTACTGCACGCTCGGCTCGCTCAAGAGCAACGTCGGCCACATGGTGACGGCCGCGGGAGCGGCCGGCCTCATCAAGGCGGCGCTCTCGCTGCACCATGAAGCGATTCCGCCGACCGCGCACTTCAGCGCGCCCAACCCGGCGATCGACTTCGCGCGCACGCCCTTCTACGTGAGCGGCAGCCTGCAGGCCTGGCCGCGCACCGGCCAGCCGCGGCGCGCCGGCGTCAGCGCCTTCGGCGTGGGCGGCACCAATGCGCACGTCATCCTCGAGGAAGCACCCGCGCGGCCCACCTCGGCCAGCGCCTCAGGGCCGCAGGTGCTGCCGATCTCGGCCCGCTCGGAAGCCGCGCTGGCCGTGGCCACGGAACAGCTGGCCGCGCATCTCGATGCCACGCCCGGCGTGCCGCTGGCCGATGTCGCCTATACGCTGAGCGTGGGCCGCAAGGCGCATGCCTTCCGCCGCGCGGTGGTGGCCGGCGATGCCGCACAAGCCGTGGCCGCGCTGCGCGCAGGCGACAGCCCGTGGCGCGCCAGCGGCCGCGTCGATGCGCGCGCGCCGCAGCCGGTGCTGATGTTTCCGGGCCAGGGTGCGCAGTACACCGGCATGGGCAAGATCCTGCATGCCAACGACCCGGTGTTCGCGGCCGCCTTCGACACCTGCCTGAAGGCCTTCGGCAGCGCGGTGGATTTCGACCTGCGCGAGCGCATGTTCGGCGACGACCCGCAGGCGCTGCTGCCCACCGCCGTCACGCAGCCCGCGATCTTCGCCATCGAGTACGCGCTGGCGCGCCGGCTGCTCTCGCTGGGCGTGCGGCCGCATGCGCTCATCGGGCACAGCGTGGGCGAGTTCGTTGCCGCGGTGATCGCCGGCGTGATGCGGCTGGAAGACGCGGCCCGGCTGGTGGCCCGCCGCGGCGCGCTCATGCAGGCGCAGCCCGCGGGCGCGATGCTGTCGGTGCGCCTGGGCGCGGCCGAACTCTCGGCCCGGCTCGGCCCGCTGCTCTCGCTGGCCGCGGACAACGGCCCCACGGCCTGCGTGGTGGCCGGCCCGTTCGACGCGATCGAAACGCTGCGCGCCTCGCTGCAGGAAGAGGACATCGCGAGCCGCCAGCTGCAGACCTCGCATGCCTTCCATTCCTCGATGATGGATGGCGCCGTCGCGCCGTTCGAGGCGCTGGTCGGCGAGGTGGCGCTGCATGCGCCCACGGTGCCGATCTTCTCGACGCTCACGGGCCGCCTGCTCGAGGACGCCGAGGCCACCAGCCCCGCCTACTGGGCCCGCCACCTGCGCAGCACCGTCCAGTTCTCGCCCGCCGTGCGCAGCGCCATGGCGCAGGCGGCCCGCCCGCTCTTCATCGAAGTGGGCCCCCGCAACACGCTGGCCACGCTGGTGCGCCAGCACGGCGCGGCCGAAGTGATGCCGCTGCTGCACGGCGAGCCCGCCGACGAGGCCCGCACGCTGCGCCTGGCGCTGGCCCGCCTCTGGACATGCGGCGCGGACGTGGAGCTGTCGCGCCTTTCCGTTCGTACCGGCGCACAGCGCGTGCGCCTGCCCACCTATCCCTTCGAACGCAAGCGTTTCTGGGTCGACATCGCAGCGGCTGCGGCGAGCCCGGCCATCGTGCCGCCAGTTTCGCCGCCGGCCTCGCTGGCCGTTGCCCCATCCGCGCCCGCGCTCTCCGTTCCACCCACCTTCTTGGAGCCGACCGTGACAGCTGCAGTGTCCCCGCCACTTCCTTCACCTGCTTCCACCGCGTCCACCGAGTCCATGGACGCGCGCTTGCGATCCCTGTTCGAGGACATCTCCGGCATCGACATGATGCAGGCCGAGGGACATGCCGCCTTCGGCGAGCTGGGCCTGGATTCGCTCACGCTGACGCAGGTCGCCACGCAGATCAAGAAACGCTTCAAGGTGAACCTGAGCTTTCGCCAGCTCATGGAGAACTACCGCAGCTTCGACACCCTGTCCGCGTTCCTGCGCGAGAGCCTGCCGCCCGAGCCCGTGGTTGCGGCCGTGCCTGCATCCACCGCCGCGGTGCCGCTGACCATGGCCGCGCCGGTGCAGGTGGCGGCCGCGCAGCCGCCGGCCGCGTTTCTGCCCGGGGTGACCGCACCGGCCGCTGGCGGCGACATCGGCAGCGGGCCGATCGTGCAGCTGGTGGCGCAGCAGATGGAACTGATGCGGCGCCAGCTCGCGCTGCTGTCGGGCGCAGGCATGGACGCGCTGCCCGCTGCGCCCGCCATGCCGGCGGCTGCCGCAAGCACCGCTGCCTCCGCCACCGTCGCGGCGCAGCCCGCCGCCGACGAAGCACCGGCCAGGGAACCGCAGCGCTACGACGTCACCAAGGCCTTCGGCGCGATCGCGCGCATCCACACCCAGCGCACCGCCGAGCCGAGCGGCCGGCAGAAGGCGCGGCTCGCGGCCTTCATGCGGCGCTATGTGGAGCGCACGCAAAAGAGCAAGCAGTTCACGCAGGCCAACCGGCCGCACATGGCCGACCCGCGCGTGGTCAACGGCTTCCGGCCGCTGACCAAGGAGATCACCTACCAGATCGTCATCGAGCGCTCCAAGGGCTCCAGGCTCTGGGACCTGGATGGCAACGAATACGTCGACGCCCTCAACGGCTTCGGCATGAACATGTTCGGCTGGCAGCCCGACTTCGTGCAGGAAGCGGTGCGCAAGCAGCTCGATGCGGGCTACGAGATCGGGCCGCAGCATCCGCTGGCGGCCGACGTCACCGGCCTCATCTGCGAGCTCACGGGCTGCGACCGCGCCGCCCTGTGCAACACCGGCTCGGAAGCCGTGATGGCCGCGCTGCGCATCGCGCGCACGGTCACCGGGCGCAGCACCGTGGTGGTGTTCACCGGCTCCTACCATGGCACCTTCGACGAGGTGCTGGTGCGCGCCGGCAAGGGCGGCCGTGGCCTGTCGGCCGCGCCGGGCGTGATGAGCGGCATGTTCGGCGACATCCGCGTGCTGGACTACGGCACGGCGGAGGCGCTGGCCTTCATCCGCGAGAACGCCGACGACCTGGCCGCGGTGCTGGCCGAGCCGGTGCAAAGCCGCCGGCCCGACTTCCAGCCGCGCGAGTTTTTGCAGGAAGTGCGCGCCATCACCGAGAAGAGCGGCACCTGCTTCATCTTCGACGAGGTCATCACGGGCTTTCGTGTCGGCCTTGGCGGCGCGCAGGAACTGTTCGGCGTGCGCGCCGACCTCGCCACCTACGGCAAGGTAATCGGCGGCGGCTTTCCGGTGGGCGTGATCGCCGGCAAACGGGCCTTCATGGACGCGCTCGACGGCGGCGCCTGGCAGTACGGCGACGACTCGATTCCCGGCGTCGGCGTGACCTACTTTGCCGGCACCTTCGTGCGGCATCCGCTCGCGCTGGCCGCGGCCAAGGCTTCGCTCACGCACCTGAAGGAAGCCGGCCCCTCGCTGCAGGCCGGCCTCACAGGCAGCACCGCCACCATGGCCGACGAGCTCACGGCCTGGTGCGCCGAGGTGGGTGCGCCGATCGCGATCCGCCAGTTCGCCTCGCTCTGGCGCGTGAGCTGGCTCGAGGAGCATCCGCTGCAGGACCTGCTGTTCGCCATGATGCGCAGCCGCGGCGTGCACATCCTGGACAACTTCCCCTGCTTCCTCACCAGCGCGCACAGCGCCGAGGACATCGCCACCATCCAGCGCGTCTTCAAGGAGTCGGTGGCCGAGATGCAGGAATCCGGCTTCCTGCCGCGCCGCGCCACGGTGATCACGGGTTTCGACTACCGCAAGCGCTGCGAGGAAGACGGCTCCGTGCTCGCCCGCGATGTCGACGGCCAGCCCTTCTGGTACGTGCCCGACGCCGCGAGCCCCTCCCCCCTCATCAATGGAAAGGCCGCAGCATGAACGCCGTTCTCCGCCCCGCCGCCACCGGCGGCCTCATCGAGTGCGTCATACCGACAACCGAATCGCAGCGCGAGATCTGGCTCGGCGCGACGATGAGCACCGACGCCTCGCTGGCCTACAACGAATCGGTGCTGCTGCGCCTGCGCGGGCCGCTGGACACCGCCGCCATGGGACGTGCCGTTGCGCGGCTGGTCGAGCGCCACCAGGCGCTGCGCGCCACCATCTCGCCGGACGGCAGCTGCATGCTGGTCGGCCGGCCCGGCGAAGGCCTGCTGGAGCAGCAGGACCTCAGCGGCCTCCTGCCCGAGGCCCGCGAGCAGGCGCTGAAGGCCGCGCACGACGAAGCGGTCTGCACGCCCTTCTCGCTGGAGCACGGCCCGCTGTTCCGCGCGGTGCTCTGCAGGCTGGGCGAGGCCGAGCATGAACTCGTGATGTCGGCCCACCACGTGGTGTGCGACGGCTGGTCCTGGATGGTCATCACCGAGCAGCTCGGCCATCTCTATGCCGAGCAGACCGGCAGCGGCCAGCCACTGAAGGCCGCGCCCAGCTATGCGGAGTTCGCGGCAGAGGAAGCCGCCGAGGCCGCGCATCCGGACATGCAGCCGCACGTGGACTACTGGCTGGAGCGCTTCGCCGGCGGCACCCTGCCCGTGCTCGAACTGCCGGTGGACCATCCGCGGCCCGCCGTGCGCACCTTCCATTCGCAGCGCGCCGAGCGCCTGCTCGACCGCCGCCTCGTGAGCAGCCTGCGCTCCATGAGCGCGAAGACCGGCGCCAGCCTGTTCGCGGGCCTGTTCAGCGGCTTCATCGCCACGCTGCACCGGCTCACGGGGCAGGACGACATCGTGGTGGGCATCCCCGCGTCGGGCCAGGTCGCGCGCGACATGCCCGGCCTGGTGGGCCACTGCGTGAACCTGCTGCCGCTGCGCGTGGCGGTTCATGCCCAGCTTCGCTTCGATGCCATGCTGAGCGAATGCAGCACCACGGTGCTCGACGCCTTCGAGCACCAGGCGCTCACCTATGGCGCCTTGCTGGGCAAGCTGTCGCTGCAGCGCGACCCGAGCCGGCTGCCGCTGGTGAGCGTGGCGTTCAACGTCGACCCCGACGTGGCAAGCAGCGCGCAAACCTTCCCGGGCCTCGAAGTCGCACAGGACACGATCGCGCGCCAGTACGAGAACTTCGAGCTCTTCCTGAACCTGCGTCCGCTCGACGGCGGCCTGCAGATCGAGGCGCAGTACAACTCGGACCTGTTCGACGAGGCCACGGTGCAGCGCTGGCTCGACATCTTCGAGTGCGTGCTCCGCTCGGCGGTGCGCAACCCCGGCGAGACGGTCGGCCGGCTCGAGGTGCTGTCGGCCGAGGCCGCGCAGGAATTGGTCGCGCTGCAGCCGCCGCGCACGCCGCTGGAGAGCGCGCCGCATGCACTGGCCCGCTTCCTGGCGCGCGTGCCGCTGCAGCCCGAGCGCCCCGCGGTGCGCGACGGTGCGCGGGTCTGCAGCTATGCCGAGCTCGATGCCGAGTCCAACCGCCTGGCGCGGGCGCTGCGCGCGCGCGGTGTCCGCCGCGGCGAGCGCGTGGGGCTGTGCCTGGAGCGCAGCATCGAGATGGTCACCGCGCTGGTGGCCGTGCTCAAGGCGGGCGCGGCCTACGTGCCGCTCGATCCCGGGTTTCCGCAGGCTCGGCTCGAGCACTACGCCAGGGACGCCGGGCTCTGCCTGCTGCTGACCTCGTCGGACATCGGGGCGGCGCCGCGCAACTGGCGCGCCGACGCGGCCGAGCGGGTGTTCGAGATCGACCGCCACAGCGCCTGGCAGCAGGAAAGCGGCGAGCCGCTGCCGCCGAGCGGCGACGATGCCGGCCCCGACGACGGCGCCTACGTGATCTACACCTCGGGCTCCACCGGCGTGCCCAAGGGCGTGTGTGCGCGGCACCATTCGGTGGTGGTCCTGCTGCAGTGGATGCAGCGCAAGTCGGGCCTGAGCGCAAACGACCGGATCGCCGCGGTGACCACCCTGTCCTTCGACATGGCGGTGCCGGACCTGCTGCTGCCGCTGTCGGGCGGCTCCGAGATCGTGATGGTGCAGCGCGAGGTGGCCATGGACGGCAACCGCCTGTGCCGGCTGCTCAAGGAAGAGCGCATCACTTTCCTGCAGGCCACGCCCGGCATGTGGCAGCTGCTGCTCGACGCCCAGTGGCCCGGCGCGCCCGGTTTCCGCGGCTGGACCGGCGGCGAAGCGCTGCGGCCCAGCATGGCGCTCGCGCTGTGCGAGCGCACGGACGAATTCTGGAACGGCTACGGGCCGACCGAGACCACCGTGTATTCCACGGCCTGGCTGGTGCGCCCCGATGTCGTCGCATCGCGCGGCGTGTCGATCGGCCACCCGGTCGACAACACCGAGATATGGATCCTCGATGCCGACCTGCAGCCCTGCCCGATCGGCGTGCCGGGCGAGATCTGCATCGCAGGCGACGGCCTCGCACTGGGCTACATCGACCGCCCCGAACTCACGGCCGAGCGCTTCGTTGCCGCGCGCATCTTCGGCAGCGCCAAGACGGTGTACCGCACCGGCGACCGCGGCCGCTGGCGCAACGACGGGCTCATCGAGCACCTGGGCCGGCTCGACTTCCAGCTCAAGGTGCGGGGCTACCGCATCGAGCCCGGCGAGATCGAGGCACGCTGCTGCGAGGTGGCCGGCGTGTCGCGCTGCGTGGTGGTGGCGCGCGAAGACAGCCCGGGCGATGTCCGGCTGGTGGCCTACCTGGCGCTGACGCCCGGTGTCGACTTCGAACTGGACGTGCTGATGGCGCACCTGCGCGAACACCTGCCGGCCTTCATGCTGCCGCAGCACGTGGTGGCGCTGGACGCACTGCCCACGCTGCCCAACGGCAAGATCGACCGCATCTCGCTGCCCGCGCCGCAGGCGGTGTCGCGCGACGAGGCGCGGCGCGGCGCCGGCCCGCGCACCGAATGCGAACGCAAGGTGCTCGCCACCATGGAAAAGGTGCTGAGCCTGCCGGGCCTGGACATGCGCGACGACTTCTTCACGATGGGCGGGCATTCGCTGCTGGCCTCGCGCCTGACCACGCTTCTGAGCCGCGAATTCCAGATCACGCTGCCGCTGCGCTCGCTGTTCGAGGCGCCCACGCCCGAGAAGCTGGCCGCCGTGGTCGAGGGCCTGCAGAACGCGGGCGCCGGCGCGCAGGCACCGCTGCCCTGCCGCATGGACCGCAAGACTGCACCGCTCACGCCCGCGCAGGAGCGCATCCGCTTCATGGAAGACCTGCACCCGGGCCGCTCGGTCTACAACGCGCCCGCGGCGCAGCGCCTGACCGGCGTCTTCGATGCGCAGCGCTTCGAGGCCGCGTTCAAGGAAATCATCCGCCGCCAGCCCGCCATGCGCACCCGCATGGGCACCGATCCGCACACCGGCCAGCCGGCCCAGCTGATCGCGGAGTCGGTGGATTTCTCGCTGCCCTTCATCGACCTGCGCAACCTGCCGGCCGACCAGCGCGAGGCCGAGCTGGCCGAACGCATGCAGGAGCTCGCCGACCGGCCGATCGACATCCACCGCGCGCCGATGCTGCATGCGGCGGTGTTCCAGCTCGACGTGCACGAGCATGTGTTCGTCTTCGTGCCGCACCACCTGATCTGGGACGGCTGGTCCTTCGACCTGCTGCAGCGCGAACTCTCCGCCATCTACGACGCGGCGGAGCGCGGCCGGCCGCATGCGCTCGCGCCCATCGCCACCACGCAGGGCGACTATGCCGAGTGGCTGGCCAGCTGGATGAAGGAGCCCTCGTTCCAGGACCAGCTCGACTTCTGGCTCAAGCGCTTTGCAAGCGCGCCGATGCCGCGCCTGCCCAACACCGACATGCCGCGGCGCGCCGGCAAGAGCGGCCAGGGCGGCGCCCACTGGATCCGCGTCGACCTCGCCGTCACGCAGCAACTGCGCAAGGTGGCGCGCGACATGGACGTGACGCTCAGCATGCTGACCTTCGGCGTGTATGCGTTTGCCATGAGCAGCATCATCAGGTCCGAGACCATCGTCATCGCCAACCCGGTGCGGGGCCGGCAGCAGCCCGAGACCGAGGACGTGATGGGCTTCTTCAACAACGTGCTGCCGGTGTCGCTGCAGGTCGGCCTGCAACAGCCGCTCCCGGAGTTCATGCGCTACGTGAAGCGCGAGCTTCTCTCGCTCATGAACTACCAGCAGGTGCCGTTCGAGCGCCTGATGGCGGAGCCCGCTCTGGCCGCGCGCATCCGCGCGGTCGGGCCCTACCAGGCGATGTTCTCTTTCCAGGATGCGCGCGACCGTGCGCGCCGGCTCGGCAGCCTGCAGACGCGGCAGCTGCACCTGATGCAGCGCGGCGCCACCGACGACATCGGCGTGTGGCTGATGGACAAGCCGCACGGGCTGGAAGGCGCACTGATCTACAACGCCGACATCTACCTGCGCGAGACCGGGGCACAGCTGCGCGACCGCTATCTCGAACTGCTGCAGAAAGTGGCTGATCGCCCCGAGGCCTCGCTGGCCGAGCTTGCGAGCGAAGAAGGCTCCGGGAGCGCCGTCTACCTGCGCAGGCTCGCCGCCGTCGATCCGCTCAGGGCTGCAGCGCCGGTGGATGCGCCGGCCGGTGCCGCGGCGGAAAGCACCATCCTGAACCCCGAGCACGCGCGGCTCGCGCAGATCTGGGCCTCGGTGATCGGGATCGATGTCAACGACATCCGCCCGAGCGACAACTTCTTCGACCTCGGCGGAGATTCGCTGCTCGTGCTGCGTGCGATCCAGCAGGCCGAGACGACGCTGGGCTACCGCGTGCAGTCGCGCCGCTACCTGTTCGAGAACCTCGGGCAGATCGCCTCGTCCGCGCACCAGGCCGCGGAGGACGCGGAGCTCTCGGATCTCGGAAAACTGCCGCTCGGCAACCTCAAGGGTGCGGCGCGCGGCGACGGCCTGCTGAGCCGCGCCTTCGGCAACTGGCTGCGCAAGGAGTGATTCATCATGGGCTCCGCAGCTTTCTCCCTGACTTCCGTCGATGCACCGGTCTGCCGGTATCTGGAGCTGGACGGCGAGCCCGGCCCCGAGGCCGAGCGGCTCCTCTGCGACGACGAACTGGAGCGCGCCGCGCAGTTCCGCTTCGAGGCTGACCGGCAGCGCTTCGTTGCCGCGCATGCCGCGCTGCGCTGTGCGCTGGCCGCGCACACCGGCGAGCGCCCCGAGGCGCTGCGCTTCACCCGCAGCGCATTCGGCAAGCCTTCGCTGTCGGGCTGGCCGCGGGTGCGGTTCTCGCTGAGCCACAGCCTGGGGCTGGGACTGCTCGCCATCGGCGAACGCGGTCCGCTGGGGGCCGACGTCGAACTGCTGCGGCCGATTCCCGATGCGCTCGCGCTTGCCGCGCAGCATTTCACGGACAGCGAGAACGAAGCGCTGCTGGCCCTGCCCGCCGCCGAGCGCGAGCACGCCTTCCTGACCTGCTGGACGCGCAAGGAAGCCTGCCTCAAGGCCATCGGTCTCGGGCTGGTCGTGCCGACCGAGCGCTTCGAGGTGGGGCTGGAGCCGGACTGCCGGAGCGTGGAGGTGCCCGTGGCCGGCCGGATCCTGTGGCTCGTGCTGCAGCCCGCGCCGCTGCGCGTGGACAGCGTGGGAGCGATTGCGGAATGGCGGCAGACGCATGTGCGCGCCAGCATGCCGGGTTTCGCGGCCCAGACCTGTGCCCGCTCCCGCTCGGCGGAAAGGCGCGCAGCGCCAAGGACGCCGCAATGAACGCGTACCCCTTCATGTTCGGGCCGGCGTCGCGCCAGATCTTCGGCGTGTTCCATGCCGCTGGCGACGGGCGGCCCGGAAGTACCGCGGTGCTCGTGTGCCCGCCCTTCGGCCAGGAGGGCCTGCGGACCTACCGCTTCTTCAAGGTGCTGGCCGAGCGCCTCGCGCGCTCGGGCATCGCCACCCTGCGCTTCGACTTCCACGGTGCGGGCGACTCGCCCGGCGATGAGAGCGAAGGAGAGCTCGACGGCTGGCGCCGCGACCTGTGCTCGGCCCACGAGGAGCTGCGCCGCAGGGCCCCGGGAAGCCGCATCGTCTGGATCGGCGCGCGGCTCGGCGCCACCCTGGCCGTGCTGGCGGCGCGCAACGGACGCTGCGACCCGGCGCGGCTCGTGCTGTGGGAGCCGGTGATCGACGGCCGGCGCTATGCGCGCCACCTGCGCGAGCGGCATGTGGCGGCCATCGACACGACCTTCTGCATTCCGGACCTGGCCTGGCGCCGCAACCTCGCGCACGATCCCGAGGCGCTGCCCGAGGAAGCACTGGGCACCGTGCTGTCGCCCACGCTGCGCACGCAGCTCGGCGCGCTGGCGCCCGAGTCGCTGCCGCTCACCGCCCTGCACGACACGCTGGTGCTGACCTCGCCCGACGACCAGCACACCGCGCAATGGGCGGCCGAGCAGCAGTCGCGCCACATGCCGGTGCGGCTCGCCTATTTCCAGCACCGGCTCGACTGGACCGCCGATCCCTATCCCAACAGCGCCATGGTTCCGGCCGACGCGCTCAACCGCTTGCAGGGTGCCCTCCATGAATGACATGACGCAATGCCCCGTCCGCTTCGGACCGGGAAACGCACTGATGGGCATGATCACCATTCCCATGTACCGGGCGCCGGCCGACGTCGCCTGCCTGATGCTCAACATGGGCGTCAACCACCGGGTCGGGCCGCGCCGCATCAACGTGAAGCTGGCACACGTCCTGGCCGCGCGCGGCGTGAGCAGCCTGCGCTTCGACCTCGGGGGCCTGGGGGACAGCGACGCATCCGACGCCTCGTGCGACGTGCAGGTCCGCGCGGTGCGCGACCTGCGCGCCGGCATGGACCTTCTCGAGAGCATGCTGGGCATCCGCAAGTTCGCGATCGTGGGCATGTGCTCGGGCGTGGAGCACGCCATGACCACGGCCGCGACGGACACGCGCGTGGTGGCGCTCTCGCTGTTCGACGGCTTCGCTTTTCCGGACCGGCGCTCGCGCTGGGAACGCACGCTGCGGCGCGCCCTGGCGGCGCCCGCGCATCCATCGTTCGCGGGCAAGGCCAAGCGCTGGCTGCAGCGCCACCTGCTGCCCAGCCATTCGAACAAGCCGCTGCCCGGCTTCTTCGTGGAACGCAAGCCGCCCGAGGTCAACGCCGTGTGGTTCGGCGCCACCATGCGGCGCCTGGTCGAGCGCAAGGTGGCGGTGCAACTGCTCTATTCGGGCTCGCTGCATGTCTGCGACCACGACCGCGACCAGCTCGGCCCGTTCCGCGGCGAGCCGTTCGCGCAGGCCGTGCAGTACGAATTCATGCGCGATGCCGACCACACGCTGTGCACGGTGCGGGGACAGCAGCTGTTCCTGCGCTCCGTCGGCGGCTGGGTGGCCGCCTGCGCCATCAGCGCCGGCCCCGAGCGCCGCAGCCCCAGCACCAGCCCGAGCCCGCTCGCACCCCTCGTGGAGCGCCCCGCGCGCGGCGCCTACGTCCCGCAGTGAACCGATTCCCCAGGAAGAAAGGACACATCCCATGGCACACCTCGCTCCGGCCAGTTCCTTGCGCATCGCCCGCGCCGTTCCCGCCCGCGCCCGCGTCCGCATCCGATCGGCGGCGCTGCTGTTGCTGCCGCTGTGCCTGGCCGGCTGCGGGGTTCCGGGCTTCGGCCCGCCCGACGGCGGCAACTGGGGCGCCTACCGCTCGAGCGGCAGCGGTGCGCGGGGCGAACCGAAGATCGTCTCCATCACGCCCGAGCTGATCCGCACGATGGCAACGCGCAACCCCGCCGCGCTGCCGGCCGATGTGCGGCAGCTGTTCGGCAAGGCGCCGGCCTACACGATCGCCCCGGGCGACGTGGTCGGCATCGTGGTCTATCGCCATCCCGAGCTGATGCCCAACGCGGGCACGGTCATCTCGCAGCAGTCGGACCCGACCGGGGTGAGCGTCGCGCCCGGCTTCATCGTCGATGGCGAGGGCGAGATCAGCTTTCCCTACGTCGGCCGCACCAAGATCGAGGGCATGACGGAGAGGTCCGCTGCCGAGATGATCTCGCGCAAGATCGCGCCCTTCGTCAAGGATCCGCTCGTGAGCGTCAGGATCCAGACGTTCCGCAGCCGGCGCGTCTATGTGGAGGGCGAGGTCCGCACGCCGGGCCTGCAGATCTTCACCGACGTGCCGATGACGCTGGCCGAGGCCATCAACCGCGCCGGCAGCATCACCCCGGCTGGCGACCGTTCGCGCGTGTCGCTGACGCGCGGAGAACGCACGATGGTGATCGACCTGCCGCTGCTTCGGCGCCTGGGACTCGACCCGACCCGCATCCCGTTGCAGAACGGCGACATCGTGAACGTGGGCAGCCGCGACGACAGCCGCATCTACGTGATGGGCGAGATCCAGCGCCCCACCGCCTTGCCGATGCGCGACGGCCGGCTGAGCCTGAACGAGGCGCTGGGCGATGCGGGCGGCCCGGCGCTGCAGACCGCGTCGACCGACCAGATCTACGTGGTGCGCAACTCGAGCGGCGACGTGCCCGAGGTGTTCCACCTCGATGCGAAGAACCCCGTGGCGCTGGCGCTGGCCGACCGCTTCGAGCTGCAGCCACGCGACGTGGTCTACGTCGACCCCGTGCCGCTGGCGCGCTGGAACCGGGTGATCAGCCTGATCCTTCCCGCCGCGCAGATCGTGAACCTCGGCGGCACCACCAGCCGCCGCTGAAGCCGCGCCCCACCCGTCCAGGCAACACACAAAGGTGATCCTCATGAATGCGCACTGGCAACCTGTACTCCCCGCTCCCTCGGCCCCGGACGCCGAGGCTTCCGACAACCCTCCTTCCAGGCTCCGGGAGCATGTCGACCTGCTGCTGGACAGCCGATGGAAGATCGCGGGCATCACCGCTGTCGCGCTGCTGCTGGGCGCGGCCTACGCCATGTTCGGCCCGCGCGTGTACGAAGCCAACGTGCTGATCCAGGTCGAGGACCCGGACCGCTCGGGCGGCACGCTGGTGGGCGACTCCGCGAGCAACGCGCTCAACGCCAAGACGCCGACCGCGGGCGAGGCCGAGATCCTCAAGTCGCGCCTGGTGCTCGACCAGGCGATCGAGAACACCAAGCTCTACATCGAGGCGCAGCCGCTGTATGTGCCGCTCGTCGGCGCCTGGCTGGCGCGCCGCGCCAAGACGCTCTCCGAGCCGGGCTTCGCGGGCCTGTCGGGTTACGTGAGCGGCAACGAACGGATCGTGGTCGCGCAGATGGACGTGCCGGCGGATCTCGAAGGCAAGCGCTTCCTGCTGACCGCGGGCGCGAACGGTGCGTACACGCTGACCCACCCCAAGCTGGACAAGCCGCTCGCCGGCACCGTCGGCCTGCCGCTCGATGCGCAGACCCCGCTCGGCCCGATCCATCTGCTGGTGGGCTCGATCTCGGGCCTGCCCGGCGCGGCCTTCGAGCTGGTGCGCCAGTCCAAGCAGCTCGTGCTGCTCGAGCTGCAGCGCGAGTTGCGCGTGATCGAGAAGGGCAAGCAGTCATCGGTGGTGGAAGTGAGCTGGCGCGACGGCAACCGGACGCAGCTGGCCAACCTGCTCAATGAAATCGCGCAGCTCTATGTGCGCGTGAACATCGACCAGAAGACGGCGCAGGCACAGCGCGCCCTCAACTTCCTGGGCTCCGAGCTGCCCAAGCTCAAGCTGCAGCTGGAGCAGTCCGAGGAAATCTACAACCAGTACCGCAACCAGAACGGAACCGTCAGCCTGGACGACGAGGCGCGCAATGCGCTGTCGCAGAACCTGGAACTGCAGACGAAGCTGTTCGATGCCACGCAGAAGCGCATCGAGCTCTCCGAGCGCTTCACGTCCAGGGACCCGAGCGTGATGACCATCGACGCACAGATCGCTTCGCTCAGGAAGGCCCTCGGGGGCGTGGAGCAGCGCATCCGCCGCATGCCCATGCTGCAGCAGAACTCGCTGCGCATGCAGCGGGACATCAAGGTCAACACCGACCTGTACGTGTCGCTGCTCAACAGCTCGCTGCAGATGCGGCTCGCCAGGGAGGGGCGGATCGGCAACGTGCGGGTGCTCGACCAGGCGCTGCTGCCGGAAAAGCCGATCCGGCCCAAGCCCTCGATCGTCATGGGCATCGCGCTGATCGCGGGCCTTTCGTTCGCGGCGGGCTCGGCGTTCCTGCGCCGGTCGTGGCGCAAGACCATCGCCAGCCCGGCCGAGATCGAGACCCACACGGGCCTGGACGTCTACAGCACCGTGACGCTCAGCGCGCACCAGCCCCTGCTCGACCGCGCCATTCGCCACGGCAAGCCCGGCGTGCACCTGCTGGCGGCGCAGCATCCGAACGACCCGGCGCTGGAGGGGCTGCGGCGGCTGCGCACGGCGCTGAAGTTCGCCATGCCCAAGGCCTCGAACAACCGCGTGATGATCTCCAGCGCCACGCCGGGCGCGGGCAAGACCTTCGTGTCGGGCAATCTCGCGGCCGTGATCGCCTCGACCGGCCGCCGCGTGCTGCTGATCGACGCCGATCTGCGGCGCAGCAGCGTGGCAGCCATGTTCGGGCTGAAGCGCCGCGGCGGCCTGTCGGATCTGATCCGCGGCTCGATCGAATTCCAGAACGCCATCCACACGGACGTGCTCGGGCACCTGGACGTGATGACCACCGGGGCGCTGCCCACGGACCCGAGCGCGCTCCTGACGAGCGACGCCTTTGCCGAGGTTCTCGAAAAGGCCTCGGAACGCTATGACGTGGTGATCGTGGACACGCCGCCGATGCTGCTCGCCTCGGAGACGGCCGAGCTGGCAGCCTGCATGGGCACGCTGCTGATGGTGGCGCGCGCCGGCGACAACGAACTGGGCGACCTGTCGGAAAGCGCGAACCAGCTGCGGCATGCCGGCGCGCAGTTCCAGGGCGTGGTGCTGAACGCGATGGACACCAGCCGCCGCTACTACGGCAAGCTGGCCTACCGCTACGGCGGCTACCAGCCGCGGGTGCACGAGTACCCGAGCGCGGTTGCCGAGCTTCCCCAACCTGCCCGTGCGAGCGCCGCATCATGAACACACTGCGATCGAATGCCACCGTCCATCCGTCTGGCAATTCACGGCTGCTGATGGGCACCAAGCGGGCCGTGGACGTGCTGCTGGCAGGCGGCTTCTTCCTTGTGCTCGGATGGGCGTTCGCGCTGGTCTGGATCGGCGTGCTGCTGACTTCCGGCAAGCCGGGCATCTACAAGCAGCCGCGCTACGGCCGGGACGGGCGCGTCTTCAGCTTCTACAAGTTCCGCACCATGGTGCCCGATGCCGACGCCGTGCTGGAGCGCTACCTGCGCGGCAACGAGGCGGCCCGGCGGCAATGGGAGATGTACCAGAAGCTCGACCGTGATCCGCGCATCACGCGCTTCGGCGCGGTGCTGCGCAAGTACAGCCTGGACGAACTGCCCCAGTTCTGGAACGTGCTCAAGGGCGACATGAGCGTGGTCGGCCCGAGGCCCTGCATGTTTGCCCAGAAGGAGCTGTACGGCGTCTATTGGAGCAGCTACTGCGCCGTGCGGCCCGGCATCACCGGGCTGTGGCAGGTGAGCGGGCGCAACGAGATCAGCTACCGGCGCCGCGCGGCGATGGACGCGGACTACGTCGCCACCCTCTCGATCCGCCAGGACATCGCGATCCTCTTGAAGACTTTTCTCGTGGTGGCCGGGGCACGCGGCTCGCGCTAGGCGCCACATCCCTCAACCCTCAACCTTTAACCGAAAGAACATATGCGTATCTACGTTGCTGGTCATCGCGGCATGGTGGGGCAGTCGCTCGTGAAGCGTCTGGGCAGCCTCGGGCACGAGGTCGTCACGCGCAGCCACGAGGAACTCGATCTGCTCGACCAGGAGGCCGTTCGCCGTTTCTTCGCCACCGAGCGCGTCGACCAGGTGTACCTGGCGGCAGCGAAGGTCGGCGGCATCCACGCCAACATGACCTATCCGGCGGAGTTCATCTACCAGAACCTGCTGATTGCCGCCAATGTCACGCACCAGGCCTTTCTGGCGAACGTCAAGCGCCTGCTGTTCCTCGGCTCCAGCTGCATCTATCCGCGGCTGACCGAGCAGCCGATCCGCGAGGACGCGCTGCTCGGCGGCCAGCTCGAGCCGACCAACGAGCCCTACGCCATCGCAAAGATCGCCGGCATCAAGCTGTGCGAGAGCTACAACCGCCAGTACGGCGCCTCGCACGGCATCGACTACCGCAGCGTGATGCCGTGCAACCTGTACGGCCCCGGGGACAACTACCACGCCGAGAACAGCCACGTGGTGCCGGCGCTGATCCGCCGCTTCCATCTTGCCAAGACCACCAATGCGCCCGAAGTGCTGATCTGGGGCACGGGCCAGGCCAGGCGCGAGTTCCTCTACGTCGACGACATGGCCGAAGGCTGCACCACCGTGATGGGCCTGAGCCGCGCGGGCTACGAGCAGCACACCACGCCGATGTGCGCCCACATCAACCTGGGCATGGGCGAGGACCAGACGATCGCCGAACTGGCGCAACTGATCGGCGAGGTCGTGGGCTACCGGGGCCGCATCCGCTTCGATCCCTCGCGGCCGGACGGCGCGCCCCGGAAGCTGCTCGACGTGTCGTGCGCGGCTGCCATCGGATGGCACCCCACGGTATCGCTGGCCGAGGGCTTGCATCGCACCTATGCGGACTACCAGAAGTCGCTGCAGCCTGCCGCCCAGGAATTGGCGCATGCCTGAGCCCGCGCCGGCTCCCCGCACTCAACCACAAGCACAAGGCCTCCCATGAGAGCGCTCTCCTTCTGGTCAGGCATCGCCATCGCCTTCCTGTGCGGCTTGCTCGAGCCGGCCTGGGGCTATGCGGCGGTGTGCGTGCTGTCGCTGGTCCAGCTGTCGATGCTCCGCGCGCCGGGGGCCAGCGTCTTCCTGCTGATCCACTACGCCACGATCCTGACCTACTTCTCGGTGGCGCCGGCGATGCAGATCGCCGCCGACGTCTCGTTCTGGGACACGGGGGTGATCGGCCCGGTCGCGCACATGCAGGCGTTCACGCTGCTGCTGCTCTACATGGCGGGCGTCGAAGCAGCCCGGCTGGGCCTGCCCGAGGCACCGGCGCCGGCGCGCGCGCACGCGGCGCCCGAGCTGCCGGCGGCCGGCGTGGCCCACCCGGCCCTGCTGCTCCTGAGCGGCGCGGTCTCGGCCTTCGCTTCGCTGTTCATCCGCCCCGAGCTGAACTTCATCGCGCGCGGCATCCCGGGAACCGAGGAAAGCCTTCCTGTCGACTACATCATCTATTCGACGCTGCCCAAGCTGATCGTGCTGATCTGCTTCGTGGCACTGACGATCCATGCCATGCGCCGCGGCACGTTCTGGTCGTGGTGTGCCGCGGGCCTTGCGCTGGCAATGGCTGCATTCGCCGCGAACCCGGTCAACACGGCACGGCAGGTCCTGCTGATCGGCCTGCTGCCTCTTTTCATCCATCTCTTGGGCCGGGGCTGGCGCTGGACGCTGGGCCTGCTGATCTTCGGCGCCATCGCCGGCCTTGGACCGGTGCTCAACCTGGTGTCGCGCGGCAGCTTCTGGGGCGAGACGCTCACCACCTTTCCCTTCAGCCCCGACTTCGACGCGATGTACGTCGTGGCCGGCATCCTGGAGCGCGCATCCGAGCCCGAGCTCGGGTGGGGGCGCTATCTGCTGTCGGCGTTCTCGTTCATCCTGCCGCGCGACCTGAAGCTGTTTCCGGACTTCGATCCGCTGGGGTGGCCGGCCATCCTGGGCAACTTCTCGCAGTCCAACCTGTCGCTGCCGCCCTTCGCCACCGCGTACTTCGACTTCGGGCTGGCCGGGCCGGTGATGTTCGGCCTCGCGATCTCGGGCGGCTTCCGGGTGCTGGACAGGATGGTCGATCCGCGCGCCGCACTGTCAGGCAGCTATCTGTGCGCACTGGTGCTGCTGGCCGCCTACGTGCCGTTCCTGCGCGGGCCGATCCTCGGCTGGGGGCCGTTCGCGGCATCGGGGCTGATTGCGGCGCTGCTCGCCGGCCTGCTGAGTTCGCGCTTCCGCGCGGTGCGCCGCCGCGCGGCCCGCTACGCCCCCCGCTCGGCCTGAGGTCCAGCATGTACAAGTACCTGTTCTACGACACGATCCGCCTCAACCGCGGCGCGGGCGGCGTGCTGAACGTGTCCGATCTGCTGCTGCGCCGGATGCGCCTGTGCAAGGGCGACCACATCCAGCCGGTCAGCGAACGGCACCCGCACCTCTTTGCAGTGGCGCGGCGCCTGCGCATCAGCCGGTTCCTGGTCGAGATACTGCTCTACAACTACCACCGGCTGCGGGCGCTGGCCTCGGGCGAGCGGGTGTTCTCGCTGTTTCCGAACTACTTCCTGCCGTTCACGCTTTTCGGGCGCCACCGGGACTCGATCGTGATCGTCCATGACCTGCAGTACCGCCACTACCCCGCGTACTTCAGCCGCACCAAGCGCCTGTGGCTCGACTGGAACCTCCGGCGCGTGGCGCGCAGCGCGGCCGACGTGGTGTTCATCAGCAGGAGCAGCCAGCAGGATTTCGAGCAGCACTTCGGACGCTGCGAGCACGCGAGCGTCATCTTCAACCCGGTGGAGGCCACGCGCGCCGCAGGCTCGGCCAGTGCGGCCGGACCGTCCCGCGAGCCGCCCGCGGGCGAGCGCTACCTGATCGCGTCCTACCACTACTACCCGCACAAGAATTTCGGCGCCGCGCTGAAGCTCTTCGAGCGCATGAAGCGCGCGGGGCTGGTCGACTGGCTCGACATCACGGGCAACGGCGCGGCCGAGGTGAAACGGATGGTCGCCGGCATGGCCCCCGAACTCGGCAACTGCGTGCGGCACCGCGGACTGGTCCCGCGCCAGGATCTGACGCGGCTTTATTGCGGCGCGACGGCCTTCATCTCGCTGTCGGCTTTCGAGGGCTTCAATCTCTCGGCCGCCGAAGCCGCCACGCTGGGTGTGCCGCTGCTGCTCTCGGACATTCCGGTGCACCGCGAGCTGTTCGGCGGCTACGCCTTCCTCATCGGCAGCGAGCCATGCGACATGGACCAGCTGTCCCGGTACCTGGACGAGCACCGGGACACGCAGCCGGCCTGGCTGCATGCCGAAGCCTGCGCGCCCGGCGCGGTGGCCAGGCGCTATCTCATGCTCAAGCGCGAGGCCGTCTCGCTTGCCGGAGCCATGCAATGACACGCAGCGCAGGCGTTCTTCGACAGCTGCTCGCGGCGGGGATGCTCGGCGCCGCCTGCGCGTCGACCTCGGCAGCGGCGGACTCGGGCTTTGGCGTGATGGTGCACTACCTGCCCGACAGGCAGTCGATCGCCGACGCCGCCCGCTTCGACGTCGAAGCGTTTGCGGCGTCGCTCGCACAGATGCGCGCGTCCCACCTCATCCTGACGCTCGGGCAGAACAACGGCCAGTACATCGCGCCGAATGCGGCGCTCGAGGCGCTGTGCCCGCACACTGCCGCGGACCGGCCGCCGCGCGACCTGCCGCTGGAGATCGGCCGCGCGCTGCGCAGCCGCGGCATTGCCCTGGTGCTCTACCTGCCGTTTCGCGCGCCGCAGGCAGACCCAGCGCTGATGGAGTGCCTGGGCGACATCTCCGAGCAGAAGCCGCCGCCGGCAGATTTCATCGCCGCATGGACTGCGGTGATCCGCGACTGGTCGCAGCACTACGGCGCGCTTGCCAGGGGCTGGTGGTTCGACGGCGTCTACAACACCCGGGGCATCTCGCCGTCCGGCTGGGATGCGCTGTGCGCCGCGGCGCGCAGCGGCGCCCCCGACCGGTGGCTGGCTTTCAATGCGGGCGAAGGCCCGGCGCGCTTCAGCGCCAAGGCCGCGCCGTGCCAGAACCTGATGGCCGGCGAATTCATGCAGCCTCCCGCGCAGCTGAGCGCACCGCGTTCGGAGCTGAAGTTCCATCTGCTGACGCCGCTCGGCGCCTCCTGGGGCCAGCCGACGCCGCCGCGCTTCACCGCCGCCCAGGTGCGCGGCTGGATCGCGCAGGCGAATGCGCGCAGCGGGCTCTTCACGCTCGACCTGCCGCTGGACGACGACTTCCGATTTCTCCCCGCGCACGTCGCGCTGGTCCGCAACGCGACGGCACCCCGGCCCTGAGACATGACCATGACCCATTCCCTTGCCTTCATCGTGGTGGAAGACCGCCAGAACAAGTCCCTGCTGCTGTGCCGCGAATCGGCGGCACGTGCCGGGGAGCCGCTGATCGTGCTGTCGGGCACCGACGCCGGGCCCGGCTACGAGCGCCTGTGCCGCACCTATGTGCACCTGTCGAGCAATCCGCCGGAGTTCGAGAAGATCTGCTTCCGGCGCTACTTCCTGCTGTCGGAATATCTGCGCGCCCATCCGGAGCACCGCGAGTTCGTGCTGATCGACAGCGACGTGCTGCTGTTCAGCGGCGTCGGCGCGCACATCCGGCGCGTGGCTGGAAAGGCGAATTTCTCGGGCTCGTACCTGCGCCCTGTCGATGGCTGGGACCCCTGCCAGATCTCGCCGCACGTCAGCTACTGGACCGCCGCAGGCCTGCAGCAGTTCATCGCGTTCCTGCTCAACACGTATGCAACGCCCAGCGGCCGAAGGAAGCTGCGCGCGATCGCGGCGCGGTTTGCCGCGCGGGGCGTGCGCGGCGGGGTGTCGGACATGACCCTGCTGCACCTCTGGGCCCATGCGAGCGGCAATGCAGCGCCCATCAACCGGGTGTTCGGCGGACGCGTGATCGACCACAACATCAACGGCGGACACAACCTGCTCGTGAACGAATTCCAGGACCGGGGCGGCGCCAAGCGCCTCGTGTTCGTCGACGGCCAGCCCTGCCTGGTCACGCCGGCGGGCGAGTTGGTGAACGTGCTGGCGCTGCACTTCCAGGGCGGCGCCAAGATCGCGATGGCGCACGTGCTGCATGGCCGGGTGCACACGGTCGCCGCGCTGACCTATGCGCTGCGGCTGGCGCGCCGGGCCAAGAACTGGGCCTTCGGCATGCGCCAGCTCGCGCAGCGCCCCGCGGGCGGCGGGCGCTTTGCCGGCGCGGCCGAACCGAAATGACGCCGACTCCCGCGGGCAAACACGCACGGCCATGAACATCCTGAACCGCACCGTTCAACTCACCGGCATGCGCGCGGTGCAGCTCCACGGCGTGGGGGCGCTGGCTTCGCGGCTCTATGTGTACCTTGCAGGCTTTGCGGCGCTGTTCCTGATGGCCGCGCATGTCTCGCCGTCGGACTTCGGCGAGTATTCGATCTACCAGTCGGTGATGGAAGTGGCGCTGGTGGTGGCCATGCTGGGCAGTCCGCTGCTGTTCGCGCGCCATGCCGCCACCGTGCCGCCGGGCGTGCGCCGCGGCGACGTGGTCCGCACGCTGGCCATCGGGCTTCCGCTGGCCGCGCTTCTGAGCGCCGCCGTGCTGCGCATCCAGCACCTGCCGGTGGTGGGCGCGCCCTTCGCGCTGCTGATGGCGGCGCTCGCGGTCTTCTCGTTCATGAGCCTGCGCCTGTCGTACAGCCGGGGGCTGGGCCGTGCCGGCCTGCTCAACCTGGAGGGAGGCATCCGCTCGACCATCCTGGTGATCGGCGTGGCGGCCTTCGCCGCCTGGGGCGCCGAGCTGCGCGCGACGCAGCTGCTGCTGATCAACCTGCTGGCCTTCGTGCTGGTCGGCGCGGCCTGCATGCAGACGCGCTGGGTCGCGGGCCCGCCGGCCGGGCCCGCCGCGCTCGAACTGGCATCGCAGGGCAAAGCCACCGTCTATTCGCTGCTGATATTCCTGCTGCGCAAGTCGGACCTGCTGGTGGTGGCCTTCTTCATGCCGCTCGGGTATGTGGGCGCCTTCAAGATCGCCTTCCTGCTGGCGGAGGCGCCCTCTCAATTCGTGCAGGCCTTCCTCTACACCAAGACGCGCCCGATGCTGGGCACCGATCCCGCGGACGCGGACGGCACGGACCTGCGGCTCGCCAGGCACTCTTTCCTGCTGGGCTGCGCGCTCTTCGCCGGGCTCGGCGTCGTGATCACGGCCGCCGCGCCGCTGCTGAAGGTGGGGCGCGAGGCGCTCGAGATCTTCCTGTGCATGGCGCCCTATTTCCTGCTGCGCACCTACACGGTCCACCACGAGATGCTGCTCGCGCTCAAGGTGCCGATGGGCTCGCTGGGGTGGTGGGCGCTGGCCGAGGTGCTGCTGCGGCTCCTGGCTTACGGCGTGGTGGTGTCGACGTTTCCCGGCAAGCCGC
The DNA here is from genome assembly GCF_014852545.1 of Variovorax sp. VRV01. NCBI lineage: Bacteria > Pseudomonadati > Pseudomonadota > Betaproteobacteria > Burkholderiales > Comamonadaceae > Variovorax > Variovorax sp. VRV01. The sequence continues at coordinate 256,981 of NZ_JACVBS010000004.1, forward strand.
ACTACGTGTTCTTCATTGCCGCCGTGTCCGACCTGCTCCTCTACGAGGTGCGGATGCGTGCGCTGCTCGGCTTCTTTCCGCTCGCGCGGCTGGTTCGCGGTTCCTTCCAGAGACCTTCATGAAAATCCTGCTCTATTCGATGAACTTCACGCCGGAGCTCGTCGGCATCGGCAAGTACTCGGGCGAGATGGCCCAGTGGCTGCATGCCAAGGGCCACGCGGTCCGGGTGATCGCTTCGCCGCCGTTCTTTCCGCACTGGGTGCCGTTCGAAGGGCACTCGGCCTGGGCCTACCGCAAGACGGACTGGAACGGCATCACGGTCTGGCGCGCCCCCACCTGGGTGCCCGCCCGGCCGCGCGCGCTGGCGCGCATGGTGCACCTGTTCTCCTTCATGCTGTCGAGCATGCCGCTGCTCTTCGGGCAGCTGCGCTGGAAGCCGGACCTGGTCTTCGTCGTGGAACCGCCTCTTTTCTGCGCGCCGGCGGTGCTGTTCTTCTCGCGGATGCTGGGCATCAAGTCATGGCTGCACATCCAGGACTACGAGGTGGACGCGGCCTTCGACCTGGGCCTGGTGCGCGGTGCGCGGGTGCGGCGCTTCGCGCTCTCGGCCGAGCGCTGGCTCCTGAGCCGCTTCAGCCGGGTGTCGACCATCTCCGCCGCAATGCTCGACAAGGCCAGGAACAAGGGCATCGACGCGGCCCGGCTGGTGCTGCTTCCCAACTGGGTGGACGTGCGCTCGATCTACCCGCAGCCGGCCGCGGCCCCGGGCACCGGCGACGGCGCGAACGGCTACCGGGCCATGCTCGGCATTCCGGACGACGCGGTCGTGGTGCTCTATGCGGGAAGCCTGGGCAACAAGCAGGGCATCGAACTGCTGGCCGAGGCGGCGGGCCGGCTGGCGGCAGCCAGGCACATCCACTTCGTGCTCTGCGGCAACGGGCCGAGCCGCGAGCCGCTGAAGGCCGCATGCGCCGGCCTGGACCACGTGCATTTTCTCGACCTGCAGCCGGCCGAGCGGCTCAACGAGCTGCTGGGCATGGCCGACATCCACGTGCTGCCACAGCGCGCCGACGCAGCGGACCTGGTGATGCCCTCGAAGCTGGGCGGCATGCTCGCGAGCGGCAAGGCCGTGATCGTCACGGCGCATGCGGGCACCGAACTGAGCAACGTGGTGTCGGGCCGCGGCCTGGTGGTTGCGCCCGGCGACGCCGATGCGCTGGCCGAGGCCATCGCGCAGCTCGCCACCTCGCGCCCGGAGCGCGAAGCCATGGGGGCGGCCGCGCGCTCCTTCGCCGAAACCGAGCTGGACCAGAACGCCATCCTGCAGCGCCTGGAGCGCGAGCTGCTGCGCTGCCTTGCCGACTGACACCACAACACACGCCACCCACGACATCCACGCCCTCCAACTCCAACCTGGGGATCCACATGTCCGACACCACTCCTCCTTCCGACACGCCGGATCCCGGCCGCCTGCCGGAGCGCCGGAAAGCCAGCCCGCCTGGCCTGTGCCCACCGCCCGAACCGCTGTGGCCGCACTTCCTCACCGGGCAGGAAGACGCGCCGGTGCGCGTGCTGCTCATCGACGACGACGAATTCATGCGGCGCGTGATCGCCCAGGAACTGCTGTCGGACATGCGCATCCAGCTCGAGGGGCAAGGCAGCAGCGTGCGCGACGGCCGCCGCCTGCTGGCCACCCACGAGTTCGACGTGCTGATGGTCGACCTGCGGCTGGGCGACGGCTCGGGCTTCGACCTGATCCGCGAGGCGCGCAAGCTGCACCGCTACTGCGAGATCATCGTGATCTCCGCGCTGGAGGACGATGCCCACGTGATGCACGCCTTCGAGCTCGGCGCCACCGGCTACCTGCTCAAGCACGCCTGGCTGCAGAGCTTTGCCGAGGCCGTGCTGCAGGTGGTCAACGGCGGCGCGGCCATCACGCCCAAGCTGACGCGCCGGCTGCTCACGCGCATGAACCTGCAGGGCAGCGGCGAACGGCCGGCCACGGAAACGCCGCTGCGCGAAGCCACGCTGACCGCACGCGAACGCGAGGTGCTGCGCTTCGTGGCGCGCGGCTGCGTTTCCAAGGAGATCAGCATGCGGCTCGGCATCTCGGGGCAGACCGTCAACGCCCACATCAAGAACATCTATAAGAAGCTGCACGTGCATTCGCGCGCGCAGGCGGTGAGCCTGGCCACCCACACCGGCCAGCTCTGACCGAAGCACCTCCACTTCACGAGGATGACGCCATGACCACCCCCACCATCCATCCCGTCGTGCTGTGCGGCGGCAGCGGCACGCGCCTGTGGCCTCTTTCGCGCAAGACCCTGCCCAAGCAGTTCGCACCGCTGATCGGCAGCAAGAGCCTGCTGCAGCTGACGCTGGAGCGCCTGTGCAGCCTGAACCGCAACATCACCTGCGTGGCATCGGAAGACCACCGCTTCCTGGTGCGCGAGGCGGTCGACAGGGCCGGCGCGACCGGCCGCCAGATCCTGGAGCCGGTGGCGCGCAACACGGCGGCCGCCATGGCCGCCGCGGCGCTGCGCGCGGGGCCGGACGACCTGCTGCTGTTTGCGCCGGCCGACCACCACATTCCCGACACCGCGCTCTTCGCGCAGACGGTGCGCAGCGGCATCGACGCCGCGCTGGCCGGGCGCATCGTGACCTTCGGCGTGGCGCCCAGCTTCGCGAGCACGGCCTATGGCTACATCGAGGCCGGCGCACCCTCGGCCGACGGCCACAGCCACGCGGTGGTGCGCTTCGTGGAAAAGCCCACGGCCGCCGTGGCCGAGTCGCTGATCCTGCACGGCGGCTACAGCTGGAACGCCGGCATCTTCCTGGCGCGTGCCGACACCCTCGTTGCGGCGCTGCGCAAGCATGCCCCCGACATCCTCGAGGCCTGCGAACGCGCCACCGCCGCCGTCACGGCCGACGGCAGCTTCGACCGGCTCGACCGCGAGGCCTTCGAGGCCTGCCGCAGCGACAGCATCGACTATGCGGTGCTCGAAAAGCACGAGGCCATCTCGGTCGTCAAGTTCAACGGCAACTGGAGCGACGTCGGCAGCTGGAACGCGGTGGCCACGCTGCACGCGGAAGACGGCAGCGGCAACCGGCTGAGCGGCAACGCCAGCGCGCTGCGTTCGAGCGACACCTTCATCCACGCGCCGCACCGCCGCGTGGTGGCGCTGGGCACCCGCGGCCTGATCATCGTGGACACCCCCGACGCCGTGCTGGTGGCGGGCGCGGACTGCGCCGAGCAGGTCGGCGACGTGGTGCGGATGCTCACGGCCGACGGCCGGGCCGAGGCCACGGAACACCGGCGCGTGGTGCGGCCCTGGGGCGCCTACGACAAGCTCGACTTCGGCGAGCGCTTCCAGGTGAAGCGGCTCACCGTCAAGCCCGGCGCCAAGCTGTCGCTGCAGATGCACCACCACCGCGCCGAGCACTGGATCGTGGTGCAGGGCACGGCCAAGGCCACCTGCGACGGGCAGGTCACGCTGGTGCGCGAGAACGAATCCATCTACCTGCCGCTGGGCGCCATCCACCGGCTGGAGAACCCGGGCAAGACGATGCTCGAAGTGATCGAGGTGCAGACCGGCGGCTACCTCGGCGAGGACGACATCGTGCGCTTCGACGACACCTACGGCCGCTGCCCTTCGATCAAGGCGCGCAACGGCGATGCGCTGCCGGATGCCGGCGTACCGGCCGTGCCCGTGGTGGCCGTCATGCCCGTGGCCGCGCCGCAGCTGGCCCCCGCCCCGTAGCGCCGCCGCACGGGCACCACGCAGCATCCGCCATGACCAAGCTCTGGCCTGCGCTGCTGGCCGCCGCCCTGCTCTCGGGCTGCGCGGCGCCCAGCGCCACGCCGCCAGCCACGCCCGTGCCGGCGGCGCCCGCGGCCGGCGCGGTGACGTGGCAGTACGTGCGCTCGACCTGGCACGAGGCACGGCTGCCGGGGCTGGGCGTCAGCCACCGCTACGAGAGCCGCGTGGGCTGGGTCGACGTCTACCTGTACGACCTGAAGCAGGGCCACTGGCAGGCCGGCGTCGACGATCCGCGCTTCGCAGCGCAGTTCGAGTCTTCGGTGAACGAGGTCCGGCTCGCGGTGGCGCGCGGCCTTTACGCCGAGGTGGAGGTCGGCCTCATCACCGACGTGCGGATCGAAGGGCAGGACTTTCGCCGCGTGAGCCTGCGCATCGTGCATGCCGTCACGCGCAAGGCCTACGAGTCGTTCACCTTTCTCACGGCCCGCGACGGCCGGCTGCTGAAGTACCGCATGTCCTTCGACACGCCGGCGCCGGCCAACGTGGATGCCATTGCGCGCGAGTTCATCGAGCACAACCTGCGCAGCGGGCCGGACATGCCGAGGGCAGCGCAGCCGCTTTTCGACACCTGAGCCGGCGCGCCGCGGTGCTGCGAAAATACTGTTCTTTCATACAGTGTTTCCTCTAGAATGACTCGTCTCCAAGAGCAAACATTCAAGGCGACACCATGACCACCGCCAGCCCGCCGGCGTCCTCTGCGCGAATCCTGTTTTTCTCGCCGCTGCGGCGCTCGCAGCCGCGCCAGCCCGTGGGCCGGATCTCGACCTGGCCCTTTCGCGTGGCCACGGAAAAAGACCGCGATGGCGGCGGCCTCCCTTGCGATGGCAATGACGTGCGCCTGCATGCGGCGCGCGTGCTGCGCACCACCGCCGAGCACTGGTGGCCGCCGGCCGGCTGAATGGAAATTGCCTAGATGCCGTCCTCTGCGCCGGCCTCGCCGAGCAGGTCCTGCGCGTCGTCGTCGAAGCCCGCGATGGGCTGGGCCTTGGCAAGCGCGAGCCACACGCCGAACGGAATGCGATCGAAGGCGCGGTGCACGGCGGCGCGCGCGACCACCAGCCTTTCGCCTTCGAGCACGAGCACGCCGCACTCCGGCGGAACCTCGTCGGGCGATGCAATGCAGCGGCCGCGCGCATCGTTGCCCAGCACGTACCAGCACTCGCCGCCCAGGTCGAGGTAGGCTGCGCGCTTGTCGGGCCTGCGCAGGTCGCCCAGCAGGTCGGCGCGGCTCACCTTCACCTCGTGCACGATGGGATGCGCATAGGCTTCGACGCTGGTATTGCGGATCGAGAACACGTCGGGCTTCGCGATGCACCAGCGCGGCTTGCCGCCCTCTTCGAGCGGCGGCAGGCGCGCCCGCAGGCCAAGGCCGCGCCAGGCAATGCGGCCGCCGCGGGTCATTTCGCGCGCCACGCGCTCGACCAGCGCCTCGTGCGGCGAGAGCGCCGCGCGGTTGAGGGTGAGCGTGGTGGCAATGCGCGCAATGCCGGCATCGGTCACGCGCAGGGTCTCGTGGCCATGCGGCGTGCGCATGCGTTCGAGGAACCCGCCCGCAAGCAGCTCGACCTCGATGGCGTCGCAGCAGGGCCAGCCCGCCGAACGGTAGATCTCGCGCAGCCGCCGTGCATGCAGCTTGCCGAATGGCAGCTCGCCGGTGCGCTGCATCGGCGGCGGAGGATCGATCACGGGCGGCGGAAAACCGGGGTCGGTGAACGGCGGCTCCACGGGTGGCGGATCGCCCTCGGGCGGAGGCCCGGGCGGCGGTGGCGGCGGCACGGGAATGGGCACGTCGGGCGCGGGCGGCGGCGGGCCGATCGGCGCGTCGACGACGGGATCGAGGGCGAATGCGGGCATGGGAGAAACAGGTTAGCGAAAAGTCGTGGGGTGCGCGAGGCATGGAACGATCGGTTGCATTCGATGCCCTGCCCTCAATGGAAGTCGCGGCTGGTGTTGCTCTGCGCCAGCCGGCCCATCAGCGGCGTCAGGTCCTTGAAGCCGGTGGCGATCAGGTGCTGCACCTTGCCGCCGCTGTCGTCGTCGCGCTGCCAGGTGCCCTGCACCGCGAGCAGGTGCGACTTCAGCAGCGGCTCGCGCCAGGCCTCGATGACATGGCTCCAGACGATCACGTTGACGTTGCCGGTCTCGTCCTCGAGCGTGACGAAGATGGTGCCGTTGGCGGTTCCCGGGCGCTGGCGGCCCTTGACGATGCCGCAGGCGCGCACGGTCTGGCCGCTGGGCTGTGCGCGCAATTGCTCCGCGCTCATGAGCCTCATGCGCGCGAGGCGCGGGCGCAGCAGCGCGAGCGGATGGCGGCGCAGTGTGAGGCCGAGCGCGGCATAGTCGCCGACGATCTCCTCGCCCTCGGGCGCCGCGGGCAGCTGCAGCACCGGCTCGTTGATCGGCACGCCCTTGAGCAGGGCCGGCGAGCGGTGCTGCGCGGTGGCGTCCCATACCTGCTGGCGGCGGTGGCCCGAGAGCGACATCAGCGCATCGGCCGCGGCCAGCGCCGCCATGTCCTTGCCGTCGAGCTCGGCGCGCAGCGCGAGGTCTTCGGTGCTGGTGAAGGGTGCCTGCGCGCGCGCCTCGAGCAGGCGCCTGGCGCCCTCCTTGCTGAGGCTTGAAATACGGTTCAGGCCGAGCCGCACCGCGGGCTGGTTCTCGCGGCCGAGGCGATCGGCGTAGCGCGCATCGGTGCCCGGCGGCATGCGTGGCGCATCGGGGGCGCGGGCTTCGAGCGTGGTGTCGATGCCGCTGCAGGTCACGTCGGCCGGCCGCACCTCGACGCCATGCCGCCGCGCATCCTGCACCAGCTGCGAGGGGCTGTAGAAGCCCATCGGCTGCGAGTCGAGCAGCGCCGCGAGGAAGCAGGCGGGTTCGTAGTTCTTGAGCCAGCTGCTCACGGTGACCAGCAAGGCAAAGCTCGCGGCGTGGCTTTCGGGAAAGCCGTAGTCGCCGAAGCCGAGGATCTGCTTGAAGATGGCCTCGGCGAACTCGGCCTTGTAGCCGTGGTCGGTCATGCCCTTCACGAGCTTGTGGTGGAACTTCTCGAGGCCGCCCTTGCGCTTCCATGCCGCCATCGCGCGGCGCAGCTGGTCGGCTTCGTCGGCGGTGAACCTGGCCGCGATCATCGCGATCTGCATCACCTGCTCCTGGAAGATCGGAATGCCCAGCGTGCGCTCCAGCGCGGGCTTCAGTTCTTCCTTCTCGTAATGGATCGGCAAGCGCTTGGCCACCCGCTCGCGCTGCTTGAGGTAGGGATGCACCATGCCGCCCTGGATGGGCCCGGGCCGCACGATCGCGACCTCGATCACGAGATCTTCGTAACTCTGCGGCTTCAGTCTCGGCAGCATCGACATCTGCGCCCGGCTCTCGATCTGGAACACGCCGATGGTGTCGGCGTCGCAGATCATGTCGAACACCTTCGGGTCGTCGTTGGGGATCTGGTGCATCTGCACCATCGATCCGCGCCAGCGGTTCATGTGGTCGAGCCCGCGCCGTATCGCGCTGAGCATGCCGAGCGCGAGCACGTCGACCTTGAGCATGCCCATGGCTTCGAGGTCGTCCTTCTCCCACTGGATGACGGAGCGGTCCTTCATGGACGCCTTCTCGACCGGCACCAGCCGCGTGAGCCGGGTGTGCGTGAGCACGAAGCCGCCCACGTGCTGGCTCAGGTGGCGCGGAAAGCCCTTGAGCCGCCGCGTCATCTCGATCCATTGCACCAGCTTGAGTTCGTCCTCCTCCACGCCGACGCGCGCGGCCGCCTTGAACAGCTGCTCGCCCAGCACGGTGTCGTCGAACCAGTAGTGGTCCTTGGCGAATTCGTCGATCAGCCGTTCGTCGATGCCCATGGCCTTGCCGACGTCGCGCAGGGCGCTGCGCGCGCGGTAGCAGATGACGACGGCCGCGATGGCTGCGCGATCGCGGCCGTACTTCTCGTAGATGTACTGGATGACCTCTTCGCGCCGCTGGTGCTCGAAGTCGACGTCGATGTCGGGCGGCTCGTGGCGGTGCCGGCTCAGGAAGCGCTCGAACAGCAGGTGGCCTTTTTCAGGATTGATCGCGGTGATGCCCAGGCAATAGCAGACCGCCGAATTGGCCGAGGAGCCGCGGCCCTGGCAGAGGATGTCCTGCGACTTGGCGAAGCGCACGATGTCTTCCACCGTGAGGAAGAACATCTCGTACTTCATCTCGACGATCAGCGCGAGTTCCTTCTCGAGCTGCGCCCGCACCTTGGCGGGAATGCCCTCGGGATAGCGAAGCGCCGCCCCCTCCCACGTCTTGCGCACCAGCGTCTCGGCCGGCGTCTCGCTGCTGCCCACGGTTTCGAGCGGGTACTTGTAGTTCTCGCGGATCACCTCGGGATCGAACCGGCAGCGTTCGGCCACCACCAGCGTGTTCGACAGCATCTGGGGCAGATAGAGCTCGGCCAGCCGCACCCGCTGCCGCAGGTGCCGCTCGGCATTGGGCTGCAGCGCAAAGCCGCATTCGGCCACCGTTTTTCCTTCGCGCACGGCCGTCAGCACGTCGTGCAGCGGCTTGCTCGAACGCGCGTGCATGTGCACGTCGCCGGCCGCCACCAGCGGCACGCCCGTTTGCTCGCCCGCCTGCAGCAGCGCGGCGAACCAGAGGTCGTCGTCGAGCTCGTTGAGCATTTCCACGGCCAGCCACAGGTTGCCTGCGTAGAGCGCCTTGGCGGCCAACAGGTCTTCATGCAGCGTGGCCGCATTCACGGCGGCACCCGGCGCGCGGTGCGGCACGAAGAGAACCTGGCAGTCCTGCAGCGAGGCCACGTCGCTGTGCTCCCAGCTCACGCGGTACTCGCCCTTGGGCAGTTCGGTGTTGCGCGCGGCGGTGATGAACTCGCAGAGGTTGCCCCAGCCTTCCGTGCCGTTGGCGATCACCACCAGCCTGAAGCGCTCGAAACGGAATTCGCTGCCGAACAGCAGCCGGAAGCCGGGGTTGCGCGGGAGCGGCGCTTCGTCGGGATGCTCGCGCTCGTATTCCGCGAGCTTGGCCGGCAGCTCGCGCAGGCAGACATGGGCGCGCACGATGCCCGCCACCGAGCATTCGTCGGTGATGGCCAGCGCCGTGTAGCCGAGCTGGTAGGCGCGCTCGACCAGTTCCTCGGGCGTCGAGGCGCCGCGCTGGAAGCTGAAGTTGCTGAGGCAGTGCAGCTCGGCGTAGTCGGGCAGCGTGGGGGCAGGCTTCCTGCGCAAAGGCAAGGGCAGCGCATGCACCTTGGCCGAGTTGCGCCCGCGCAGCTGCTTTTCGCTCAGGTCAGGCATAGAACCCCTGCAGGTACCAGCGCACCTCGGCCGGAGAAAAGCGCGCCGAGGGCCGCTCGCGAAAGATCCACACCAGGCCGGCCTCGGGGCTTTCCGCCACGTAGTAGTCGCGCATCGCCGGCTGGCCGCCGTCTTCCTTGCCGCCCCACCAGCCCGCCTCGATGCGCTGCGGCCCGACCAGCTTGCGCAGCGGGCCGCGGTAGCACGGGCTCTCGCCATCCATCTCGAGCAGCAGCGGCTCGGGCAGCAGCCAGGGCGGGTAGAGGGCATCGGGCTGCAAAGCCGCGGCCTTCGCTTGCTTGCCGGCCTTGTCCGCCAGCGCCTTGTCCTGCTGCAGCGCGGGGCGCCAGGCCTGCTTGCGCTCGGGCCGGTGGTCGGCCTGCGCAGCGGGCACCACCACCTGGTGCGCTCCGAGCCGCACGCTGAGCCGCTCGACCATCTCGTGCAGCTTGTCGCCCTTGCGGTTGTCCTCGGGCAGGAAGCTGGTGCTGGCGCCGGCCCACGGATCGGTCTCGAGCGTGCGCAGCCGGAGCCAGCTCGCAGGTGCCGCGAGCGTGGTGAGAGCCAGCTTTTCGGACAGCAGGCGGCGCAGGTGCGCCATGTCCTGCGTGGGCTCGGCCGTGCGCACGGTGACCTGCTGGTGCGGCGGCAGGTTCACGCCATTGAAGCGCTTGAGATCGAGCGTCCACTGCAGTTCGAGCGCACGCGCGCCGCGCTGGCGCGCGCGCAGCCAGATCTGCAGCGCCGCGAGCAGGCGATTGGCCGACCACATCAATTCGGGTGCGGTCTCGGCCAGCGCGGGCAGCTCCAGCTTCTGCTCGAACACGTCGGGCAGCGTGAGCCAGTCGTGGCTTTCAGGTCGCAGGCCCCAGGCGGTGTCGAGCGCTTCGCGCAGTTCCACGCCAAAGCGCCGCGTGAGGCCGCCGCGCGGCAGGGCCGCCACCTCGCCCCAGGTGCGGCAGCCCAGGCGCGCGAGCAGGTCGAGGTGGGGACGCGCGGCCGTCAGCGTGTCCAGCGGCAGGCCGGCGGGAATGTCCCTGGGCCGGCTCTCGTTGCGCTCGAACAGGCGCAGCCGCGCCAGCGCGATCAGGCTCGTGGCGCCCTGCGCGCCGCGCATCACGGCGCCGGGCGCGGGGTTCTCGTGGGCCAGCTGGCGCATCAGCGACGAGCGCCCGCCCCACAGGCGCTCGCAGGCCGAGACTTCGAGCATCAGCGCCTCGTCCTGCCAGGCGACGTGCGGCGTGTAGCGCAGCGCCCACCAGCCCAGCGCCTCGGGCGTGGGAAGCACCGGGGCATCGGGCGCGTCGGCATCAAGCGACCACCGCAACGCGATCCAGTGCATTTCCGTTTCCTTTCCACGCGTCGATGCGCACCACGGTGGCCGACCCGGCCGCCTCGGTGGCCGGCGCCGTGCCCTGCTGCTGCAGCCGCAGCTTGCGGCGCAGCCGGGCGGCGGCCAGCAATGCGGCCATGCGCTCGTTGCGCGCGGGCAGCATGACGGGCGCGGCCAGCGGCGGACCGCGGCGCTTCAAGATGCGCAGTTCGATCTGCGACGCATCGGCCTCGCAGCTTTCCACCTGAAGGCGCAGCCGCGCCGGCGATGCGCCCTGCGCGGCCGAGGCGGGCCGGCACACGAAGAGCAGCACCTCGTGCTGGGCGGCCGCCAATTGCAGCCGCCGCAGTTCGCCCACCCGGGCCTGCGGCAGCCAGGCCAGCACGGCCGCCACGTCGGCGCAGCGCAGCGCCTGCTCGCAGGCCCACAGCCGCGCGGCCGGCGCCTCGCTGCGGACCCACATCAGCGCCTCCACCGGCAGCCCCTGCGCCGCGAGCGCCGCCGCGCAGGGCTCGTAGGGCGCGCCGATCAGCACCACCGGCCCGCCGTGCGCGGCCACTGCCTGCGCCAGCGCGGGCAGCAGCAGGCGCCAGACATGCGCTTCGGGCGCGGTCTGCAGCAGCTCCGTCATGGCGCCGACCGGCCATCCGCCGCCCGGCAACTCCGCGTCGAGCGCGGCGTGGCCGGTGGTAACCACCTGCGCGTCGGCCAGCCCGAGCTCGTCGGCATGCCAGACGCCGCGGCCCGCGGCAGCGGAAAAGGAGTCGAGGAAAGGGAGGCCCATGATTCAACTGTTAACTGTATTTTTATACAGTATTCCATGCATCGCAACCGCAAAGCCGGCTGGAGGGGCTTTTCTCGCGCGGTGGCCCTCTGCGCCGTCCCGGCCGATACTGAAAGCTCGAACGGCAAAGCCACCCCCGGAGGACTTTTTTTCCCGTGACCCTGCAGGCAAACGGTCTTTCCCTCACGCGCGCCCGGCTGCTGCGGCTGGGCATGGCGCTGTGCGCCGGCGCGGCGCTTCCCCCCGCATCCGCGCAGCAAGGCAGCCTGAAGATGAATACCCGCCCCATCCCCTCCACGCAAGAAGCCCTGCCGGTGGTCGGCTGCGGCACCTGGATCGGCTTCGACCAGCGCCCCGGCAGCGACGAATACCAGCGCCTGCCCGGCGTGCTCGACGCCCTCTTCGCAGCCGGCGGCACGGTGATCGATAGCTCGCCGATGTACGGCCGCTCCGAGGAAAGCACCGGCGAGCTGCTGGCCGCCGCAGCGAGGCCGCGCGAGACCCAGGCCTTTCTCGCCACCAAGGTCTGGACCTCGGGCCGCGAGGCCGGCATCGCGCAGATGGAGCAGTCGTTCGCGCGGCTGCGCACCCAGCGCATGGACCTGATGCAGGTGCACAACCTGATGGACTGGAAGACCCACCTCGCCACGCTGCGCGGCTGGAAAGAGAAAGGCCGCGTGCGCTACATCGGCATCACGCACTACACGGCCTCGGCCTACCGCGAAGTCGAGGCCGTGCTGCGCGCCGAGAAGCTCGACTTCCTGCAGATCAACTATTCGCTCGACGCGCGCGAGGCCGAAGAGCGCCTGCTGCCGCTCGCAGCCGAACGCGGTGTGGCGGTGATCGTCAACATGCCCTTCGGCGGCGGTGGCCTCTTGCGCCGGCTGCGCGGCAAGCCCCTGCCTGCCTGGGCCGGCGAGATCGGCTGCACGAGCTGGGCGCAGGTGCTGCTGAAGTTCGTGCTGAGCCAGCCGGCCGTGACCTGCACGATTCCCGGCACCAGCCGCGCCGAGCACATGGCCGACAACGCCGCGGCCGGCGCAGGCGCGTTCCCGGATGCGGTGTTCTGGCGCCGCAACGCGGAATCGATCGGGCTCTGACCCGCCACCGCGGCTATTCGAACTTGACGTTGTGCTGCCGCACGGTCGCGCCGAAGGCCTCGTACTGCGCGCGGAAGAATTCGGCGAACTTCGCGGGGCTCATGCCGTAGCCCTCGAAGCCCTGCTGCACCAGCTGCGCATGCACCTCGGGCCGCTTGAGCGTGTTCTGCAACTCCTGCGACAGCTTGTCGGTGATCGCCTGCGGCAGCCCCGGCGGCCCGAAGAAGCCGGCCCAGGGCGTGATGGTGAGCTTGCCCAGCCCGAGCTCGCCGCCCGTGGGCACGTCGGGCAGCAAGGCGCTGCGCTGCGGCAGCAGCGTGACCAACGCGCGGATGCGCCCCTCCTTCACGAAGCCCGGCGCCAGCGTGCCGGTGGTGAACATCATGTGGATCTGCCCGCCCAGCAGGTCGGTCATGGCCTGCATGTCGCCCTTGTAGCGCGCGTTGACCACCTTGCGCTCGCCCAGCAGCTGCAACATGGCCAGCTCCGAAGCGCTGTTGCTCGATGCCGAGTTGTAGGCGCCGGGCCTGGCCGCCACCATGGCCAGCAGCTCGTTCACGCTCTTCACCGGCAGGCTGGCCGGCACCACCAGGAACATCGAGAACTGGCCGGCCGAGCTGATCGGCGTGAAGGCCTTGAACGGGTCGTAGGGCGGCGTCGGCCGCAGCGTGGGCGCCGCCACCATCGCGGTGTTGGTGCCCATCAGCAGCGTATAGCCGTCGGGCTTGGCGGACGACGTGGCCTGCGCCGCCAGCACGCCGTCGGCGCCGGGGCGGTTCTCCACGATCACCTGCTGGCCGAGCTGCCTGGACAGGCCCTCCGCGATGATGCGCGTGAGCGCGTCGGCGCCGCCGCCGGGCGCGAAGCCGACGATCAGGCGCAGCGGCTTGTCCGGATAGCTGCCCTCGGCGCTCCATGCTGCCGCGCCCGGCAGCATGGCCAGCGTGCCGCCGGCCGCGAGGGCCGCTAGCGTCAGGTTTCTGCGTCGCATGTCGTTGCTCCTTCTTCAGTCAAAAGAGATGCCGCACGCCGAGCTCCCAGCCCGACGAGCGGCGCCCGCCCGCCGGTGCCACGCCGCCGCTCACCACGTAGCGCGCCTGCCCGCCGTTCATGAGCCGCGCATAGGTGCCGTAGAGCGCCGTACGCTTGGAAAGGTTGTGCACGTAGCCGATGCCGAACTGGCGCGCGTCGTCGCGGTTGCGCGGCATGCCGTTGGCGTTGCGCAGGCTCTCGTCGCTGCGGTCGTCCAGGTAGGCGTAGCTCAGGCGGATGCGGCCGACCTCGAAGGCCGGAATGTGCGCGCCGATCTCGGCGGTGTTCTTGCGCACCGTGCCGGCAGCAAGCTTCACCGTCACCTTGTTGTAGAGCGCGAAGAATTTCGCAAAGCCCGCGTCCCACGTGCCGCCGATGTTGGCATGCGTGTAGTTGCCGATGGCGGCGGTGGCGTCGAAGTGCGTGCGCGTGACGGCCGCGGCAATGTCGAACGCACCCGCGGCAAAGCCGAAGCGCGCACCGGCAAAGTTGCCGTCGTCGCGGTTCGGCGCAGTGGAGTCGTTCTCCCCGGTGCCGATCATCGCCATGCCGTAGAAGCCGCCGAGCCCGGCCGGCAGCCAGTAGCTCACGGTGTTGCTGCCCGTGATGCCGGTGGGCAGCGGCCCGGTGCCCGCACCCGCGAACGTGAGGTTGCCCGCGCGCGCCACGCCGTTGGCGTTGAAGGGATCGAAGTAGATGCTGTTGTAGTGCGTGGGGATGAAGTCGCGGCCCAGGCGCAGCTCGCCGAACTTCTGGTGCGACAGGCTCACGAAGGACATGCGGTCGAAGGTGATCGGCCCTGCCGCACCCGCGCCGCTCGCCTGGTTGTTGCTGTTGCTCGGCCTGCCGGTGCCGTTGTCGGGGTTCAGGCTGCCTTCGAGCCAGAAGCCCGCGCGCAGGCCGCCGCCCAGGTCTTCGGTGCCGCGGAATCCGAGCCGGCTGGTCGAAAGGCCGCCGTTCGACAGCGCCCTGACCGAGCCGCCGCCCTCGCCCTTCGTGTACTGCACGCCGATGTCCATTACGCCGAACACGGTGACGCTGGACTGCGCGTGCGCCGCGCCGCTGCCGGCCAGCGCCAGCGCCGACCCCATCAAGAATCTCTTCATGTTTTCTTGTCTCCTGCTTCTTCTCTTGGTTGAAAAACTCGGGAACGCGCGCAGGGCTGCGCCACCGGGTGCGCGCGGGGTTGCGCACCGGTTGGCGAAGGCCGGGGTGAAAAAGGTCTAGCCCGAGGGCTCGGGGCGTTCGGTGCGCACGAGCACGGCGCCCTTCGAGAGCGGGCTCACGTTGCGCCGGTACTGCTGCAGCCAGCCGGTGTCGAAGGCCGGCGGCGGCGCCTGCCAGTCGGCGCGGCGGGCAGCGAGTTCCGCATCGGTCAATGCGATATCGAGGCGGCGCGCATCGAGGTCGATGGTGATCGTGTCGCCGTCGCGCACCAGGCCGAGCGGCCCGCCGAGCGCGGCCTCGGGCGACACCTCGGCCACCACGAGCCCCTTGCAGACCAGGCCCGAAAGATGCCCGTCGGTCAGGATCGCAACCTGGTCGCCCAGGCCCGCGCCGTCGATCGCGAACACCACGCGCGAGGCGCCGCCGCCCATCGCCGGACCGCCGCAGGCACCGGCGCCGCGCATCACGACCACCTGGCCCGGCACGATCTCGCCCTTCTTGAGCGCCGCAATGGCCGCGTCGGATGTCCAGAAGCACACGGCCGGGCCCGTGAAGCTGCGCACCTTGCGCTCCACAATGCCGGTCTTGATGAGGCCCGACTCGGGCGCGAGGTTGCCGCGCAGCAGGACGATCGCGGGATGCGGCGCGACCGGGCGCTCGATGGGGCGGATCACCTCGGCGCTGGCGACTTCGGCGCCGCGCAGGTTGTCGGCCACGGTGCCGCCCGTGACGGTCAACGCACCGGTGTCGAGCAAGGGCGCGAGCTGCTTCATGAGCGCGCGGCAACCGCCCGCCGCCTCGAAGGCTTCGATGCTGTGCTCGCCGATCGGCCGCACCCCGGCCAGCACCGGCGTCGCCGGGCCGAGGCTTTCGAACAGGCCGTACACGTCGACGCCGCACTCTCCCTCGGTCGACACGGCCTGCAGGTGCTTGGCCGTGTTGAGCGAAGCGCCGATGGCCAGCACCGCGCGCACCGCGTTGGCAAAGGCGCCGGGCGTGAGTATGTCGCGCGGCTTCAGGTCGTCCCACACCATCTGCACGATGCGCGTGCCGGCGGCGCGCACGTCGGCCATCATCTTCGGGCTCAGCGCGGCCACCGGCGCGCTGCCCGGCAAGGCCATGCCGAGCGCCTCGCAGACGATGTGCATCGAGTTGGCCGTGCCCAGGCCCGAGCACACGCCCGGCCCGCGGATCGCCTCGCGGCTCATGCCCACGAGTTCTTCCACCGGCAGGTGGCCGGTGACCGCATGCATCGCGCCGATGAACACTTCCTCGATGTCCATGTGCCTGCCGCGGTATTCGCCGCTGGGCTGGTAGCCGCAGGGCACGAGCAGGGTCGGAATGTCGAGCCGCGCGGCCGCCATGAGCTGGCCCGGCACGGTCTTGTCGCACGAGGTGAGGCACACCATGCCGTCGAGCTGCGCGCCTTCGACCGCCACCTCGATGTCGTTGGTCACGAGGTCGCGCGCGCCAAGCATGTAGGCGCCGCGCGCGCCCGCGCCGGTGATGAAGTCGCTGGGCGCGGCGGTGCGGATCTCGAAGGGCACGCCGCCCGCGGCGCGGATCGCGGTCTTGATTTCCGCCGCCACGCGGTCGAGGTGGCTGAAGCAGGCAGCCAGTTCCGACGAGCTGTTGACGATGGCGATCTTGGGCTTCTCGCAATCCTCTTCGGGAATGCCGAGCGCGCGCCAGTGCGCATTGCGCACCGACCACAGGTAGGAGCCGCGCGGGAAGTTGCTGCGCAGGGGACGGGTCATCGCGTACCTTCCGATTTTCTTGTGATCTCGATCACGCCGCGGTCGGCGTCCACGCGCACCCAGTCGCCGGTGGCTATGCATTCGAGCGGATCGCGCTCGAAGTCGGTCATCGACGGCGAATGCGTGACCACGGCGCCGAGCGCCATCTTGGTGGTCATCTCGTTGAACAGGAACGCCGCCGGCGCCGAGTTCATGAGCCGCGTCATGTGGAACATGGCCGACCAGCCCGACGAGCCCTTGGCGCCCGGAAACACCAGCACCTTGCCCGCGAAGCTCTGGCCGCGCAGTTCGTGCCGCGTCTCGATGACGGTGCCGGTGCGCGGGTCGATGCCGCCCCAGCCCGAGATGCGGTCGCGCGTGACCAGCGCCTCGCCTTCGGCCACGCCGCCGACCACCTTGCGGCCGCGGATGACCAGGGTGGATGTGTTGTCGCGTGCATTCATGGTCTTGCTCCTTCCCCTTTCGGGGGAAGGTAGGGATGGGGGCAGCCAGAGCGCTCGACGGATGCGCCGCCGGCCCCCACCCCTGCCCTCCCCCAGCGGGGGAGGGAGAAATTCCGGTGCCTCATTGCATGCCTCCATTCCAGCGACCCGTGCACGCCGCATCGATGCATTCGGCCGTGCTGCCGAACCACGCCTGCACGCCGAGGATCGCGGGCAGGTAGTGCGCCTGCTTGGCCGAATCGAGCGCCACCGTCTTCGTGCCCTTGGGCACGGCGCGGCTCATGGCGGAGCAGCTGTCGGTCATGAGGATGCCGCCCGCGTCCTCGATGATCCGGGTGTAGCCGTTGCGGTCGGCCAGCGACTTGATGGCGCGCGGCGTGAAGATCCACAGCTCGCAGTCCGGGTGCACCTTGCGGCCCTCGATGAGCTGCGCGGCCTCCCAGATCTGCTCGATGGTGTAGTGCGGGCAGCCCAGCATCACGTACTGCACCTCGGCATCCTTGCCCGTCGCGTTGATCTTCTCGTAGGTGGCGCGGCGCTCGGCCTCGCCGTAGCGCAGCACCTCCACCGGCGCGCGGCCGCCGAGCGCCTGCTCGAGCGTCAGTGCTTCGGGCGTGACACCGGCGATGTGGTACATCTCCACGCCGCCCGAGGACGAGGCCGCCGCACCGAAGTGCTTGAGCCGCGGCAGGTTCGGCACGCGGCCGATGCCGCGCTGGCTGTGCACCACCGGCACGCGTTCCTGCACATGCTCGCCGATGTAGTAGCCCAGGAGCCCCCAGTCCTGCACCGACTCGACCTCGACATCGAGTTCGACCACGTGCGTCGCGTGGCGGTTCTCGTCGAGGTGGTAGCCCCAGTAGGGAATGCGGCCCGTGAGCATGGCGGCGCCCGTGCTTTCGCGCCCCTCCGTGTTCGTGCGCGCACCGAGCACCGAGTTGCAATACACCACGGCCGACGACTCCATCCACGCGCAGTGCTCGCCGCGCGTCGGAATGTTGCCGACCTGGTAGGGCGTGCAGGTGTTCATGATCTGCGCGCCCAGGCCCGCCGCATGGCGCTCGCTCTTGTTGTAGAACTGCACGATCTCCTCGCTCACGCCCATGCGCTCGGGCTGGCCGGGGTCGAAGCCCAGCTGCAGGTGGCTCGTAAAGACCTTGAACTTCGGAATCTCGACCGTCTCCTGGCTGTCGAGGCTGAACTCGGAGAACACCGCGTCCATGCCGCCGCCCTTGGCCAAGGCAAAGTCGCGCTGGAACGGCGTGGTCGAGGTGATGGTGGCGCAGACGTTGCGCGTTTCCACCAGCCGCTCGGCCCCCAGTGCCTCGCCGTAGCGCATCAGCAGGTCCATCGCCTTCTGCACGGCCGGTCCGTCGCGGCCGTCCATCATGGCTTTTTCTTCATCGCTCAGGTGCATGGCCTGTGTCTCCGTTTTTTGTGTCGTGGGGGGTCGGCCGGGGCTAGCCCGGCAAGGGCGTGGGCACGTGGCCGCCGATGTCGCGCGCGATGGTGAGCGCGATGTCGTGCAGGCGCGGTGCGAGTTCGTTGCGCAGCCGTTCCTCGGTGAACACGAAGGCCGCGCCGCCGCCGTTGAGCGCCATCACTTCGCCGTCGGGCCCGATCATCGGCACCGACACCGAGTTGATCTCGCGGTGGAACTCACCGAGCGAAAGGCAGTAGCCCAGCCGCCGGGCCTCGCCGATGGCGCGCGTCATGCCGGGTGCGATGCTGTCCCACTCGGGGCCGCGCAGGAGGCGCATCGAATCGACCAGCTGGTTGCGCTGCGCCTCGGGCAGCGCCGAAAGGTAGGCGCGGCCCAGGGCCGAGTTGGCCAGCGGCGCGCGCGAGCCCACGTCGAGCCGCGCCGACAGCATTGACGAGCGCGGCCGGCAGGCCTCGATCAGCACCATCTCCATGCCGTCGCGTATGGCCAGGTAGACCGAGGCGCCCACCTCCTCGGCCATCGCCTGCATGCTGGGCCGCGCGGCGGCGCGCACGTCGAGGCTGCCGAGGAACACGCGCGACAGCGACACCACGCCCGGTCCGAGCATGAAGCGGTCGGCCACCTGCGCGGCCTTGAGCATGCCCAGCGAGAGCAGCGTGGCGACGAGCCGGTTGACCGTGGGCCGCGGGATGCCGGTCATGCGCGCGATGTCGGCATGGCCCAGCACGGGGCGCGCCTCGCTGAAGCAGCGCAGCACCGAGATGCCGCGCTCCAGCGCGCTCACGGTGTCGGCGCGGTCGCCGCGCGCATCGGCGGAATCGGCGGCGGAAAAAGAGGTGTCGTTTTTGTCAGTGGACATGGAAGAACCCTTTGCAAGACTCTGCAATGTAGAGGCTGGCGAAAGCGCGTCGGCCGGGTTCATGCGATTCAGATACCGGCTTCGGCCGCGGCCCGCGCCTGCGCGCCCTGCCCGGCGCCGGCACGCAGGTACACGCCCTGCGCGAGCAGCGCCGACTGCAGCGCCCCCACGTCGACGAAGCGCGGCTCGATGCAGCCCTGCGAGGCCAGCGCCGCCGCCACGCCCGCGGCCTGGCCGGTGATCCAGCATTGCGGGATCTCGCGCATGAAGCCGTGCGAGTTGCGGTCGCACGAGATGTGGCGCCCGCAGGCCAGCAGGCCGTCGAGCTGCTGCGGCACCAGCGCGCCATAGGGAATCGAGATGTTCGGAAATTTCGGCGAGACCGCGGGCGTCACGCCCACCTCGTCGGCCAGTGCCACGCCGTCGGGCCACTGGCTGCGCAGCACCGCGCCCACGCCGGAGAGGCGCCGCGCATGGCGCACGCCGATCTGCGGCGCGCTCAGCATCAGGTAGGCCTCCTCGAAGCCGGGCGCATGCGCCTTGAAGTAGTCCAGGTGCGCGGCCATCGCGCGGTGCGAGCGCACTTCCACGGCCGTGAGGTCGTCCACGTCGAGCGCGGAGTAGCCCGACTGGCGCGGCCCCATGAACAGCGCCACGTCGTTGCGCCACGAGACGAAGGGCCGCTCGAACAGGCCGCACACTTCGCGCCCGCGCGCCATGAAGGCGCTGAAGGCCTCGGGCTGGCCGGCCTTGAACTCGATCCAGCGGTTCATGTCCACGCCGCCGAACAGCCACGAGGTGTTCATGCAGTGGTGCACGTCGGCCTCCTCGATGTCGTTCACGAAAGCCGCGCCGGCGCGCGCGAACAGGTCGCCGTCGCCGGTGGCGTCGACCACCACGTCGGCCATGATCGCCATGCGGCCTTCCTTGCTCTCGAACACCACGCCCTTCACGGCGCCGTCCTGCACGATCGGAATCGCGGCCCACGAGTGGTAGATGAGCTTGACCTTGCGCTCCAGCACGATCTCCTGCGACAGCAGCTTGAGCCGTTCCGGGTCGATGGTGGGCGACCAGGTGACCACGCCGTGGTACGCGGCCGTGCGCTGCGACCAGTGGGCGGCCTTGGCCGCGTCCTGCGAGCCCCAGTCTTCGCGCGCGGGTCCGGCAATGGCATCGGCCGGCAGGCGGTCGAACAGTTCTTCGGCAAAGCCGCGGATCACCAGCTGGCCTTCCCAGTCGGTCATGCGGTCGATCCAGATCACGAGGCCGCCGGTGGAAAGCCCGCCCAGGTGGTTGTAGCGCTCGAGCAGCGCCACGTCGGCGCCGGCGCGCGCGGCGGCCGCGGCGGCCGCGGTGCCCGAAGGCCCGCCGCCCACCACCAGCACGCCGCAGCGGTGGTAGACCGGGATGTTCTTGCCGGGCTCGGCCCAGCTGCCGTGGTCAGGCCGCTTGACGCGGCTGTCGCGATCGAAGATGTCGGAGGACAGGATGCGCTCGTCGGTGCGGACGACAGTTTTCATGGATGAATGTCTTTGATGGGCTGTTGCGTCGTATTTTGATTTCAATGTTCATTTTGTCAAACACAAAAGCCTGAAAAAGGCGTTTCTTCGGGGTATTCCCTAGTCGATATGGATTTTTATGGTTTTCTAAACCAATATAAGAAGAACATTCCAACGGAGACATTGATGAAGAAACCCTGCGGCACCCGCCGCGCATTCGGCGCGGCGCTCGGCGCGGCGGCCCTCCTGGGCGTGGCGCCCCTGGCGCTCGCGCAAGACTTTCCCGTGCGCGGCGGCAAGCCGATACGCATCGTGGTGGGCTTCACAGCCGGCGGCGGCACCGATGCGCAGGCGCGCATCGTGGCGCAGAAGCTCGGCGAGGTGCTGGGCACCGGCGTGATCGTCGACAACAAGCCCGGCGCCAGCACCATGCTGGCCGCGAGCGAGGTGGCGCGCGCCCTGCCCGACGGCTACACCCTGCTCTACGCGCCTTCGTCGACCATGGCGCAGAACCCGCACACCTTCTCGCAGGTGCCCTACGACCCGTTCAAGGACTTCACCGCCATCTCGATGGGCGGCCGCGGGCCGCTCGTGCTGTCGGTGAGCACCACCGTGCCGGCTCGCAACGTGAAGGAACTCATCGCTTACGTGAAGGCGAATCCCGGCAAGGTGAGCTATGCATCGTTCGGCGCGGGCACCTCGTCGCACATCTACGGCGAGGCCTTCGTGAAGAAGGCCGGCCTCGACGCGGTGCACATTCCCTACAAGGGCGGCTCGGATGCGGCCAAGGACCTGATCGGCGGCCGCGTGCAGTACATGTTCGATTCGGCCTCCTCGGCCATCATCACCTCGGGCACCGGCAAGGTGAAGATCCTGGCAATTGCCGCGAACGAGCGCATCGCCGCGCTGCCCGAGGTCCCGACCTTCGCCGAGCAGGGCCTCGCAGGCCTCGACCTGCCGAGCTGGCTCGGCTTCTACGGGCCGGCCCACATGCCCGCGCCGGTGGTCGCCAGGCTCAACGCGGCGCTCACGCAGGTGCTGGCGATGCCGCAGGTGCGCGAGTTCTATCGCAGCGGCGGCTATGAAGCCGGGGCCAGCACGCCCGAGGAGTTTGCCGGCGTCACGCGCTCGACCTACGAGCGCTGGGGCGCGATGGTGCAGCAGGTCGGGTTGGCGAAGCAATGAAGGCCGGGCCACCTTCCTCCATCGGCCGCCGGCGCGTTGCCGCGTGGCTCGGGTTCGCACTGGGCGCGGCCGCGCTGCCGTGCGGCGCGCTCGCGGCCGAGCCCGCGCCCTTCCCCGAGAAGGGCCGCAGCATCCGCATCGTGCTCGGCCTGGCGGCGGGCGGCGCCTCGGATGCGCAGGCGCGCTTCGTCGCCAACAAGCTCGGCGAAGTGCTGCAGACGCCCGTGATCGTGGAGAACCGGCCGGGCGCGAGCTTCATCCTTGCCACCGAGGAAGTGATTCGCGCCGCACCCGACGGCTACACGATGATGTACGCGCCCTCTTCGGTGGTGGCGCAGAACCCGCAGACGCTGGCGCAGGTGCGCTACGACCCGTTCAAGGACCTCACGCCGATCTCGCTCGGCGCGCGCGGGCCGCTGGTTCTCACGGTGCATGCGAGCGTGCCCGCGCGCACGGTGCACGAGCTGGTAGCCTACATCAAGGCCAACCCCGGCAAGATGAGCTATGCCTCCTTCGGCACCGGCACCTCGTCGCACATCTACGGCGAGGCCTTCGCCAAGCAGGCCGGGCTGGACGTGGTGCACGTGCCCTACAAGGGCGGCGCCGATGCCGCGAAGGACTTTCTCGCGGGCCGCGTGCAGTACTACTTCGACGCCGCGCCCAACGCCATCCAGAACACCGCCACCGGCAAGGTCCGCATGCTGGCAGTGGCGGCGCCGAAGCGCAGCGCGATGCTGCCTGACGTGCCCACGATGACCGAGCAAGGCGTGAGCGGGGTCGACATGCCGAGCTGGCTCGGCTTCTTCGGTCCGGCGCGCATGCCGGCGCCGGTGGTCGCCCGGCTCAACGGCGCGCTCGCGCAGGTGCTGGCGATGCCCGCCACGCGCGACTTCTTCCGCCAGGGCGCCTACGAGGCCGAGTCGTCGAGCCCCGCGCAACTGGCCGAACTCACGCGTACGACCTACGACCAGTGGGGCGACACGATCCGCAGGCTGGGCCTGGTGAAGCAATAGCGAGGCGCCGGGCTCGCGCTTAAAGAGATATTAAAAACTCTGGGGCATCATTCGCACTGCGTCCCGCGCGCCACACCCCACGCCACCCCCATGCACCTGCTCCTGGTCGAAGACGATGCCATGCTGGGCGAGGCGGTGTGCGACGGCGCGCGCCAGGGCGGCTGGACCATCGACCATGTCTGCGACGCGCCCGCGGCCCGGCTCGCGCTGATCGACCATGCCTATGCCGCCGTGCTGCTCGACATCGGGCTGCCCGGCGAGTCGGGGCTTTCGGTGCTGCGCGCGATGCGCGGCCGCTACGACCCGACGCCCGTGCTGATGCTGACCGCGCGCGGCCAGCTCAGCGAGCGCATCCACGGGCTCGACGCGGGCGCCGACGACTACATCGTCAAGCCCTTCCAGTTCGACGAGCTCTGGGCGCGCGTGCGCTCGGTCATCCGCCGCAGCCAAGGCCGCGTGGTCCCGGTGTTCTCGCACGGCGACATCGAGGTCGACCGCAGCCGCCGCGTGGTGTCGAAGGCCGGGGTCGAGGTGACGCTGAGCGCGCACGAATACCGTACGCTGCTGGCACTGCTCGAGCGGCCCGGCCACGTCGTCACGCGCGACCATCTGCAGGACGCCGTCTACGGCAACGCGAGCGCGGTCGAGAGCAACACCATCGCCGTCTTCATCCACCAGCTGCGCCGCAAGCTCGGCGACGACCTGATCCGGACCGTGCACGGGCACGGCTACGTGGTGGGCCAGCCGCGTCCATGAGGCTGAACTCGCTGCAGGCGCGGATGATCATGGTGATCGCCGCGACCATCGCGCTGTGCTGGGCGGTGGCGCTCACGGTGCTGTTCGTCTACCTCACGCACAACAGGAACAGCATCTGGGACGACAAGCTCCAGACCGTCGCCACGCGCATCCTGCTGACCATTCCCGGCGAAGACAAGCTCAAGGGGCTGCGGCCGCGCGCCAACGGCCTTCAGCTGCGCGACGAGGCGCTGCCCGAGAGCGAGGCGTTCGCGTTCCAGATCTGGCTCGACGGCGACCGCCTGCTCGTGCGCTCGCCCGGCGCGCCCGAGACCCCGCTGCGGCCGGGCTTCGCCGGAGGCGCGGCCACCAGCGTGATCGCGGGCGCGCGATGGCGTGTCTACTCCGCCTCGGACAAGACTGGCCGCGTGCATGTGCAGGTGGGCAATCTGCACAGCGTGGTCGACGCCGAACTGCGCGGGGACGCGATGACCGCGCTGGTCATCAACACGCTCTTGCTGCTGCTGGTGGGCGCGCTGATGTGGTTTGTGGTGCGCCGTTCGCTGAAGCCGGTGCTGGCGCTGGGCGAGCAGATGCGCCAGCGGCGCAGCTTCGACCTCACGCCGCTCTCTCCGGCGCCGCTGCCGCGCGAACTGCATCCGCTGGTCGCGTCGTTCAACCATGCGCTGCGGCAGCTCGACGAGGCGGTCGAGGGCGAGCGCCGCTTCATCGGCGATGCGGCGCACGAGCTGCGAACGCCGCTCTCGGCGCTGCAGGCGCAGGCCCAGATCGCGCTGCGCGCACCCACCGCGGCCGAGAAGGACGTCGCACTCGCCAAGCTGCTCGCCGTGGCCGAGCGCAGCACGCGCCTGTCGGAGCAGTTGCTCGACCTGGCGCGCCTCAATGCGGGCGCCAACGCGCCGCAGCATGCGCCGGCCGACCTGGGCGCACTCGTGATGCACGTGGCGAACGAGTTCGACGTGCATGCGCTCCAGCACGCGCGCACCATCCTGCTCGACGCGCGGCCGTGCACCATTCGCTGCGACATTGACGAGATCGGCATCCTGTTGCGCAACCTGGTCGACAACGCGCTGCGCTACACGCCCAAGGGCGGCCGCGTGCGCGTGAGCTGCGGCCACGCGGCGGGCACCGAACCCGACGAGGCCCGGCGCGTCTACCTCGAGGTGGCCGACGACGGCCCGGGCGTGCCGGACGCGGAGCGCGCCGCGATCTTCAAGCGCTTTCATCGCGTGGCCGGCACGCCGTCGCGCGGCAGCGGCATCGGGTTGTCGCTGGTGGCGGGCATCGCCGAGGTGCATCGCGCAACCATCGAGACCGGCGCCGGACTCGACGGCCGCGGCCTCGGCATCCGCGTGCTGTTTCCGGCGTTGGGCTCCGCCGAGACTCCCGCGCTTCAGAATCTGTAGAGGTAGCCGACGCGCACGCCGGTCTGGCTCGACCGGCCGACCAGCGGGCTGTTCTTGATGCCGCTGCCGAGGCGGGTGCCGCTGAGGTCCAGGAACAGGGTCTGCTTGGGCGCCACGGCGTAGTCCACGCGCAGGCCCAGTTCGACGTTCGCGGCGGCGTCGCCGTCGTAGCGGGCGCGGTCCGGGCGGGATTCCGCTGCGCGCACGCCGTAGTAGTAGTCGACGTACTTGCGGTCGACCCAATGCACGGCGAGCCGTGGCGTGAAGCTGAAGGCACCCGAGGTGAAGCGGCGGTCGACCTGCAGCTTGAACCTGGTGCCCTTGCTGTGCCCGGAAGCGTCGGCCAGCAGCTCGGCCGACAGGTTGGCGAACTCGTTGCGCCAGATCGCGGCGCCCCCGAGCCAGATGCTGGCCTTGCGTTCCTCCATGCCGGCCAGGTAGGGGGAGTCTTCGGCCTCGTAGCCGTCCGACGCGTAGCGCGCACGCAGCCGGAACGACACCGGACCCGCGGAAGGGAGCTTCAGGTCGAGGCTCGGGCCCGCAACGCTGACCCACCGGTTCTCGTAGGTGACCATCGGAATGGCGATCGTCTTGTCGTCGAATTCGCGGTAGGGCTTGCGGTCCATGCCCGCAGCGATACCGAGACCCCACTGGGAGCCCCCGGCCTGGAACTTCTCTTCGTCAGACTGCGCCCAGGCGAGTGGCATGCAGGTGGCGGAGATGGCGGCCGCGGCGATTGCCGCGAAGGCCGGGCGGCCATGGAAACGGGGGCCTCGGGCGGCAAGGCGGGTTGGCTTCTTCATCAGGATCCTCAGGGTGGAGAGTCGAAGGTTCGAAGCGGCATCGCCGCCTCGCCGCCGGATGCTGACCCTGAGGCTTTAATAACTCTTTAGGCTTTTTAAGATTCGATGAATGGCCCGGCGCTCAGCCCAGGAAGCGCAGCAGCAGCCGGTTGAATTCATCGGCGCGCTCGTACTGCGCCCAATGCCCTGCCCCGTCGATCACCACGCCTTCGCGCTGCGGATGGCCGGCCGTGAGCTGCGCCACCAGCGGCCGCGGATCGGCGGTGACGTCGTACTCGCCCCAGAGCAGCAGCTGCGGCCCGCCGAGCGTGTCGAGCGTGGCCTGCAGGCCGCCCGCCTGCGACACGTCCTTGCTGCGAAAACGCGTGCCGTGGCAGGAGATGTCGTGGATCTCGAACGCCACCGGGTCGATCGCGGCCTTGTCGTGCAGCATCAGCGCGGCCAGGTTGTGCAGCAGCGCGGCGCGTTCCTGCGCGCGGTCGGGGGCGGCGCGCCAGTTGATCATCTCCACCGCCATGCGCCGCATCGTGCCGTGGCCCCCGCTGCCCACAAGCGCGAGGCGCCGGATGGCACCGCGCCGCACCGCGAAGCGCGCCGCGGTGAGCCCGCCGAAGGAGAAGCCGCTCAGGTCGATGGGCGTGCCCGCGCCGATCAGCTGGTCGAGCGATCCGCCCAGCGCATCGAGCAACGGGCCGAGCGGGTCCTCGCCGGGCGCTGCGCGCGGCGGCGCGTCGGAATCGTTGAAGCCGGGCATGTCGGGCAGCCAAAGCGTGCGCCCGGCCGAAAGCGCCTCGACGTTGCGCAACCAGTGCATCCAGCTGCCGTGGCCGCCGTGCAGCAGCACCAGCGGCGCGTGGGTGTTGTCATCGCCGAAGCGGCGCCAGCAGACGCGAACGCCGCCGTGCACCACGTCATGGCGCGTACCGCTCGCGGCGATGCGTTCGATCTGCAGGCGGGCTTCGGTATTGAAATCTGAATCAGGAATGGAAGGCATCGCCCGATTCTGCCAACGCGCAGCCTTTTCAGCTGGCGCCGGCGCCGAAGCGGTAGCTCGACACCACGAGGCCGCCCATGAAGGCCTCTTCGTGATAGACGCGTTCGCCGGGCTCCTGCTCGGCCGCGCCGACTGCCACCATCAGCGGGATCAGGTGCTCCTCGCGCGGATGCGCCATGCGCGCCGACGGTGCGGCGGCCCAGTCCTGCAGCCGCTGCACGCGCTCCTGCGGTGCCGACTGCACTGCCGTGTGGTCGAGCCAGTCGCCGAAGGCCTTGGAAACGCCGTGTGCCTGCGGGCCGAAGTTGCGCAGGTTGTGGTAGCTCAGGCCGCTGCCCACGATGAGCACGTTCTCGTCGCGCAAGGGCGCGAGCGCGCGGCCGAGTGCCAGGTGCTCCGCCGGATCGAGCCCGCGACGCAGCGACAACTGCACTACCGGCACGCCGGCATCGGGGTACATCGCCTTCATGGGCGAGAACATGCCGTGGTCGAAGCCGCGCTCGGGGTCGATGGCCGCCGGCAGCCCGGCCGCCTCGAGCAGCGACTGCACACGCCGCGCAAGCTCGGGCGAACCCGGTGCGTCGTAGCGCACTTCATAAGTGTGGGCGGGAAAGCCGCCGTAGTCGTAGATCATGGGCGGCCGGCGGTTGCCCTGCACCGTGAAGACCGGCGCCTCCCAATGGGCCGACACCATCAGGATGGCGTCCGGCGTGCGGCCGATCTGGCGCGGCATATCGGCCAGCGCCGCGGCCAGCTGGTCATAGACACCGCCCATCTCCTTCTTCATCCAGGGCCAGGGGCCTCCGCCATGCGAGATGAAGTACGTGGGCAGGCGCGAGGGGGTGTTGTCGTGGGTCAAGCCGATGCTCCTTGAAGGCGTTGCACCGACTGTAGACATTTCCCACGGGGAAATCGACAGGCTACGATGCATCGATTCATTTCCTCAGAGGAAACCATCCATGGACCGTCTGACCAGCCTGCGCGTGTTTCGGGAGGTCGTCGAATCGGGCAGCTTCGTGGCCGCGGCCGAGCGGCTGTCGATGTCGCCGCCGATGGCCAGCAAGCATGTGGCGCAGCTCGAGAAATCCCTGGGCGCGCGGCTTTTGCACCGCTCGAGCCGCCACCTGAGCCTGACCGAGGCCGGCACCGCCTGGTACGAGCAGAGCCGGCGCGCACTCGACCTGCTCGATGCCGCCGAGGCCGCCATCGGCCAGACAAGCGAGGCGCCGCGCGGCCAGCTCAAGGTGAGCGCGCCGGTGTGGTGTGCCACGCCGCGCTTCGCGCGCGTGCTGGCCGACTACCGCGAGCGCTTTCCGGAAGTGCTGGTCGACATCCACCTGGAGAACCGCAAGGTCGATCTCGCGGCCGATGGCTACGACCTCGCGTTGCGCGCCACCCAGGAGCCCTCCCCGGCGCTGATCGCGCGGCCGCTGTGCCGCGTGCCCTTCCACCTGGCAGGCACGCCCGCCTACCTGCGCCGCATGGGCGGCAACCCCACGCTGCCGGCCGACGTGGACCGGCTCGGCGCCATCGTGCCGAGCTACGTGAACCTCGACAACCTCTCGCTCAAGGGGCCGGGCGGGCGGATGTTTGCGCTGCGGCTCACGCCGGCGCTGCGCTCGGACGACACCACGCTCACCTTGCATGCGGTGCGCGCGGACATGGGCATTGCCTTCCTGCCCGAATGGCTGGTCGACGACGACCTGGCCACGGGCCGGCTGGTGCGGCTTTTGCCCGACCACGCCTCGCCGCCGGTCACGCTGTTTGCCGTGTACACCAGCCGCCAGTACATGGCGCCCAAGCTGCGCAGCTTCATCGACTTTCTCGGCGAACGACTGGGCGGCCAACCGCCCGCGGCGGCAAAACGCACCCTTTCGGGGCAAGGACATGCCACCCCGGGCTAAAGTCGCGGCTTCCCCTGGAGACCGCACGCCTTGTTCCGTTTCTTCGAAAAACTGCTCCATCCCTATCCCGCGGCCGAACCGTCGCCTCCCCCGACGGGCTTCTTCGCGTTCCTGTGGGCCTGCACCCAGGGCCTGCGCCTCAAGATGGCCGTCATGGCGGCGCTCACCGCGGCCATCTCGGGCTTCGAGGCGCTGCTGTTCGCGATCCTCGGGCGCATCGTCGACTGGCTCGGCGGCCAGGTGCCGTCGCGGCTGTGGGCCGAGCGTGGCGACACGCTGGCGTGGCTGGCCGCGCTGCTGGTGATCAGCATCGGCGTGGTCGCGCTGCAGACCATCGTCAAGCACCAGACGCTGGCGGTGAACCTGCCGATGCGCCTGCGCTGGAACTTCCACCGGGTGATGCTGGGCCAGAGCATGGCCTTCTACCAGGACGAATTCGCGGGCCGCATCACGGCCAAGGTGATGCAGACCGCACTGGCGGTGCGCGACACCCTGTTCGTGCTGGCCGACGTGGTGGTGGCGATGGGCGTGTACGTGGTGACCATCATCGTGCTCGTGACCGTGCTCGACGTGCAGCTGGTGCTGCCCTTCATCGTCTGGCTGGTGCTCTATGCGGGTGCGCTGATGTACTTCGTGCCGCGGCTGGGCAAGGTGGGCAAGGCGCAGGCCGACGCGCGCGCGCTCATGACCGGGCGCGTGACCGACGCCTACACCAACATCGCCACCGTCAAGCTGTTCTCGCACACGCAGCGCGAGGCCGGCTTCGCGCGCGAGGCGATGCGCGAGTTCATGCACACGGGCTACGGCCAGATGCGGCTGGTGAGCGCCTTCGAGATCGTCAACCACACGCTCAGCATGGGCCTGACCGCCGGCATGGCCGGCACCGCGCTGTGGCTCTGGTCGAACGGCACGGTGGGCGTAGGCGCGGTGGCCGCAGCCACCGCGATGGCGCTGCGCCTGCAGGGCATGTCGCACTGGATCATGTGGGAGATGACCAGCCTGTTCGAGAACATCGGCACCGTGCAGGACGGCATGAAGACGCTGTCGCGCCCGCGCACCGTGCTCGACGCGCCCGAGGCCGGCGTGCTCGAGGTGCCGCGCGGCGAGGTGCGCTTCGAGCATGCGAGCTTCCGCTATGCGGATGCGGGCCGCCGCGTCATCGACGACCTGAACCTGGTGGTGCGGCCCGGCGAAAAGATCGGCCTGGTCGGCCGCTCGGGCGCGGGCAAGTCGACGCTGGTCAACCTGCTGCTGCGCTTCCATGACCTGGAGAGCGGCCGCATCCTGATCGACGGGCGCGACATCGCGCACGTGACGCAGGATTCGCTGCGCAGCCACATCGGCATGGTCACGCAGGACACCTCGCTCATGCACCGCTCGGTGGCCGACAACATCGCCTACGGCCGGCCCGATGCCACGCCGGCCCAGATCGAAGCGGCCGCCCGGCGCGCCGAAGCGCACGACTTCATCCAGACGCTGGGCGACGCCAGCGGCCGGCAGGGCTATGAGGCGCACGTGGGCGAGCGCGGCGTGAAGCTCTCGGGCGGCCAGCGCCAGCGCGTGGCCATTGCGCGCGTGATGCTCAAGGACGCGCCGATCCTGCTGCTCGACGAGGCCACCAGCGCGCTCGACTCCGAGGTGGAGGCCGCCATCCAGCAGAGCCTCTACCGGCTGATGGAAGGCAAGACCGTGATCGCGATCGCGCACCGGCTGTCGACCATCGCGGCGATGGACCGGCTCATCGTGCTCGACGAAGGCCGCGTGGTGGAGGAAGGCGACCACCGCACGCTGATGGCGCAAGGCGGACTCTATGCACGGCTGTGGGCGCACCAGAGCGGCGGTTTCCTGGGCGACGATCTCGACGAGGAAGAAGAAGCCCTGCGGGCCTGAGTGCCTGAGCCCATGCCGGCGATTTGTCAGCAAGAGTTACAGCCGTGCGGGGCGGGCGCCCGGACGGTCTTCGCGAGTCCTACAGCACAGGCCGCCACCCGCCGACAGCAACCGGACACCCCGGGCGCGATGCTGAAGCTGTCGTCAACAACGAGGAGTCCTCGCGTGAATTCCATCATTTACATCGTCGGTCTGGTCGTCGTGGTCGTAGCCGTGCTTTCGTTCTTCGGCCTGCGCTGAAACCGGGCACGCGTTTTCGACTCGCCTGCTGAACAACAACGGGGCCGTTCGCGCGGCCCCGTTTCTCATGGGTCACCCAAAGCGCGCCGGGCATAATTCGCGCGCCCCGGCACTTGCGGGGCACCACTTGCTGCGAAGGGACCCTGTTGACCAACACCGCGTTGCGCGAACCTGCCTTTCCGGACGCGGTCGTCACCGAAGCGATCCGATGGACCGAGGAGAAAGGTCCGCTCGACGACGCAGAGGTCCTGCGCGCGGCCCTCGCCCGCGCTTGCGGCGCGCCGGCACGCATCACCGTACGCGCGCTCCTGCTCGGTGAACGCATCGGCCTGCAATCCGAGCTGGCACGCGCCAGCCAATGGGCGCCATGGGTGCTGCTCGGGCTGGTGGCGCTCATCGTCATGGCCGGCCTGGGCCTCGCGGGCAACGTGGTCGGCGGCGGCGAACGGCACATCAACGTGATCGTCGCGCTCGCGAGCCTGCTCGGCCTGCATGCGCTCACGCTGCTGCTCTGGCTGGCCGGCCTGTGGCTGCCGCTCGGCGCGTTCAACACGAGCTCGCTGGGATGGATCTGGCTGTCGCTCACCGCGCGCGTGGCCGGCGGCAAGCGCGGCCAGGCGCCGGTGCTGGTACGGGCCGCCACCGGGCTGCTCGCGCGCGCCAGGCTGCTGCCCTGGGCGCTGGGGCTGGTGAGCCACGGCATCTGGTCACTCTCGTTCGCCGTGGTGCTGGCCGCGCTGCTGTTCGCGCTGGCGTTCCGCAGCTACACGCTGAGCTGGGAGACGACGATCCTCGACCCGGCCTTCTTCGTGCACGCCGTGCAGGTGCTGGGCTGGGCGCCGTCGCAGATCGGCTTTCCGGTTCCCGACGCCGCGACCGTGCTCTCTGCTTCTCCCGGCGCCGCGGGCCAGCGCACGTGGGCGCTGTGGCTGACCGGCTGCATCGTGGTGTACGGGCTGCTGCCGCGCCTGGCGCTGGTGCTGCTGAGCGCGGCGGTGTGGCAGCGGCGCCGCGCCGCGCTGCGGCCCGACTGGAGCGATCCTTACTACCGCAGGCTCGCGGCGCGCTTCGCTGCGCTCGCGCCGCCCGCCATCGTCGATGCCGATCCGGGGCGTGCGCCGGGCTCGGCGCCCGCGGGCCTTGCGCCTTCGGATCTGCGCGATAGCCTGTTCGTCATCGGCTTCGAGCTGCCTGCGGATACGCCGTGGCCGCCCGAGGGCCTGCCCGCCATCACCCCGGCCCAGGTGCAGCGCATCGACGGCAGCGCCCCCGCGCGCCGCGCGCTGCTCGACCAGTTGGCGCAGGCCCGTCCGCGTGCCGTGCTGCTGGCGTGCCACGCCGCATCGAGCCCCGACCGGGGCACCGAACGCTTCCTGCGCGAAGTGCTGGCCCATTGCGGCGAATGCCGGCTCTGGCTGGCACCGGCCGCCAGGGACATGCCCGGCGCGAACGCATCGCAGCGCTGGATCGACTGGTTGCAGGGCACCGGCTTGCCGCGCGTCGCGGCCACGCCCCGGCTCGAAGACGCATTGCAAGGCCTCGGCACCACCCCATGACGCAGCAGCATCAAGCCATCCGCATCGCCGTGGTCGGCCACACCAACGCGGGCAAGACCTCGCTGCTGCGCACGCTGACGCGGCGCGCCAATTTCGGCGAGGTGTCGCAGCGCCCCGGCACCACGCGCCATGTCGAATCGGTCGATCTCGAGGTGAACGGCCAGGCCGCCGTGCGCTTCTTCGACACGCCGGGCCTCGAGGACGCAGTGGCGCTGCGCGAGCACCTGGCCGGCTTCGATGCGCAGGCCACGCCGCCCGAGCGCATCCGCCAGTTTCTGCAGGGCCCCGAAGCGCATGGCGTGTTCGAGCAGGAAGCCAAGGTGCTGCGCACCATGCAGGGCATCGATGCGGCCTTCCTCGTGATCGACGTGCGCGAACCGGTGCTGCCCAAGTTCCGCGACGAGATCGAGTTGCTCAACTCCTGCGCCCGGCCCGTGCTGCCGGTGCTCAACTTCGTGCGCGATGCGGCCAGCCGCGAGCCCGACTGGAAGGAACTGCTCTCGGCCTATGGCCTGCACGTGCAGGTGCGCTTCGACGCCGCCGCGCCCTTCGTGGGAGCCGAGCGCGAGCTCTACGGCGACCTGTCGACCTTGCTGCGTGACCGCCGCGAGCAGCTGCGCGCGGTGGTGGATTCGCTCGCCGCCGAAGCCGCGGAGCGCCGCGGCGCGGCCTGCGCGCGCATCGCGGAACTGCTGGTCGATGCCGCCGCGCTGCGCCGCACGGTGCCGGCCGAGGAGTTCGCCGACACGGCGCGCCGCAAAGCCTTCGTCGCGGCCTTGCGGAAGGACGTGTTCGACAAGGCGCAGCGCTGCACCGACGACCTGCTCGCGCTCTACGGCTTCCGCCAGGACGATGCGGGCGAGGCGCCGCTGCCGCTCATCGAAGGCCGCTGGACGCTGGACTTCTTCAGCCCCGAAGCCCTGAAGGACGCGGGCCTGCGGCTCGGCAAGGGCGCGGCCATCGGCGCGGCCGTGGGCGTGGTGGCGGACCTGGCCGTAGCCGGCATTTCGCTCGGCACGGGCGCGGCGCTGGGCGGCGCCATCGGCGGCGCGGTGTCGCAGGGCTGGGGCCCGTTCGGCCGCAAGCTGGCGAACCGGCTGCGCAACGTGCACGAGCTCACGGTCGAGGACGGCGTGCTGTTTGCGCTGGTGGCCTGGCAGCTGAAGCTCACGCGCGCACTGGAGCAGCGCGGGCATGCGGCCACGGGGCGCATCGCGGCCGAAACGAGCGCGACGCAGGACGCGCCGACGCGCGCCACGGCCGCCGCCGTGCGCGCGGCGCGGCCTGCACGCAGCCATCCCGAATGGGTATCGGCGGGCCTGGCCTCGCGCGGCTTCTGGCGCCCGGCACCGCAGCGCGATGCGCTCGCGGCCGATCTCGCGCGCACGCTGCTGCAAGCGTTCGAGCCCTGAGCGCCGGCTCCTGCCTTCGCTTGCAGGCGGAGGCGCCGGATTCCTACGTGCTGACGCTGCCGTGCGCCCCACGCTTTGTTCGAAGACATCGACGGCACGCGGGGTGCCGTTCGTTTTTTTGTCTTCCCCGAAAAGGAGCATCCATGGCCGTCGAATGCAAACTGCTCGCCACCCCCTTGATCGGGCGCGTGTGGCAAGGCCGCACCCCCATTGCGCGCGCCGACGAATACCTGCGCTACAGCTTCGAGCATGGCATCCAGGAGATCGCCAAGAAACCGGAATGCCTGGGCGTGCAGTACTTTCGCAAGCTGAACGGCGAGACCGCCGAATTCAGGACCGTCTCCTACTGGCAATCGATCGAGCACATGCACGCGATGCACGCGCAACGCGGCGATCCGCTGCGCGTGGCGCCGCTCGCACGCGATTCCGAGTTCCTGCTCGAGCTGCCGGAATTCGTGGACATCGTCGAGGTGCACGTCAACTCGTTCGGCACCGGCAGGTAGCCTCCGGTCCTAGCTTTCGAGCAGATCCTCCAGCCGCAGCGGCAACCGGCGCAGGCGCTTGCCGGTGGCATGGAACACCGCATTCACGATGGCGGGCGCCACGCCGACCATGGCCACTTCGCCCAGGCCTTTCACGCCCATGGCATTGAGCCGCGTGTCGGGCTTGCCGACGAAGTCGACATCGATGCGGCCGATGTCCGCCGCCACGGGCAGCACGTATTCAGCAAGGTCCGCGTTGAGGAAGCCGCCGTAGCGCGTGTCCACCTCGCTCGCCTCGCGCAGGGCGGCGCCAATGCCCCACACCACGCCCCCTTCGACCTGGCTGCGTGCGGTGCGCAGGCTGGCCACCGTGCCGCAGTCGGCCACGCTGAGCACGCGCGGCACGCGGATGCGCCGCGTGGTGGGTTCGATGCGCACCTCGACGAAGTGCGCAATGAAGCTGAAGGCGACGAAATCCGGGTACACCGGCCCCGCCGCGGCGGGCAGGCCGCCGGTGAGCCGTCCGAAGACCTGCTCCGGCTGGCCCGGCGCGCGCATCCGGCTCTCGGCCTCGGCAAAGGGACGGCCCGAGGCACGCAGCAGCGCCACGGCCGTGCCGCCGTTCGCATCGCCTGGCGCACCCGCGTTCTGGCGCAGGTCGTCCATGAGCCGCTGCGCGGCTTCCTGCACCGGCGGCAAGGCGGTGGCCGTGCCCCAGGAACCGGCGGTCAGGTGTTGCGGCGCGGCGGCGGTGTCGCCGACCAGGATCTCCACCGCGGCCACCGGCGCGCCGAGCACGCGCGCCACCGTCAATGCGATGGCGGTGCGAATGCCCTGCCCCATCTCGTGGCCGCCGACCGCCACCCGCACCGCGCCGCTCGCATCGAGTCGCACCTTGGCCACGGCCGGAGCAATCGCCGCCTTGTAGGCGCCGGCCGCCACGCCCCATCCGATGAGGCTGCCGTCGGGCGCGCGCATCGAGCGCGGCGCCATCGTGCGGCGCGCCCAGCCGAAGGCGCTGCTCCCCTTGGCGAGGCACTCGGCCAGGTGGCGCGACGAAAAGGGCTTGCCGCTGATCGGATCGACGGCCGCGTCGTTCGCCAGCCGGAACGCGACCGGGTCGCGGCCGAGCGCGTAGGCCATCTCGTCCACCGCGCTTTCGAATGCGAAGGCGGCCGGATGCTCGAACGGCGCGCGCATGTAGCCGGGCGTCTGCACGTCGGTGCGCACGAGCCGCTCGCGGCCGAGGAAATTGCCGATGCCGTAGAGCCGCGCAGTGATCTCGGTGCCGCTCGACGGAAACAGGTCGTGGCGCGAGGTCTGCTGGTCGATCTCGTGGATGGCGGCGACCAGCTTGCCGCCGTGGTCGGCGCCCAGGCGCACCCGGTGGCGGCTCGCCGGCCTGAAGCTCGCGTTGTGGAACAGCTGGCTGCGCGACAGCACGAGCTTGACCGGCCGGCCCAGCGCGCGCGCCGCAATCGCCACCAGCGCGGTGTGCGACTGCAGCGAGTTCTTCTGGCCGAAGCCGCCGCCCACCGTGGGCGACAGCACGCGCACCCTGGCCGGCTCGATGCCGAGCTGCTTCGCCAGGCCGTGGCGCACGCTTTCGGCATTCTGGGTCGGCTCGTGGATGGTGAGCACGCCGTCGGCGCTCCACTCGGCCACGGTCGCGATGATTTCCATCGGGTTCTGGTGCTGGATCGGCAACTCGTAGGCCGCGTCCACCGTGAAGGCCGCGCCCTGGAGCACGGCCTCGGCATCGCCCGCCCGCCGGTCGGCGAACATCGGCTGCGGCAGCAGGGCCGATTGCGCCTGCGGCTGGGCGTCGGGCGCATCGATGGTCGCCACGAAAGGGACGGCAGCATAGGTCACGGCCACCAGCGCCGCGGCCTCGCGCGCGGCCTCGGGCGTGTCGGCCACCACCATCGCCACGGTCTGGCCGCGGTAGGCGACCTGCGGCGAGCGCAGCGGATAGAAGCTCTGGAAGCCGAAGCCGCCGCCCATCAGGAAGCCGCCGGTGTCGAAGCTGCCGGCGTTCTCGTGCGTGAACACCGTGCGAACGCCGCGCACGCGCTGCGCCGCCGCGGTGTCGATGGCGGTGACGGCGCCGCGTGCGATGCGCGAGGGCACCAGCGCGGCATGCAGCAGCCCGGCGCGCGCATCGTCCGCCGCATAGCGCGTGGCGCCGCGCACCTTGTCGCGCGCGTCGACGCGCTCGGCGCCCGCGCGGGTCGTGCGCTTCGTCATCACCGTCTTGAGGCTCGTTGCCATCTTCAGCTCCTTTCCCTGGCCAGCATCAGCGCATCGGTCACCGTCTCGATGCCGAGCGCCACCTTGAACGCGTTGTGCTCGAGCGGCTTCGCGCCCTCGAAGGCAAGCTCGGCGGCGCGCCGCGCGGCCGCGCGCGTGAACGGCTGGCCGACCAGGCTGCGCTCGGCCTCGGCCGCGCGCCACGGATGCGTTGCCACGCCGCCGAGCGCAATGCGTGCGTCGGACACGCGGTTGCTCCTGAGCTCCAGGGCCACGGCCGCCGAGGCGAGCGCAAAGGCATAGGACTCGCGGTCGCGGATCTTGTGGTACGTGGAGCCCCGGCCGATCGCCCCGCGCGGCACGCGGATGCCCACGATCAGCTCGTCGGCCGCGAGCACCGTCTCCAGGTGCGGCGCGGCACCGGGCGCGCGGTGCAGTTCGCGCACCGGCACCGTGCGTTCGCCGCGCGGGCTGACGGTGTCGACGAGCGCATCGAAGGCCACCAATGCAACGGCCCAGTCGCCCGGATAGACGGCCACGCAGTCGTCGCTGCCGCCCAGCACCGCATGGCCGCGGTTCTGGCCGCCCACTGCCGAACAGCCGCTGCCGGGCACGCGCTTGTTGCAGGCGAATTCGGGCCCGCCGCGAAAGTAGGCGCAGCGCGTGCGCTGCAGCAGGTTGCCGCCCACGGTCGCCATGTTGCGCAGCTGCTGCGAAGCGGCCTTCCACAGCGACTCCGACAAGGCCGGGAATTCGCGCTGCACCACGGCGTTGTCCGCCACGTCGCTCATGGCCGCGAGCGCGCCGATGCGCAGTTCGCCGCGGCTGGCGGTGTCGACTTCGCGCAGGCCCTCGATGCGGGTGATGTCGATCACCGTGGCCGGCGCTTCCACGCCGAGCTTCATCAGGTCGAACAGCGTGGTGCCGCCCGCGAAGTAGCGCGCGCCGGGCTGGTTCTGCGCGAGCAGCTGCACGGCTTCGCCGGTGCTGCGCGGACGCAGGTAGGCGAAGTCATGCATGGCGGCTGCCCTCCATGCGGCGCATCCGTGGCGCGGCCTCGCGGATCGCTTCGAGAATGCCCGTGTACGCACCGCATCGGCAGATGTTGCCGCTCATGTATTCGCGGATCTGCGCGTCGCTGGTGGCATGGCCTTCGCGCACGCAGGCAATGGCGGCCATGATCTGGCCGGGCGTGCAATAGCCGCACTGCAGCGCGTCGTGGTCGAGGAAGGCCTGCTGCATCGGATGCAGCGTGCCGTCGGGCGACTCGATGCCCTCGATGGTGGTCACGGCGCAGCCGTCGGTCTTCACGGCCAGCGTGAGGCACGAGGCCACGCGGCGGCCGTCCACATGCACCGTGCAGGCACCGCACTGGCCGTGGTCGCAGCCCTTCTTGGCGCCGGTGAGGCCGAGCTGTTCGCGCAGCACGTCGAGCAGCGAGGCGCGCGGCTCCAGCTTCAGTTCGTGGAGCCTGCCGTTGATGGTGACGCGGGTCTCCTGGGAGCCCGTGCCGGAGTTGGGTGCCGCGCTGCCGGCTTCCGCGGCCGCACTCGCGCCGGCCGAAGCCGCGGCGCCCGCACCGGCCGCCGTGGTCATCATGAACATGCGCCGATTGACGGCAGGCAATGCGCCTGCCGCGTTCTGCAGGAGTGGTTGGCTCATGGGGCTTCTTCCTTTCTTGCTTCTTCAGAATTCACGGCCGAGGCGCGCATCGACCGACGCGGGGCCGCTGCCGCGCGCCGCGATGCACAGCGCGGCGAAGACCAGCATCAGCGGGTATTCGTAGCCGCGGTCGATCCAGGGAAAGGTGGGTGCGAGCAGGTAGCAGATGACCAGCATCTGCACCACCACCATCGGCGCGACGATGCGCGTCAGGAAACCCAATGCCAGCATCAGCCCGCCGACGCCTTCGAGCAGCGCGATGAACCAGCCGATCAGCGGGGCAGCGGGCAGGTGCAGCACGTTGGCGATCAGGTTCACCGAGCCGGCCATCGGATCGGCCATGCTGCCGTGGCTGCGGCCCAGCAGCTTGGGGATGCCGTGGGTCATGAGCATCAGGCCGAAGGCGGTGCGCAGCAGCGCATAGCTCAGCGGCTCCAGCCGCTCATAGACGCTGCGCAGCCGCGGAAAGATCAGTTGCATGGGGATTGCTCCTGGGTCAAAGGGGATGCGGGAAGCGCCTTCGAAGATGGCGCGAGAGAAAGTCTCTCTGTTCTCCCTGGGCGAATAAATACGTAAATCTCGCCAATACAATTCAAGGAGACTCAACAATCGAGAAGAACCCATGGACCGCTTCGACGCCATGCAGCTGTTCACCCGCATCGTCGATCTGGGCAGCTTCACCCAGGCCGCGGCCGCGCTCGACATCCCGCGTGCCACGGCCACGCATGCCATCAAGGAGCTGGAGGCCAGGCTGCACGTGCGGCTGCTGGAGCGCACGACGCGCCAGGTGCGCACCACCGTCGACGGCCAGGCCTTCTACGAGCGCTGCCGCCATTTGCTGCGCGAACTCGAAGAGACCGAGTCCTCACTGGCGGAGCTGTCGGTCAACCCGCGCGGGCGCCTGCGCATCGACATCCACGGCGCGCCCGCCCAGGCCATCGTGCTGCCGCGCATCCAGGAATTTCATGAGCGCTATCCGCACATCCAACTGGCCATGGGCAGCGGCGACCGGCTGGTGGACCTGGTGCGCGAAGGCGTCGACTGCGTGGTGCGCGCGGGCGAGCCCAAGGATTCGTCGCTGGTCACGCGCCGCCTGGCGCTGCTGCCGCAAGTGACCTGCGCGAGCCCGGGCTACCTGGCCGCGTACGGCACGCCCACGCAGCCGTCCGACCTCGCCCGGCACCTCGCGGTCAATTTCTTCTCGGCCTCGCGGCCCGAGGTGTTTCCGTACGAGTTCATGGTGGACGGCAAGCTCGAGACCTGCATGCTGAAGGACTGGATCAGCGTCAACAACGCCGATGTCTACAAGAGCTGCGCCGAACAGGGCTGCGGCATCATCCAGGTGCCGCGCTTCAGCGTGGAGAGCCAGTTGCGCGAAGGCACGCTGGTCGAGATCCTGCCGCACACGCCCTGCCCGCCCATGGTCTATTCGGTGCTGTACCCGCACCACCGCCAGCTCTCGCCGCGGGTGCGGGTGTTCATCGACTGGATCGCGCAGCTCTATGCGGAGCGCTTCGGCAGCGCGGCCGCATAGGCGCCGGCGCAGTGGTCACCGCTCAGTCATGCGGCGCACCTAGCATCCGCAGGCCCTTGCCGCCATCCACCCAGACTGCACCCCACCCACGCGATGTACCCCGGCGAACGGCTCAACGGATACAGCCATCTGCTGGGCCTGCTGCTCGCACTCGCGGCCACCGCGCTGCTGCTCGCCAAGACCCTGCCCACCGGCGACGCCGCGCGGATTGCCGGCGCGCTGGTGTTCTCGCTCTCGGCGGTGGTGCTGTATGCGGCGTCCACGCTGTTCCACAGCACCCGCGGGCGCCTCAAGCGCTTCTGGGAGCGCGTGGACCACTGCGCCATCTACCTGCTGATCGCGGGCACCTACAC
This sequence comes from Variovorax sp. VRV01, assembly GCF_014852545.1. Taxonomy (NCBI): domain Bacteria; kingdom Pseudomonadati; phylum Pseudomonadota; class Betaproteobacteria; order Burkholderiales; family Comamonadaceae; genus Variovorax; species Variovorax sp. VRV01. The sequence continues at coordinate 296,945 of NZ_JACVBS010000004.1, forward strand.
GCCGTTCGCGCTGGTCACGTTGCACGGGGTCTGGGGCTGGCTGCTGATGGCCGCCGTATGGGGCGCGGCCCTCTTCGGCATCGCACGCGAACTGCTGCAGGCAGGCAGCGCAGCCTCGAAGCCGCCGCTGGCGCTCTACATTGCCATGGGCTGGCTCGGCGTGCTGGCCGCGGTGCCGCTGGCCGCGCGGCTCGACAGCGGCGGGCTCGCGTGGCTGCTGGCCGGCGGGGTGCTCTACACCGTGGGCACGGTGTTCTACCGCAACCGGCGGGGCTTCAGGCATGCGCACGGCACCTGGCACCTGTTCGTGCTTGCGGGTACGGCGAGCCACTACGTGTGCGTGGGGTGGTTCGTGCTTTGATGCGCAGCCGCGGGCGAACAGGACCCCGCCGTAAGCACCTGTTACCACCTCCCGCGGAGTTTCGCGTCGTGAGATGTGCACAATGCGCCCCATGCCAAATATCGCCTCCATCCTGAAATCCGAGATTTCCCGTGTCGCCCGCAAGGAAGTTCGCGCGGAGATCGAAACGCTCAGAAAAGCTTCCACGCTGCACCGCGCCTCGATCGCCGCATTGCGCCGGCAGGTCGAAAAGCTGGAGAAGGAACTGCGCCGCGCCACCAGGACCGTGGCGCGCGCCACTCCCGCAGGCGATGCCGACGAAGCCGCCGAATCAGGCCCGCACCGGCGATTCAGCGCGAGCCGGCTGGCCGCGCACCGCGTCAAGCTCGGCCTCTCGGCCGCTGCCTACGGCAAGCTGGTGGGCGTGACCGGCCAGACCATCTACAAATGGGAGCAAGGCAAGGCCAGGCCGCGCAAGGCCCAGCTCGAAGGCCTGGCCGCCGTGCGGGGCCTCGGCCGGCGCGAAGTGGCCGAGCAGCTGAACGGATAAGCCGGCCGCGCTCTTCTTTCATGTCCAGCCTCATCGTGCACGGCGGCACGCCGCTTCGTGGCCGCATCACGCCTTCCGCCAACAAGAATGCCGTGCTGCCGGTACTGTGCGCCACGCTGCTCACGCGCGAGCCGCTGCGCCTGCATGGCGTGCCCGACATCACCGACGTGCGCAAGATCCTCGACATCTTCCGCAGCCTGGGCAGCGAGGCGCGCATGGACCACGCCACCGGCACGCTGGAGCTGCACCACCGCGACACGGCCTTCGATGCCGCGCGCGACCGGCTGCCCGAGGAAATGCGCTCTTCGATCATGCTGGTGCCGCCGCTGCTCGCGCGCTTCGGCATTGCGCGGCTCGAAGACAACGTCAAGGGCTGTACGCTGGGCGTGCGCGAGATCGATCCGCACGTCGATGTGTTCCGCCGCTTCGGCGCAGAGGTGGAGCGCGCCAGCGGCTCGCTGCTGGTGCGCTGCGCCGGGCCGCTCGTGCCCGCGCAGCATTGGCTCGACTACGCCTCCGTCACCACCACCGAGAACTTCGTGCTGTGCGCGGCGGCGGCCAACGGCAGCTCCACGCTCACCAATGCCGCCTGCGAGCCGCACGTGCAGGAGTTCTGCCGCTTCATGGCGATGCTCGGCGTGCGCATCGAGGGCATCGGCACCTCTCGGCTCACGGTGCACGGCGGCGGCGCGCTGGGCGGCGGGGAATTCCGCTTCGACGAGGACTTCAACGAGATCACCACCTTCCTCGCGCTGGGCGCCATCACGGGCGGCGACGTGGTCGTGCGCAACAGCGCGCCCGAGAACTTTCCGCTGATCGACCGCACCTTCGCGAAATTCGGCGTCACGGTCACGCACGCCGACGGCTGGTCGCGCGCCAGCAGCGACGGCCCGCTGAAGGTGCAGACGCCTTTCACCAGCAACGTGCTCACCAAGGTGGAGGCGGCGCCGTGGCCGTACTTTCCGGTCGACCTGCTCCCCATCTTCATTGCGCTGGGCGTGCGCGCCCAGGGCAATGCGATGTTCTGGAACAAGGTGTACGACGGCGCGCTGGGATGGACCGGCGAGCTGTCGAAGTTCGGCGCCCACGTCTTCTCCTCGGACCCGCACCGGCTCATCAGCTTCGGCGGCAGCCCGCTGACGCCCGCCGTGGTCGAGAGCCCCTACATCATCCGCGTGGCGATCGCGCTCTTCATGGTGGCGGCGAGCATCGAGGGCCGCTCCGAAATCCGCAATGCCACGCCGATCCGCCGGGCCCATCCGCGCTTCGCCGAGAACCTGCGCAGCCTGGGCGCGCAGGTGGAGTGGGCGAGCGAGGAGTGAATCATCGGGCGGGCGCGGGGCGGCTCAGCCCCGCAGCGCCTCCACCGCGATGCGCGCCGCCGATGCGATGACGTCGTTGCGGCCCGGCGCATCCTGCGCCGGGAACGTCAGGTACACCGCCATCACCAGCGGCGCGCCGGCCGGCGGCCACAGCACGGCGATGTCGTTCACCGTGCCATAGGAGCCGGCCCCGGTCTTGTCGCCCACCTTCCAGTCAGCCGGCACGCCCGCACGGATGCGCGTGGCGCCGGTGGTATTGCCCAGCAGCCAGGCCTCGAGCTGGCTGCGCTGCGCCGCCCCGAGCCCGTCGCCCAGCACCAGCCGCTGCAGGCTCGCGGCCATGGCCTCGGGCGAGGTGGTGTCGCGCGGATCGCCCGGAATGGCGCTGTTGAGCTCGGTCTCCCAGCGGTCGAGCCTGAAGACCGGGTCGCCGATGGAGCGCGCGAACGCAGTCACCGCGGACGGGCCGCCGAGCATCTTCATCAGCAGGTTGGCCGCGGCGTTGTCGCTGTACTGGATGGTGGCGGCGCACAGCGCGGAGACCGTCATGCCCTCGCCCAGGTGCTTCTCGGTGACGGGCGAGTTGGGAAGAATGTCGCTCCTCGCGTAGCTCACGCGCCGCTCCAGCAGGCCGGGCTCGCGGCTGCTGCGATCCAGGATGACGGCGGACGCCATCATCTTGAAGGTGCTGCACATCGGGAAGCGCTCGGTGGCGCGGTGCTGCACGCGTGCGCCGGTGGCGGTGTCGAAGGCGACCACGCCGAGCCGCCCGCCCACGGAGCGTTCGAGGGCCGCGAGCTGCGCTTGGGCACCTGAAAGCGTGCCGGCCTGCGGTCCCTTGGCGGACCATGCGGTACAGGCGCCGGCCAGGGGCAAGGCCGAGGCGGCGAGCAGGAAGGTGCGGCGATTGGCGGAGGATTTCATGGGTCTTCTTTTTTGCGAGTGGATGGAACGGAGCGAATCGTAGGAGCGCCATCGCGCAGGCTCCAGCGCCAGGCGGCGCTGCCGCGTCTCGCCTGTATCGGGTGTAACCGCAAAAATCATTCAACTTATTGGTTGAATAATTTTCGAGGCACGGCTACATTCAACCTCATGGTTGAACTAGACGATGAACGGCTCGACGCCGTGTTCCAGGCCCTGGCCGACAGCACGCGCCGCACCATGCTGCAGCTGCTGGCCCAGGGCGAATGCAGCGTGGGCGAACTCGGCGCACCGTTTCGCATGTCGTTCGCGGGCGCATCCAAGCACGTCAAGGCGCTGGAGCGCGCCGGCCTGGTCTCCCGCACGGTGCAGGGCCGCGCGCACGTCTGCCGGCTGGAACCGGCGGCGCTCGCGTCGGCCAACGCATGGCTGCGCTACTACGAAGGCTTCTGGAACAACCATCTGGACGCGCTGGAGAAGGAACTGCGGCGCGACGCATCCCGCGGCAAGTGAAGTCCCCATTCTTTTTCAAGGAGCAAGCCATGGCCAAGAACAGCCTCGGAACCCTGATCGAACCCGGCACCCTGCGCATGGAGCGCACCCTGCCCGCCCCCGTCGAGCGCGTATGGGCCTATTTCGTCGACCCCGGCAAGCGCGCCGCCTGGCTGGCCGGCGGCACCATGGCCGAAGTGCCCGGCAGCGTGTTCGAGCTGCGCTTCGACCACACCCGGCTCTCCGGCGAAGTGGCCCCCGAGCGCTTCAGCGCCTGCCGCAGCCCCATCGTCCAGAAATCGCGGGTCGTCGAATTCGAGCCACTCAAGCGCCTGACCATCAGCTGGGGCAGCGAAAGGGCCACCGCCTCCGAGGTCACTTTCGAGTTCACGCAAGAGGGCGATGCCACGCACCTCGTGCTCACGCACCGGCGCCTGCCCGACCGCAGGGAAACCCTCAGCGTCTCCAGCGGCTGGCACGCCCACCTCGACGTGCTCGACGACGTGCTGCACGGCCGCAAGCCGCGGGGGTTCTGGACCAACCACGCGGCGCTCGAGAAGGCCTACGACGAACGCCTTCCGGCCTGAGCGGACGAAAAAGCCGCGCCGCTCCATCCGGTGCGGCCGGCCCCTTTGCGGAGTCGGATGGCGACTACAGGCAAGCGCCCGCGCTTGCGTTAAGGTTCGCAGCATCCGCGACTCCGAAGCATCCCATGGCCACCACTCCTTCCCCCGTACCGGTCCGCAAGCATTTCTCGATGATCCGCGGCTTTCACCTGGCCGACGTATTCACGCTCGGCAATGCGGCGTGCGGGGTGGGCGCGGTGTTCCTCTCGATGGCCTTCATGGCGAGCCAGTCGCTGGCGCACTTCCTCTGGGCCGCCGCGCTCGCGCCCGCGGCCTTCGTGTTCGACGTGTTCGACGGCCGCATCGCGCGCTGGCGGCAAACCCATTCCGCGCTGGGACGCGAGCTCGACTCGCTGGCCGACGTGATCTCCTTCGGCGTGGCGCCGGCCGCGCTCGCCTTCGCGGCGGGCCTGGACGGCGGCTGGGACTGCGTGCTGCTGATCTATTTCGTCGGCTGCGGCGTGAGCCGGCTCGCGCGCTACAACGTCACTGCCGAGGCGCTTTCCGCCGGCGCCGACAAGGTCAAGTACTTCGAAGGCACGCCCATTCCGACCAGCGTGGTGCTGGTCGGCGTGCTGGCCTGGGCCGCGTGGCAGGGCCGCATCGGCGACGCGGTGTGGGGCGGCGCCTGGGTGCTCGGCCCCTGGCAGCTGCATCCGCTCACGCTGCTCTTCGCGCTGTCGGGCACGCTGATGATCAGCAAGACGCTGCGCATTCCCAAGTTCTGACCGTCCATCCACTCCAAGGAACCCCGTCAAATGATGAAGCTGTATTTCGATCCACAGAGCCGCTCGCAGGTCGCGAAATGGATGCTCGACGAAGCCGGCGTGGACTACGAAATCGTGCCCACCCTGATCCGGGAGAAGGCGCACAAGAAGCCCGGCTACCTGAAGATCAATCCCTCGGGCAAGCTGCCGGCGCTGGTCGACGGCCGCGCCCGCGTCTTCGAGAATGCGGCCATCTGCATGTACGTGGCCGAGAAGTTTCCGCAGGCCAGGCTGGCGCCATCGGTAGGCTCGCCCGAGCGCGGCCGCTACCTGTCGCTGATGGTCTATTCGACGGCGCAGCTCGAACCCGCGATGGGCGACAGCCTGCTCGGGCTGCACAGCAACAACAGCGCGCGCGGCTGGACCCATTTCGAGCAGGCCAAGAATGTGGTGGAGCACGAGCTGGGCTACGGCCCGTACCTCTTCGGCGCGCAATTCACCGCGGCCGACGTGATGATCGGCTCGATGTTCATCTGGCACCGCGCCTTCGGCGGGCGCTCGAACCGCCCCAAGATCGACGCCTACATCGACCGCCTGCAGGCCCGCCCCAAGGGCATGAAGTTCGGCTGAACCGCACCCATCCCATGTCAAAAGCACCCTTCCCCCAAGGCGCGGCGACCGGCCTCGACCAGCTGGTCCGCATCGCCGCCGAGCAGCCGCTGGCACCGGCCTGCGACCATTTCTACTTCCTGCGCCACGGCCAGACCGGCCGCAATGCGCAGCGCATCTTCCAGGCCGTGGACGAGCCGCTGAGCGAACTCGGCCTGCAGCAGGCCGCGCGCGCCGCCCAGCTGCTGGCGGGCGAGCCGATCCGCACCATCGTCTGCAGCGACGCCCGCCGCGCGCACGACACGGCGCATGCCGTGGCCACCGTGCTTCGCCTTGTGCCCACGCCGCAGGCGGCCTTGCGCGAGCGCAACTTCGGCGCGCTCATCGGCACCTCGTCGGCCGAGATCGACTGGGCCTGCGAGCCCGAGGGCGGCGAAACCCTGGCCCAGTTCGTGGCCCGCAAGCGGCTGGCGCTGGACGCAGCGCTGGCGCAACCCGCGCCGGTGCTGGTGGTGGCACACGGAGGCACGCTCTACGCACTGGCCGCGCTGATCGGCCTGCCCATCGACCTGGCCCTGCTCGGCAATGCGCAGCCATTGCGTTTCTCGCGCAGCGGCCCCACATGGACCGTGACGCCGCTGCTGCGGCATGCCGACGGCAGTTCAAGCCTGGCCTGAAGCGGCCGGCAGGCGTACCGTTCGGCATCCACACCACCGAAAAGCATGGAATTCAAGGACTACTACAGCGCCCTGGGCATCGACCGCACTGCGTCCGAAGAGGACGTGCGCAAGGCCTACCGCAAGCTCGCGCGCAAGTACCACCCCGACGTCAGCAAGGAGCCGGACGCCGAGAAGCGCATGCGCGACATCAACGAAGCCAACGACGTGCTGCGCGACAAGGAAAAGCGCGCCGCCTACGACGCGCTGGCCGACCGCGTGGCGCGCGGCGGCCATCCCCAGGGCGACTTCCAGCCGCCACCGGATTGGGACACGGGCTTCGAATTCCACCGCGGCCCGAACCAGGGCCCGGCCGACCATGCCGACTTCAGCGAGTTCTTTTCGTCGCTGTTCGGCGAGGCCGAGCGGCGCGGCGCGGCAAGGCGCAACTACCGCGCCCGCGGCGAGGACCATCACGCGGCCATCGAGATCGCGCTCGAGGATGCGCTCAACGGCGCCGAGCGCGAGATCACGCTGCGCGCACAGGAACTCGACGCGCAGGGCCGGCCCACCTTCAAGACGCGCACGCTGAGCGTCAAGATCCCGCCCGGCGTGCATCCGGGGCAGTTCATCCGTCTCGCCGGCCAGGGCATGCCGGGCCACGGCGGCGAACCCGCGGGCGACCTCTACCTGGAAGTGCGCATCGCGCCGCACCGGCTCTACCGCATCGAGGAACGCGACCTCTACATGACCTTGCCCGTCACGCCGACCGAGGCCGCGCTCGGCGCGCAGGTCAAGGTGCCCGTGCCCACCGGCGGCGTGGTCGAGGTGACCGTGCCGCGCAACGCGCGCAGCGGCCTCAAGCTGCGGCTCAAGGGCCGCGGGCTGGCCGGCAAGCAGCCCGGCGACCTGTACCTGCTGCTCGACATCGCCCTGCCACCGGCCGACAGCGAGGCCGCGCGCAAGGCCTACGAGCAGCTGGCGCAGGCGTCCGCTTCGTTCAACCCACGCCAGCATCTGGGAGTGTGAGCATGGCGACCGTTTCCGTGACAACCACAGCCATCAGCGCCTCGCAGCCGCTCGCCGCCAGCGAGCTGGCCCATGCCTGCGGCGCCGATACCGAGTGGGTGGTGCAGCTCGTCGAGGTGGGCATCGTGCAGATCGCCGCGGTCGAAGCGCCGCCCGAGCACTGGCGCTTCTCCAGCACCGACCTGCAATGCGCGCTCGAGGCGCGCCGCCTGGAGCGCGACTTTGGCGTCGGCCTCGACGCCGCCGCGCTGATCCTCGACCTGCAGCACGAGGTGCGGCGGCTCAAGGCGGTGATCCGCGCGCACGGGCTTCGCTAGCCACCCCGCAAAGCGCAGATCAGCCGGATTTGCCGCGCGCGTTTTTCTTCGGGCCTTCGGCGCGCGGCGCATTCGCGGCGGCCGGGCCATTGCTGCCATTCAGCTGATCGACCCACAGCAGGGTGTCGACGTACGACATGAACCGGTTGAGGTATTCCGGCGAAAGCTCGTGCATCAGCATGAGCGACCGGTGCACCAGGTGGTGCGAATTCAGCGGGCCCGCATTTTCCGGCACCTTGGCCAGCGACTGCGTCAGCCGCCGGTCGGCACTGAGCCGCGACCAGGTGCTCCTGAAGTAGCGCAGCGTCTTGAGCTCGGGGGTGGCGGGTACGGCGTCATCGGCCGCCGCGCCATCATCGCCTTGCGGCGGCGCCTGCCGCGCCATGTGCTCCACGAGCTCCGCGAGCGGGCCGCGGGGAAGCCGGGCTGCCTGTTTCGCGCTCGCATCGCGAACCGCCGGAAGGCCGTCCGCGTGCCGAGCCTCTTCGAGATTCCCGCGATACGCCGCGAGCAGCACGGCCAGCCGCTCGTCGAGGATGCGCCGCGCATCGCCCTCATGGGCGGCCGCCCGCCTCGCGAGCGCCTCGATGAAGCGAAAGCGCACGGGATCCCGGCGATGCCCGCCCTGCGCGCGCCAGGCGTCGAGCACTGCGGCGGGATCGATGCTGCTGCTACTCACGGGACTTGGTGCCGGCGCCAGCCTGCCGCGGCGTGGGCGCCATTTCGACACGCCGGTTCTTCGCCCGCCCTTCGGCATCGGCATTGGATGCCACGGCCTGCTCGGAGCCGAAGGCCGCGGCAAACACCGATGACGACGGAACGCCCTCCTCGATCAAGGCCCGCGTCACCGTCAATGCGCGCTGGGCCGAGAGCTCCCAGTTGTCGGCGAACGGACGGTTGCCGTCCTTCGACTGCCGCATCTGCCGGTCGTCCGTGAAGCCGCTCACCATCAGCACCTCGTCGCGCGCGCGCAGGTACGTGGCCACGGGCGCGGCCAGGCTCTTGAGCACCTGCCGGCCTTCGGGCTGCAGGTCGGCCGAGTTGAAGGCGAACAGCACGCTGCCGCTGATGCCGATGCGCCCGTTGTTCAGCGTGACCCGGCCCGCCGCGAGCGGCCCGGCCAGCGCCTGCTCGAGCGCCTCGCGGCGCTGCGTCTCGGCCTGGCGCTGCTGCACTTCGGCCTGCAGCTTCGCCGCCAGGTCCAGTTGCATGCCGAGCGCCCCCACGAGAATCAGCACGAAGGCCCCCACCAGCCCCGACATCAGGTCGCCGAAGACCGCCCACACCGGCACGCTCGGCTCCAGGCCGGCGTCGAGATCGTCCCGCATCACGCCTCGCTGCCCACGGCGGCCTGCCGGCCCGCGATCTGCTGCAGGTCTTCGACGATCTGCTTCTGCGACATGATGCTCAGGTCGATGACTTCCCTCGCCTGCGCCACGTAGTACGCCAGCTGCTCGTCGCTGCGCGCGATGGACTTGCCGAGCGCCCCTTCGACGCGCTGCAGGTGGGCCACCAGCTTGTCGTTCGACTCGCTGAAGAGCTGCACGGCAAAGCCGAAGGCCTCGCCCAGACTGGCCACTTCAACGGCGCTGCCGGTGATCTGCGCGGCGACCGCGGCCATCTTGCCGGTTTCCTCGTCGACCTTCTCGGTGAAGCGGCTGCCCACGCGGTCCAGCACGTCCGCCGATACACCCACCAGCGCATCGACCGCCGAGCGCTGCTCGGTGGAGGCGTGGTTCACGGCATCGAGCAGGGTTCCCAGCGTTTCCATGATGCGGCTGCGTTCTTCCAGCATCGCGTTGTCGCGCGCCATGCTGTCGGACAGCTTCTGGCGCAGCTCGGCCACCACTTCGGCCGCCACCCGCGGCGCTTCCGAGGCGGCCTGCAGCAGTTGGGCGATCTCGCCGACCGTGTTCTTCGCATGCGTCTCGGCCTGGGTCGACATGTCGCGCGCGGTTTGCGCGAGCGCGTCGAAGAGCTGCTGCTGCTGGCTTGCCGTGTATGCGCCCGCCTGCTGCCACTGCTGCTGCAGCGACGCGGACACGGTCGCCAGCGCTTGCGTCCAGGCCGACAGCCGCTGCTCGTCGCGCGCTGCGATATCGGCCTGCAGCGCGGCATGCGCCTGTTCCACCGTGCGCAGCAGCGAGGCCGAGTGCTGCTCGAAGCCGGCTGCCGCCGCCGCAAGCGACTGCTGCGCCTCCTGCGACAGCTTTTCGCTGACGCGCTGGTGCTGCGCGAGTGCGCTGCTCCAGGTGTCGGACACGCCGGCCGCCGTGCTTTCGAGCCGGGCCGAGACGCCCTCCACCAGCGAGGCCGAGCGCTGCTCGAAGGTTTCGGCAAAGCGGTCATGCGAAGCGCGCAGGTCGCTCGACAGCGCCTCGGAGGTGCGCTGGTGCTCGGCGAGCGCAGCCTGCCAGGTGCCTGCCACGCTGGCGGTGGCCGCCTCGAAGCGGCTCGAAAGCCCGTCGAGCTGCTGCTGCACGGTGCGCGCGACGGTGTCGTGCAGCGAGGCCGTCTCGCGCGCGATGCCCGCCATGGTGGCCTCGACCACCGGCTGGATCGTCGCGCCCGCGATGCGCGCGCTTTCGCTCAGGCTCTGCTTGAGCGACTGGTCGACCGAAGAGGCCAGCCCGGCATACACGGCCTCGGCCTTGGTGTGGAACTGCGCCTGGCCGGCGGCAAGGCGCTCATTCAGGGCCTGGCTCTGCCGCTCCATCGCCGCCATCATGGCCTGCAGCTGGTCGACCAGCCGCGGCATCTGGTGGGCTTGCTGTTCGAGCAGCTGGAACGAGGCCTCGCGCTGGTGGGCCAGCGAGTAGGCGCGCAGCGTGGTGGCGATCCTGCTGTCGAGCATCTGCCCGGCCTGCAGCCGCTCGCGCCGGCACAACGCCGAGGCCAGCCCCAGCATCGCGGAGGCGGCCACGCCGGCCACCGAGGTGCCGAACGCCAGCCCCAGGCCCTTCACGGGCGCCGACAGCGAGGCGCGGATGGCCGGCAGGTCGGTCGCGCTTTCCAGCGCCATGCCGGTGCCGTTCAGCGTGACCACCATGCCGAGGAAAGTGCCCAGCATGCCCAGCAGCACCAGCAGTCCGGCCAGGTACGGCGTGAGCGCCGGCCCCGGCAGGCCCACGCGCTCGCCTTCGATGCGAAGGCGCACCGCATTGCGCAGCGTGGGATGCAGCCGGTCGAGCCAGGCGCCCAGGCTCGAGGGCGGGTCGGAAAGATCCGCCACGGCGCGCGACAAGGTGGCGGTGGCCTGCTGGAAGCGATGCAGTTCCAGCGCGCCCATCAGGTAGAACGCGCCGACCAGCATCGTGACGGCGAGCGCCAGCGTGTGCGAGCCGACGTATCCGGCCCCGACCCAGCAGACGACGGCCAGGCCCGCAGCAAAAACAGCGTAGTGAAGAAATCTATTCATGGCACTCTGGTGGCCTCATGCGAAGGGCTTCGAGCAGTCCTTCGATCGGTTGAAATCGGAAATCGAGTTCGGCGAGCAGCACGTTCTTCATGTCCTTGCGGAACACATGCAGCCACTCGCCGGCCTCTGCCTCGCTGCCGGGTTCGCCCACCGTCTCCGGGCTGGCCTGGCGCAGGCGCGTGAAATGCTTTTCGAGCAGCGCGGGCACGGCCGCGAGCAGGCTGTGCTCGCGCGCAGCCAGCACCTGCTCCATCACCACGTCCACCGCCGCAAGCCGCGCCATGGCCGGCGACCTGGCCGCCAGCAGCGCCCGCAAACGGCCGCGCAGCGGGCCGATGCCTGCTTCCATGGCCTGTTGCAGCGTGAGATGGCGGCGGCGAAACGGCGTGAAATCAACGGCCGCCGCGACAGCGCCGTCTTCGGCCACCGCCTTGGCCAACGCGGACCGCGCACGCACGCATTCGCGCTCCTCGGCGCTCGCGGAAGCCCGTGCGCGCGAAGGCGCAGCCGCCGCCACGGCGCCGTCCAGCGCGGCCGACAGCGAGATGGCGTCGGTCCAGCCGAACCATTGGCTCAATCGATCCGCGGTGGCCTGCCGGGGTTCGCGGACGTCGACCTCGGTCAGCCGGGAAAGCAAGCGAACAAGCGCCGAGCCGTTGAAAACTGTGCGCTGTGAAACTTGCGCCATACCCGCCAGAACGAAAAACCTGGCAGTCTACACCGGCGGCTCTCCTTGGCCTCCCCGCTCCACGGCTGCTGCCGGGAGGGAAAGTTCAAGCAAACGTTCCAGGCGGTAACCAGGCGTTCCGTTGGATTCAGACCGCCGCTTCCGCAGGCCAGCCTGAGCGCGCCGCGCGTTCGAGCGCAGAACGCACCACCATCCGGTGGAACGGCGCGATCAGCCGGATGTAGTTGCGGCCGAAGAGGTTGTGGCAGTGCACCACCGTGACGGCAGTGAGCGAATCCCCCGCCACGGAGCGCATCACCGAAACGCGGAAATCCAGGTGCCGGTCGTCCTCGCCGAGCACCACCTCGTTGGCATGCGTTTCGTAGATGCGAAAGATGCCGACGCGCGGCGCACCGTCCGGCGTGCCGGCGCGCAGCGCGCTGGCCGTCTTGAGGCCGAAGCCGCCGACCAAGCGGTCGCGCAGCGCCAACAGCGCGTTGACCCAGGGAGCGGGACGCTCGAAAGTGAAGCGCGCCAGCGCCAGCACGTCGCGGGTGGCGCCCTGAGGCAGGTCGATGGCGAAGGCGTCGGCCAGAAAGGCGCCGCGATAGAGGCCGGCCACGCGCGCGCCCGGGGGCAGCGCCTCGCGGCGGGAACTGTGCAGCCGATGGTGGTTTGTCATTGCAAGATCTCGAACACATCGCCGTTGGTCGGCGTCGCCTGCTCGTGATAGATGTCGTAGAGATACTGCGAAAGCTCGGCGCGTGGGACGTCGGATGGAATTGCCAGCTGGATCCTGCGGCGCTTGCCGTCGGGCCCCGTCAAGTAGCTCTCCCAGCGGTCCGCGGCTCTTTCAATGGCCATGACCTGGCCGAACACGTTGAACAGATAGCGCTCGCCGCTCATGGGTATTCACGCTGGACCGCGTGCGAGAAGGCCAGCGGATCGGCCGCCAGCGAGGCCGGGAGAAAGGTCGGCCGCAGGTTGACGGCCGCCAGCTCCGAGATCGGGAACCAGCGGAATTCCAGATCCAGGTGGCTCTCGATGCCGCGGTAGCTTCGCGCCTTGTCGAGATGGGGCGAATCCTCGGCCAGCGAGACGAGAAAATAGAACCCGATCTCGTGGTTGCGCCGGCCCGCGAGGTCGAAGAAGTTCTCCGCCACATGAAGAAGCCGGCCGCATTCGACTTCTTCGCCAAGCTCTTCCCTCATCTCCCGCACGATCGTGGCCGAGGCCTCTTCGCCGACTTCGACCCTGCCACCCGGCAAGGCCCAGTAGTCGTCGCCCGGCGCGCGGTGAAGGAGCGCGTGGCCCGCATGAAGGATGACCGCGGCGGCCCGCACCTGAAAGCGCTGGCCGTGGAGATGGACTGAAATCATGAGGCTCGAGTATCGGTGGTTAAAGTCCGAAGCACCCCCTGCCGAAGAACGAAACCCGCAACCAGATGACCCCAGAGACCAAGCCCCGCTGCACCTGGGCCCAGAGCGATCCGCTGCTGGCCTCCTACCACGACGCCGAATGGGGCGTGCCCGAGCGCGACAGCCGCGCGCTGTGGGAAAAGCTCATGCTCGACGGCTTCCAGGCGGGCCTCTCGTGGCTCACGATTTTGCGCAAGCGCGATGCGTTCCGTGCTTCATTCGAGGGCTTCGTGCCCGAAAAGGTGGCACGGTTCACCACGGCCGACGTCGACCGTCTGATGCTGGACGCGGGCATCGTGCGCTCGCGCGCCAAGATCGAGGCCACCATCGGCAATGCCCGCGCCTATCTGGCGATGCAGGCCGCGGGCGAGGATTTTTCGGAATTCGTCTGGGGCATGGCCGGCGGCAAGCCCATCGTCAACAGCAGGACCGGCGCAGTGCCGACCAAGACGCCGCTTTCGGAACAGATGTCGGCGGCCCTGAAGAAGCGCGGCTTCAAATTCGTGGGGCCGGTGATCGTCTATGCATGGATGCAGGCCACCGGCATCGTGGACGACCACGCACCCGAGTGCTTCTGCCACCACGCCGCGCCGCGGCAGCGCTGAAAACGCAAAAAAACCGGACGGCACCTGGGGCGCCGTCCGGCTTTTTTACTGCAGAGGAAAGACGCGCGGGCGATGCCGCCGTCTCTTCTCTTGTGCCCGCCTTCTTACAGGCCGGCTTGGCGCGTGAAAGTGCGTGCCTGCGAGGGAACCACGCTGCCGGCGAAAGCTTCGCGGCGCAGGTTCTGGCCGGGCGCGTGAGCGGCAGCAACAGCTTCGCTGCGGACTGCGGCGCGGTCGGTCGAAGCAGCCAGCACGGGCGCCACGGTGGACGAAGCGGCGTCGCTGTAGACGTTGCCTTCGCGGGCAGCGGCAGCGGCCTGGGGAGCCACGTCGGCGCGGCTGTAGCCGGAGCTCAGGGGCTGCACGCCTTCGTAGGTTTCTGCGTGGGCGCCGGCAGCGGCGAGCAGGGACAGAGCGGCGGCGGCGAGGATGTTCGAGGTCTTCATTTCAATTTCCTTCTTGATTGGGCTTTGGATGCCCTGAAGTTTGCACCAGGATGACAAGGGAAAACCCTAGCCAAACCGAATCGCAGTGTTCATGAAACTGAAACAATAACGGGGAACTTTTTGACGTGAGCGCCAAAGTCCACACTTTCCTCAAGAAATTTGGCTCAACCTGCGTATTTTTTCTCTAGCTCGTCGAGCGCGGGCTTGCCGACGAGGCGCTGCCGTTCGGCAAACGAAGCCACGAGCGATGGGTCTTCGTCGAGGCGGCGAGTATCGCGCAACACGGTCAATGCACGTTGCATGCCAGCCACTGCGCCCTGCAACGCGGCATTGGCGTACAGCACCAGTCCATAGCCGAGCGCGCCCAGTTCTTCGGCGCCGAAGGTGGGCGTCTTGCCGCCGATCACCATGTTCATGAGCTGCGGCTTGTCCAGAAGCCGCGGCATGGCGCGCACTTCGTCGGCCGAGGTCACGGCCTCGACGAACAGGATGTCGGCACCGGCCTCGCTGAACTGCTGCGCACGTTCGATGGCCGCCTCGAAGCCGTGCACGGCCGCCGCGTCGGTGCGGGCCATGACGAGCATGCCGGCGTCGGTGCGCGCATCGACCGCAGCCTTGATCTTGCCCAGCATCTCTGCGGTGTCGATCACCGCCTTGCCGGCGAAATGGCCGCAGCGCTTGGGGCTGACCTGGTCCTCGAGCTGGATGCAGTCGGCCCCCGCGCGCTCGAGCACGCGCACCGCGTGCCGCACGTTGAGCGCGTTGCCAAAGCCGGTGTCGGCATCGACCAGCAGCGGCAGGTTCACCGCATCGCGGATGCGCGCGGTGTGCTCCGCGATGTCGTGCAGGCCCATGAAGGCCTGGTCGGGCAGGCCGAAGTGCATGTTGGTGACGCCGGCGCCGGTGACGTAGACGGCCTCGAAGCCCAGGTCTTCGATCACGCGGGCCGACAGTGCATTGAATGCGCCCGGCACCAGCACGCCGCGGCGCGCCTCGGCCAGGCGGCGCAGGGTCTTCTTCGGCGACTCGTTGTCTTGGGTCATGGTCATGCGGCGTACAGATCCACGTACTCGTGCACCGGCATGGCCTCGAGCTTCCTCGCATCGAGCGACACGCCGAGGATGGCCTCTTGCTGCTTCTGCGCGAAGCGGCGCGCCAGGTTGGTACGGAACTTGGCTTCGAGCAGCGGAATGCCTTCGGCGCGGCGGCGCTTGTGGCCGATCGGGTATTCGACCGCGACCTCCGCAAAGCTGGTGCTGTCCTTGAACTCCACGGTCAGCGCATTGGCGATGCTGCGCTTCTCGGGGTCGTGATAGTCGGCCGTGAAGCGCGGGTCTTCCACGCACACGATCTTGTCGCGCAGCGCATCGATGCGCGGGTCGCTCGCCACGCCGTCCTCGTAGTCGGCGGCGGTGAGACGCCCGAAGATCATGGGCACCGCCACCATGTACTGGATGCAGTGGTCGCGGTCGGCCGGGTTGGCGAGCGGCCCCTTCTTGTCGATGATGCGGATGCAGGCCTCGTGCGTGCGGATGCTCACCTTCCGGATGTCGTCCACCGTCTTGCCGGACTGCTGCAGCTGCGCATGCAGCGCCATGCCCGCCTCCACCGCCGTCTGGCTGTGGAACTCGGCGGGAAAGCTGATCTTGAACAGCACGTTCTCCATCACGTAGCTGCCGTACGGGCGCTGGAACTTGAACGGCTGGCCCTTGAACAGCACGTCGTAGAAGCCCCAGGTCTTCGCGGTGAGCACGCTCGGGTAGCCCATCTCGCCGGTCTTGGCGATGAGCGCGAGCCGCACCGCGCGGCTGGTGGCGTCGCCCGCGGCCCAGCTCTTTCGGCTGCCGGTGTTGGGCGCATGGCGGTAGGTGCGCAGGCTCTGCCCGTCGACCCATGCGAGCGACACGGCATTGACGATCTCGTCGCGCGACAGCCCCATCAGGCGCGCCACCACTGCAGTGGAGGCCACCTTCACCAGAACCACATGGTCGAGCCCCACCTTGTTGAACGAATTCTCCAGTGCCAGGCAGCCCTGGATCTCGTGCGCCTGGATCATCGCCGTGAGCACGTCGCGCATCAGGAGCGGCTGGCGCCCCACGGCCACCGCATTGCGGCTGAGCCAGTCGGCCGTGGCCAGGATGCCGCCGAGGTTGTCGCTCGGATGGCCCCACTCGGCCGCGAGCCAGGTGTCGTTGAAGTCGAGCCAGCGGATCATCGTGCCGATATTGAAGGCGGCCTGGATGGGGTCGAGCTGGTACGGCGTGCCGGGCACCTTCGCGCCATGCGGCACCACCGTGCCCGGCACGACCGGGCCGAGCAGCTTGGTACAGGCCGGGTATTCGAGCGCCTCGAGGCCGCAGCCGAGTGTGTCGATCAGGCAGTGGCGCGCGGTCTCGTATGCCAATGCGCTCGTGATCTGCTGGGGGGCAAGCAGGTAGTCGACGATGTCGACCAGCACCTGGTCGGGTTCGGGGCGGATGTTGCTGATGGGAGCGGACATGATTCTGCTGTGGTGGTGAACGGGGGAGGATGCCTTCAGCGGCGATCGGAGATGGGCACGAAGACGAGGTCTTCCGGGCCGGTGTAGTTGGCGCTGGGCCGGATGATCTTGTTGTCCTGCCGCTGCTCGATGATGTGCGCGGCCCAGCCGCTGGTGCGCGCAATCACGAAGAGCGGCGTGAACATGGCTGTCGGCACGCCGAGCATGTGGTAGCTCACGGCGCTGAACCAGTCGAGGTTCGGGAACATCTTCTTCGCATTCCACATCACGGCTTCGATCCGCTCGGCGATGTCGTACATGCGGGTGGACCCGGCCTCCTCCGAGAGCTGCTTCGCGACCCGCTTGATGACCGCGTTGCGCGGATCGGAGACGGTGTAGACCGGGTGGCCGAAGCCGATCACGACCTCCTTGGCTTCCACACGGCGGCGGATGTCCGCCTCGGCTTCGTCGGGCGTGTCGTAGCGCTTCTGGATCTCGAAAGCCACCTCGTTGGCGCCGCCGTGCTTGGGACCGCGCAGCGCGCCGATGGCCCCGGTGATGGCCGAATACACGTCGGAGCCCGTGCCCGCCACCACGCGCGCGGTGAAAGTCGAGGCGTTGAACTCGTGCTCGGCATAGAGATTGAGCGAGGTGTGCATCGCCCGCTCCCAGCTCGCCGATGGCGCGCGGCCATGCAGCAGGTGCAGGAAGTGCGCGCCGATCGAGTCGTCGTCGGTCTCGACCTCGATGCGCCGGCCCTGCGTGGACCAGTGATACCAGTAGAGCAGCATCGAGCCGAGCGACGCCATCAACCGGTCGGCGATGTCGCGTGCGCCGGGCAGCGAATGGTCGTCCTTCTCGGGCAGCACGCAGCCGAGCGCGGAGACGCCGGTGCGCATCACGTCCATCGGATGGGCGCTGGCGGGCAGGCGCTCCAGCGCCTCCTTCACGCTCGCGGGCAGGCCGCGCATGGCCTTCAGGCGGCTCTTGTAGGCGCGCAGCTCCGACGCGCTGGGCAGTTTGCCGTGCACCAGCAGGTGTGCGATTTCCTCGAACTCGCAGACATCGGCGATGTCGAGGATGTCGTAGCCGCGGTAGTGCAGGTCATTGCCGGTGCGCCCCACGGTGCACAGCGCGGTGTTGCCTGCGGCGACGCCCGAAAGCGCGACGGATTTCTTCGGCTTGAAGCCGGCGGCAGGCGGGTTCTCTGTGGCCAGTGTCATACGGTCTCCTCGAATGTTTCTTCATGAAGGCGCGGCGTATTCGCCAGCCGCACCGGTCGTCCGGCGGCATCCACCGCCACCATCTCGAATTCGCCGTCAAGCACACGCACGAGCGCCTCGGTGGCCACGTCCTGCACGCTGCCGGCCACGCGCACGGTGAGCGAGCTGCGGCCCACGCGCGACACCTGCGTGTCGAGCACGAGCGTGCTGCCCAGCCGCACCGGCGCATGGAACAGCACCTCGCCGCAGCGTGCCATCACCACGTCGCCGCGCACGAAGCTGCGGCCCGACAGGAACGCCGCCTTCGACAGCAGCTGCAGCGCCTGCCCGCCGAACAAGGTGCCGTAGTGGTTGGTGTGTTCCGGAAACACCACCTCGATCAAACGGACAGTGCCGCGCGCGTTTTGCATGATTCGCAATTTACGCAACATCGTGCCCATAATGAAGACCTGAATTGGCGAATGATTGCGAACGGATCGCCATCGATTTGCGAATGTTGCGAAGAACGGATCAACGATGAAGAAGACCTTCATGGGCGTGCGGCTCCGAAGCCTGCGCGAGGAGCGCGGCCTGAGCCAGCTCGCGCTGGCGCAGCAGCTCGGCCTGTCGCCCAGCTACCTGAACCAGATCGAGCAGAACCAGCGGCCGCTCACCGTGCCGGTGCTGCTGCGCCTGCACGCCACACTGGGTGTCGACATCCAGGCCTTCTCGGAAGACGAAGAGGCGCGGCTCGTCGCCAGCCTGCGCGAGGCGCTGGCCGACAACCCGGGCGGCGATGCGGTCGCGCTCGCCGAGCTGCGCGAAGTGGCCACGCAGATGCCGGCCGTGGGCCGCGCGCTGGTAGCACTGCATCAGCGGCACCGCGATGCCATGGAGCGGCTCGAAGCGCTGGCCGCCGAGCTCGGCGACGGCCGCGGTGATCTCGCACGCATGCCGCAGGCGCGGCCGATGCCTTTCGAGGAGGTGCGCGACTTCTTCTTTGCACACCAGAACCACATCGCCCCGCTCGACGACGCCGCCGAGGCTTTCTCCGCGCAATGGCGGCTGCGCGAAGGCAATCCGGGCGACCGGCTCGCGCATCGCCTGCTCGACGCGCATGGCGTGCAAGTGATTCCGGCGGAGGATGACGAGGGCGGCGCGCAACGCCGCTTCGACCCGGCCACGCGCGTGCTGCGGCTCTCGCGCCATCTGGAGCCGGGCCAGCACGCCTTCCAGCTCGCAACGCAACTCGCGTTCCTCGAACTCGGCGGCATGATCGACCAGCTCGTGGCCGAGGCGCCGCTGTCGAGCGACACCGCGCGTTCGCTGGCGCGCATCGGCCTGGCCAACTACTTCGCTGCCGCGTTGTTGCTGCCCTACGGCATCTTTCTTGAAGCGGCCGAGCAGCTGCGCTACGACATCGACCAGCTCGCACGGCGCTTCGGCGTGGGCTTCGAGACCATCTGCCATCGCCTGAGCTCGCTGCAGCGGCCCGAGGCGCGCGGCGTGCCCTTCTTCCTGATCCGCGTCGACCGCGCGGGCAACATCTCGAAGCGGCAATCGGCCACGCACTTCCACTTCTCGAAGACCGGCGGCACCTGCCCGCTGTGGAACGTGTACGAAGCCTTCGCGCAGCCCGGCCGCGTGCTGACGCAGCTCGCGCGCATGCCCGACGGCCGCGCCTACCTCTGGATCGCGCGCACGGTGTCGCACGGCTACCGAGGCTATGGTTCGCCCAACAAGACCTTTTCCATCGGGCTGGGCTGCGACATCAGCCATGCCACGCGGCTGGTCTATTCCAAGGGCATGGACCTGCACGATCCCGAGGTGCCGACGCCCATCGGCGCGGGCTGCAAGGTGTGCGAGCGCGAAGCCTGTCCGCAGCGCGCCTTTCCGTTCGTGGGGCGCCCGCTCGACGTGGACGAGAACCAGAGCCGCTTCATGCCCTATGCCGCGGCGCCCGACAGGTACGCCACTGCGCGCACCGCCGTCAGGAACGCGGCCAGCCGCGCACCAGCGTCCGGATCGCCACGGCGCCGCTCCCCTTGACCTCGGCGCGGTAGCTGCCCACCAGGGCTTCGCGCTCGGCCGCGGCCTGCGGGTCGTTGCGCCAGGCGAGCAAGGCGGCCACGTCCGCATCGGGCAGCGCTGCGAGCAGCGCCTGCGTGACCTGCCTCTCGAACTCGCGTGCCACCGTCAGCAGGTTGCGCGGGCGCGGCGATGTGACGCCGCGCGACCACAGCGTGTCGACGGCCATGTCGAGCGTGCGGTCCGGCAGCGAAGTGAACTGTCCGGCGTTGCCGCGCGCCAGTTGCTTGACGACCGAGCTCAGCAGCAGCTGGCTCGAGAAATCGACCTCGCGCAGGTCGGCCACGGCCATGCGCTCGAGCAGTTCCGTGCGCGCGGGATCGGCCGGCTTCGCTCGTTCACGGTTGAAGAACTCCATCTTGCCTGTGTCGTCCATTGCGGCGTAGTCGGTGCGCAACTTCGAGAGCCGGGCCACCGCGGCCTGCACCTGCGGGCTCGGCGCCGCGCCGCCCTTGCCGGCAGCAGCCACCTCCTGCTGGATGGCGGCAACGGACGCGGCCACATCGAAAGATCGCGCAGCGGCCGTGTCCAACGCCTTGAGCGCCTTGTCGGCAATGGCCTGATCGGCAGGCTCCAGCAGCTGGCGCGCATCGCGCGACACGGCACCCGGCGCATAAGCCGCCTGGTAGCGCGCCTGCACGCCCTCGAACTGCAGCAGGGCCTGGGCGCGGTCTTGCGCCCAGCCCATGACGGGTGCGAGCAGCAGCGGCAGCAGGAGAAAAAAAGGCGCGAGAAAGAAACGTCTCGGTGAAACTGAAAGGGCAACCATGGCGCCATTATTGGCGCTCGCCCTGCCCGCTTCTCTCTCCTCAGGCGGCCGCCAGTTCCTTGCGCAGCAGATTCGCGGCCGCAACCATGTTCGACAGCGCGGCCTCGGTCTCCGGCCAGCCGCGGGTCTTCAGGCCGCAATCAGGGTTGATCCAGAGGTTATCCAGCGGCACCACGCCGGCCGCCTTGCGCATCAGGCGCACGATCTCGTCCACCGAGGGCACCCGCGGCGAATGGATGTCGTACACGCCGGGGCCGATCTCGTTCGGGTAGCGGAAGCCCCCCGCATTGTTCTCGCCGCCGAATCCCCGCAGCAGCTCCATGTCGGAGCGGCTGGTCTCGATGGTGATCACGTCGGCATCCATGGCCGCGATTTCCGGCAGGATGTCGTTGAATTCCGAATAGCACATGTGGGTGTGGACCTGCGTCTCGTCGCGCACGCCCGAAGCGCTGATGCGGAAGGCGCGCGTGGCCGACTTCAGGTAGGCCGGCCAGCCGGCGCGGCGCAGCGGCAGGCCTTCGCGGATCGCGGGCTCGTCGATCTGGATGATGCCGATGCCGGCGCCCTCGAGGTCCACCACCTCGTCGCGGATCGCCCAGGCGATCTGCTCGCAGGTGATGCTGCGCGGCTGGTCGTCGCGCACGAAGGACCATTGCAGGATGGTGACGGGGCCGGTCAGCATGCCCTTCATCGGCAGCTTGGTGAGGCTCTGCGCATAGGCGGTCCATTCGACCGTCATCGGCGCAGGGCGCGCCACGTCGCCGAAGATGACCGGCGGCTTCACGCAGCGCGAGCCGTACGACTGCACCCAGCCGTTGGCGGTGAAGGCAAAGCCGTCGAGCTGTTCGCCGAAGTACTCGACCATGTCGTTGCGCTCGGCCTCGCCATGCACCAGCACGTCGATGCCCAGCGCTTCCTGCTTGCGCACGGCCAGTGCGATTTCGGCGCGCATCTTCTCGCGGTAGCCTGCCGCATCGAGCTCGCCGCGCTTGAAGGCGGCACGCGCGGCGCGGATCTCCCTGGTCTGCGGGAACGAGCCGATGGTGGTGGTGGGCAGCGCGGGCAATGCGAAGCGCGCGCGCTGCACCCGCTGCCGCTGGCCGAACGGGGATGCGCGCTGGTCGTCGCCGGCCACGCTGCGGGCGAGCCGCAGCGCCACGTCGGCGCGGTGCACGCGCGGGCTGCTGCGCCTTGCGGCCACCGCGGCGCGCGCGGCTTCGAGTTCTTGCGCGACCGAGTCCTCGCGGCCGTCGAGCACGGCGCGCAGCACGCGCAGTTCGCCGAGCTTTTCGACGGCGAAGGCGAGCCACGACTTGAGCTCCGCATCGAGCTTGTCTTCCGCGGCCAGGCTGAACGGCACGTGCAGCAGCGAGCACGATGGCGCGATCCAGAGCTCGCCGCGCCGCTTGTCGATCACCGGGCGCAGCACGGCAAGCGCCGCGTCGGGGTCGGTGCGCCAGATGTTGCGGCCGTCGACGATGCCGATCGACAGCACCTTGTGCGTGGCGAGCCAGTCGGCCACGCCCGTCAGCTCCTGCGGCGCGCGCACGGCGTCCACGTGCAGGCCGGCCACCGGCAGCTGGCAGGCGAGGCGCAGGTTGTCCGACAGCGGCGAGAAGTAGGTCGCCAGCAGCAGCTTCGGCGCACTGCGGGCCAGTTGCCAGTAGGCGCGCTCGAAGGCATTGCGCCAGGCATCGGGCAGGTCCAGGCCGAGGATGGGCTCGTCGATCTGCACCCATTCGACGCCCTGCTGCTTGAGCCGGTTCAGCACCTGTTCGTACACGGGCAGCAATGCATCGAGCAGCGACAGGCGGTCGAAGCCCTCTTGCTTCTCCTTGCCAAGGTACAGGAAGCTCAGCGGCCCGAGCAGCACGGCCTTGACCGCATGGCCGGCCTGCTGCGCCTGCGCCACCTCGTCGAAGAGCCGCGTCGAGGCCAGCCTGAACTGCGTGGCCGCGGTGAACTCGGGCACGAGGTAGTGGTAGTTGGTGTCGAACCACTTGGTCATTTCCAGCGCGAAAGTGCCCTCGGCGCCGTGGCTGCAGCCAGCCTGGTGCGTATGGCCGGCCTCGTCCTCCACGCCGCGCGCCATCCTGAAATAGCGCGACAGCTCGGGCTCGTCGCCTTTGAAGCCGAAGCGCGCCGGCTCGCAGCCGAAGAGTTGGATGTGGTTGGCCACGTGGTCATAGCAGGCGAAGTCGCCGACGGTGACGTAGTCGAGCCCGGCGTCGCGCTGGGCCTGCCAGTGGCGTACGCGCAGCTGGCCGCCAACTTCTTCCAGCGCGGCGTGGTCGATCTCGCCGCGCCAGTGCTTTTCGAGGGCGAACTTGAGTTCCCGGTGGGCGCCCATGCGCGGAAAGCCGAGGATGTGGGTACGGGTGGTCATTGCAGATGGTCCGGTCGCTGAATCTTTGAGAATCGGCAATGGTCGGGCTTTGGGGCATATGATTCAAACGAAACCTTTTGCCCATTCGCTTGAAAATCATTCATGTTGCAGTCGATCCTCGAGATACGCCACCTGCGCACGCTCGTTGCGCTGCGCGACACCGGCAGCCTGGTGCGCGCGGCGCAATTGCTGAACCTCACGCAGTCGGCGCTGTCGCACCAGGTCAAGCTGCTCGAAGACCGCTACGGCGCGCAGCTCTTCGAGCGCAAGTCGGTGCCGCCGCAGTTCAGCACCACCGGGCTGCGGCTCTTGCAGCTGGCCGATGCCGCGCTGCCGCTGGTCGAAGAAGCCGAGCGTGACGTGGCGCGGCTGGCGCTGGGCCGCAGCGGGCAGCTGCGCATCGTGGTCGAGTGCCACACCTGCTTCGACTGGCTGATGCCGGCCATGGATGCCTTCCGCCAGCGCTGGCCGGAGATCGAGCTGGACATCGTCTCGGGCTTTCATCCCGACCCGATCGCGCTGGTGATGCAGAACCGCGCCGAGGTGGCGATCGTCTCCGAGCAGGACCCCGACGAGACCGTGGACTACCACGCGCTGTTCCGCTTCGAGATCGTGGCGCTGCTCGCCAACGACCATGCGCTCGTCGCCAAGCCGCATCTGACGGCGCGCCACTTTGCCGACCAGACGCTCATCACCTACCCCGTGCCCGACGAGATGCTCGACATCGTGCGCCAGGTGCTGGCGCCGGCCGGCGTGGCGCCTGCGCACCGGCGCACGACCGAGCTCACGGTGGCGATGCTGCAGCTGGTGGCGAGCGGCCGCGGCGTGGCCACCCTGCCGCTGTGGGCGGTGCAGAACTACCTGGACCGCGGCTATGTCACGGCCCGGCGCGTGGGCGCCCGGGGCCTCACGGGGCGGCTCTACATGGCCTGCACGCAGGGCACGTCCGGCCAGCCGTGGCTGGCGGACTTCGTGCGCATCACGCGCGAGAGCTGCTTCAAGAGCCTGCCGGGCATCGAGCTGCTCTGACGCGGCCCTGCAGCAGAATCATGGCCATCGATTCGACAACAGAATGAGCTTCCCATGGCACTGACGAAGAAGGGCAGGTACTGGTATGGCAGCGGCCCGGACGACACCCGAGCCGAACTGCTGCGCTACAGCAAGGCCAACGCCTGTCCGGCGACCCGGTTCGCGGAATCGGTGTGCGCCTGCGGCCACCGCGCGTTCAGGCTCGAGACCGACGAAGACGCAGGTGCCGCACGGCGCACCTGCCTGGCCTGCGGCACGGTTCAGCTGATGGGCGACAGCGCGGAGTTTGCGGACGAGGCCGAGTTCGGCGGCCATGAATGCGTCTGCGCGGCCGAGAGCTTCGAGCTGCTGTCGGGCGTCGCGCTCTACAGCGACAGCAGCGACGTGCGCTGGTACTACCTGGGCTGCCGCTGCACCGCGTGCAATCTCGTGGGCGTATTTGCCGACTGGAAGTGCGAAGCCGGCGACGCCGAGGCCTTTCTTGCCGCGGTCTGACCGGCACCCGCGGCGCCGAGCATCCATGCCCTGAAGGCGGCCACCTTCGGCCTGTGGCGGCTGTCTTCGGGGTACACGAGGTAGTAGGCAAAGTCTTCGAGCCACGCGGCTTCCGACAGCTGGACCAGCCGGCCTTCGGCCATCTCGTCCGCCACCAGCGCCGCCGGCAGCAAGCCCGCGCCCTGCCCCGCAAGCACCGCCTTCAGCAACAGGCCCGAATCATCGAAGGACGGGCCGCGCACCGGCGCGGCCTGATCGATGCCCTGCGCCTCGAACCACATGGCCCAGCCCTTGCGCTCGGCATCGTTCACGCGCGGCCAGCGCATGAGATCGGCCGGTGCCGCGGGCGGCCCGAGGCTGCGAACCAGCGCGGGCGCGGCAACCGGAACGATCTCCACCGTGAGCACGCGGTGGCTGATCAGGCCGGGATAGCGGCCGAGCCCATGGCGGATCGCCACGTCCACACCGTCGCGCGAAAAATCGGCCAGCGCGGTGCTGCTCACCACCTGCAGATCGATGTCCGGATGCGCATCGTGAAAGCTCTTGAGCCGCGGCACCAGCCACATGGACGCGAAGAACGGCGTGGTGCTCACCGTGAGGATGCCGGTTTCCGCAGGCATGGCGATGCGGCGCGTCGCGTCGCTGATCTGCCGGAAGGCATTGCGCACCGGCGGCAGGTAGGCCTGGCCCGCATCGGTCAGAAAGATGCCGCGGTTCGCGCGCCGGAACAGCGCAATGCCCAGGTGCAGCTCCAGCGACTTGATCAGCTGGCTGACGGCGCCGGCGGTCACGCACAGCTCGTCGGCCGCGTTCTTCACCGAGAGATGGCGGGCGGTCGCCTCGAAGGCGCGGAGCGCGTTGAGCGGCGGGAGCTGGTGTTCCATCGTTTAGCTGAGCTGAACTGATTGCCTCAGAAAATCTGGTTTGTAAGGCCGTGCGGGAAAGAGGAGCATCCGCACACTGGCGCATGAAGAAGAAGCACTCTTGCGCGCTGGAGCCCATTCTCCAACCAATAGATATTCTGAGCAAACTGGAGACCCGCATTGACCTCCTTCTCCTCCCGCTCAGCGCCACGCACACGCCTTTTCCGCGGCTGGTTCGTGGTGGCCGGTGCATTCGCCGTCACGCTCGTGGGCTTCGGCAGCGCCTACACCTTCAGCGCCTTCCTCGAATCGCTGCAGCGCGACTTCGGCGCCTCGCGCGGATCGGCCTCGCTGGTGTTCTCGCTCGCGGGCTTCCTCTACTTCGGGCTGGGTGTGGTCAGTGGCCCGCTCGCGGACCGGTGGGGTGCGCGGCGGCTGGCGGTCGCGGGCATGGTGCTGGTCGGCCTGGGCCTGGCCGCCGCGGGACAGGCGCGCAGCCTGACCGAGGCTTGCCTGGCCTACGGCCTGGGCGTCGGGCTCGGCGTCGGCGCCTCCTATGTGCCGGTGCTGGGCGCGGTGCAGCGCTGGTTTGTCAGGCGGCGCGGATTCGCCTCGGGGCTGGCGGTGAGCGGCATCGGCGTGGGCACGCTGGTGATGCCGCCGCTGGCCTCGCTTCTCATCGAGGCGCTGGGATGGCGCCACGCCTACCTGGCGCTGGGCGCAATGGCCGTGGTGGTGGGCGCCGGCATGGCGCTGCTGATCGAGGACGATCCGCGCCACCGCGGGCTCGGGCCCGACGGCGATCCACCGCAGCCGCAAGCACCGTCGGCCTTGCCCGCAGGCTCCACGTTGCGCGACGCGATCAGGTCGCGCCGCTTCGCCGGGCTCTATGCGGCCTGCCTGATCAGCTCGTTCGGGCTGTTCGTTCCCTTCGTCCACCTCGTGCCCTACGCGCTCGACCACGGCCAGTCGGCCAGCGCGGCCGTGCTGCTGCTCGGCGCCATCGGCGTCGGCAGCACGGCGGGGCGATTTTTTCTTGGCGGGCTGGCCGATCGGCTGGGCCGGCAGCTGGCGCTGCCGCTGATGTCGGGCGGCATGGCGCTTTCGCTGGTGGTGTGGGCGGTGTCCGGCGGGTTCTGGGGGCTGGCCGCGTTCGCGTTTGCCTACGGCGTTTTCTACGGCGGCTTCGTCGCGCTGCTGCCTGCCCTCGTCATGGATTACTTCGGCGGCCGCAGCATCGGCGCGATCCTGGGCGTGCTGTACACCAGCGTGGCCTTCGGCACCCTGGTCGGCCCGAGCGCGGCGGGCTTCGCATTCGACATCAGCCGCAGCTACCTGCTGCCGATCCTCGCCAGCATCGGCGCCAACCTGGTCGCGGCCGGGGTGCTGCTGGCCATGTCGAAGACGCGCACGGCGGCAAAACCGGGCGCGCGGGGTACAGTCGGGAATGAACCCACAAACGCCCAGCGCTCCTAAGCCGCCCGAAACGGCTCCCGCCGAGATCACGGAGACGCAGGCGTTCACGCGCGCATGGGCCGTGTTCCTGCTGCTGTTCGTGGGTGTGCTGGGCCTTCTGTGGGCCAGCGACGCCCTGTTCGGCTAGAAGCGGGGACGCTAGGACGAAGCCTTCTGCAGCAGCTTCAGCACGCTCGAGAAATCGAGCGCGCCATGGCCCGCCAGGCTGTGCGCCGCATAAAGGCTGCGTGCGAGCCCGCCCAGCGGCGTGGCAGCGCGAACGGCGGTGGCGTTTTCCTGCGCGAGGCCCAGGTCCTTGAGCATCAGGTCGGTGCCGAAGCCGCCCGCGTAGTTCTTCGATGCGGGCGCGGTTTCCATCACGCCGGGCATCGGGTTGTACTTTTCGAGCGCCCAGTTGCCGCCCGAGCTGCGCCGCATGATTTCGGACAGCACCTTGGGATCGAGCCCGTTGGCCACGCCCAGCGCCAGCGCCTCCGAGGTGCCGATCATCAGGATGCCGAGCAGCATGTTGTTGCAGATCTTGGCGGTCTGGCCCGCGCCGATGCCGCCCGCATGGAAGATGTTGGCGCCCATCTTCTCGAGCACGGGGCGCGCACGTTCGAGGTCGTCGGCCTCGCCGCCGACCATGAAGGTCAACGTGCCGGCAATCGCGCCGCCGGTGCCGCCGGAAACCGGCGCGTCGATCATCGCGATGCCCTTGGCCGCAGCCGCCTCCGCCACCTTGCGCGAGGTGGCGGCGGCAATGGTGCTGCTGTCGATCACGAGCGTGCCGGCACGGATGCTGTCGAGCAGGCCGGGCTTGCTGCCGCCGCTGCCCAGGAACAGGCCCTCCACGTGCGCGCTGGCCGGCAGCATGCTGATGACCACGTCGGCATCGGCCACCGATTCGGCGGCCGATGCGGCAATGGCCAGGCCTTCGGCCGCGTATTTCTTGCAGGCCTCGTCCGACAGGTCGAAGCCCTTGACCGCAAAGCCCGCCTTGCGCAGGTTCAGGGCCATGGGTCCGCCCATGTGGCCGAGGCCGATGAATGCGATTTTCATTTGATGTCTCCGTTGTATTCGTGAAAGAGGCTCAGGCCAGCGCGGCCAGCTCCGCGGGCATCTGGCCGCGCGGGCGCAGGTGGTCCTCGATGAAGGCGGGCGTGATCTCTTCGAGGGCGGCGGGGTTCCAGCGCGGATTGCGGTCCTTGTCGATGAGCACCGCGCGGATGCCCTCGGCAAAGTCCTTGTGCGCGCAGAAGCCGAGCGAGGCCCAGTATTCGAGCCGGAACACCTCGGCCAGCGACATGTGGTGCACGCGCTGCCAGAGCTCGAAGCTCAGCGCCGCAGAGCTGGGTGCGCCCTTGGCGAAGGTCTTGGCGGCGGACTGCAGCCAGGCATCGTCGCTCTGCAGGCTGCGCAGGCGACCAGCGATGTCGAGCAGGTCGTCGCCGGCCATCAGCGCGTTGATGGTGTCGTAGTGTTCGCGCACCTTGGAGGGCGGCATCTCGGCGCCCTCGCCGGCGCGCGCGAGGATGCGCGAAAGCTCGGCGCGGTCGGCCTTTTGCTCGCCGCGCCAGTGCGCGGCGGCAATCGCTTCGAACACCTGGCCCTTGCGCTCATGCGGCACCAGCACGTCGGCCAAGCCGCAGAAGATCGCGTCGGCCGCATTGAGGTTGGCGGCCGTGAGCGCCAGGAACAGGCCCGTGCGGCCCGGCGTGCGGCGCAGGAACCAGCTGCCGCCCACGTCGGGGTACAGGCCGATGCTGATCTCGGGCATGGCAACGCGGCTCTGCGCGGTGACCACGCGGTGCGAGCAGCCCGCCATCAGCCCGACGCCGCCGCCCATCACGATGCCGTGGCCCCAGCAGAGGAAGGGCTTGGGAAAGGTGTGGATCAGGTAGTCGAGCTCGTATTCCTCGCGGAAGAAGTCTTCGGCGTAGGTGTTGCGCGCGGGGCCGCACTCGAGCAGCGTCTGGTACAGCTGGCGCAGGTCGCCGCCGGCGCAGAAGGCCTTCTCGCCGGCCGCCTGCAGCAGCACACCGACGATGCCGTCGTCCTTCGCCCATTCGCGCAGCCGAGGCGTGAGCAGGCGCACCATGTCCACCGACAGCGCGTTGAGCGAAGCGGGTGCGTTGAGCGTGGCGGTGGCAAAGCGCTTGCCGCCGGCGGTCTTGATTTCGTCGAAGAGAACTACGGAGTCGGTCATTGTCTTGAGAGGTTCTGGATGCGGGGCTTCAGCGGATATCGCTGTCCCCTTCCAGCAATTTTCGCGCAACGATCACGCGCATGATCTCGTTGGTGCCTTCGAGGATCTGGTGCACGCGGGTATCGCGCACCAGCCGCTCGAGCGGAAACTCGCTCAGGTAGCCGTAGCCGCCGTGCAATTGCAGCGCATCGTTGCAGACGTTGAAGCCCGCATCGGTCGCAAAGCGCTTGGCCATGGCGCAGTAGGTGCTGGCATCGGCATGGCCCGCATCGAGCTTGCTTGCCGCGAGCCGCACCATCTGCCGCGCGGCGACCAGTTCCGTCGCCATGTCGGCCAGCTTGAACTGCAGGGCCTGGAAGCTCGCGATCGGCTGGCCGAACTGCTGGCGCTCGTGCAGGTAGCGGCGCGCCGCATCGAGCGCGCCCTGCGCCGCGCCCACCGAGCAGGTCGCGATGTTGATGCGCCCGCCATCGAGCCCCTTCATCGCGATGCGAAAGCCCTCGCCTTCCTTGCCCAGCAGGTTCTCGGCCGGCACGCGCACGTTGTCGAAGCTGATGGTGCGCGTGGGCTGGCTGTTCCAGCCCATCTTGTGCTCCTTCTTGCCGTAGCTCACGCCCGGCGCGTCGGCCGGCACCGCAAAGGCCGAGATGCCGCTGGCGCCCGCGCCGCCCGTGCGCGCCATGAGCACCAGCACGTCGGTCGACCCGGCGCCCGAGATGAAGGCCTTGCCGCCGTTGATCACGTACCCGGCGCCCTGCAGCTCGGCGCGCGTCTTGAGCGAGCCCGCGTCCGACCCGGCGCCCGGCTCGGTGAGGCAGTAGGAAGCCAGCTTGCGCCCGCTCGTGAGCTCTTCGCCCCATTGCTGCGCCACCGCGTCGGTCGCCCAGGTGCCGAGCATCCAGGTCGCCATGTTGTGGATCGTGATGAAGGCCGTGGTCGAGGGGTCGACCGCGGCCATCTCCTCGAACACCAGCGCAGCATCGAGCCGCGGCAGCCCGAGGCCGCCGATGCGCTCGGGCGCATAGAGCCCGCAGAAGCCCAGCTCGCCAGCCTTGGCGATGGCCTCCTTCGGGAAGATGGCCTCGGCGTCCCACCGTGCCGCATGCGGTGCGAATTCGGCCTGCGCAAAATCGCGTGCGGTCTGCGCAAAGGCGTTCTGCTCTTCGGACAATTCGAAGTTCATTGTTCGCGACCCTTCCAGTGGTCCAGCTCGGCCGTCCGTTTCCGGGTCGATTCCTCCAGACATGAATTGAACACCAGCGGCCAGATGGAGCCGCCTTCGCTCGCTTTCGAGGCCCGCTTGCAAGAGGGGTCGCGGCCCTTGAGCCAGGCGCGCTGCTCGGTGCGCAGCGCGACGCGCATTTGCGGCGGGAGCGTCTTCATCACCTCGCCGTAGCGGATGTTGAGCGCGGCGTCGGCGGCGCGAAAGTCGCGCACCGCGCAAGCGTTCATCTGCTGCTGGTTGCCGTCGGGCCTGCAATCCAGCGGGTTTGCATCATCGGCCGCATGCGCGCCGGCGGCGAGCAGGAGCAGCACGGCCGATGCCGCGACAGCGCAGAACGCGCGGCTCACTTGAGACTGATCGTGGTGTTGACGCCGTGCGAGACGGTGCTGTCGTCGAACCAGCGTGCCGTCACGGTCTTGGTCTGCGTGTAGAACATGATGACCTGCTTGCCGTACGGGCCCAGGTCGCCGAGCTTCGATGCGCGCGAACCGGTGAACGAGAACATCGGCACCGGCACCGGGATCGGCACGTTGATGCCGACCTGGCCCACGTCGATGTCTTCCTGGAAGCGGCGCGCCGCGGCGCCCGACTGCGTGAAGATCGCCGTGCCGTTGCCGTTCGGGTTGCTGTTGATCAGCTCGATGGCCTCGTCGATGTTCTCTGCATCGGCCACGCAGAGCACGGGCCCGAACACTTCCTGGTCATAGATCGTCATGCCGGGCTTCACGCCCGAAAAGATCGTCGGGCCCACGAAGTTGCCCTTCTCGTAGCCGGGCACCGTGGGCTTGCGGCCGTCGAGCTCCAGCTTGGCGCCGTCGGCCACGCCGCGTTCGATGAGATGGTTGACACGGTCGTAGGCTGCACAGGAAACCAGCGGTCCCACGTCCACGCCCTTCTCGGTGCCCGCGCCGATCTTCAGCGTCTTGGCCTTCTCGATGAGTTCGGGCACCCAGTTGCGCGCCTCGCCCACCAGCACCGCCACCGACACCGCCATGCAGCGCTGGCCGGCCGCGCCGAAGCTCGCGCCGGCCAGTGCGTTGAGCGTCTGCTCCTTGTTGGCGTCGGGCATCACGATGGCGTGGTTCTTCGCGCCCATCATGCATTGCACGCGCTTGCCGGCCAGCGTGGCGCGGTTGTAGACGTGCGTGCCGACCTTGGTCGAGCCGACGAAGCTGATGGCCTTGATGTCCTTGTGGTCGCAGATGCCGTTGACCACCGCTTCGCCGCCATGCACCACGTTCAGCACGCCGGGCGGAATGCCGGCCTCGAGCGCCAGTTCGGCGAGGCGCATCGTGACCATCGGGTCTTGCTCCGAGGGCTTCAGCACGAAGGTGTTGCCGGTGACGATGGCCATCGGGAACATCCACAGCGGAATCATGGCCGGGAAGTTGAACGGCGTGATGCCGGCGCACACGCCCAGCGGCTGCAGCAGCGTGTAGGTGTCGACGCCGTTGGCCACGTTGTTGGCCAGCTCGCCGAGCTGCAGGTTGCCGATGCTCGCGGCATGCTCCACCACTTCGAGGCCGCGGAACACGTCGCCCTCGGCGTCCGGCAGCGTCTTGCCCTGCTCGGCGGTGAGGATGGCGGCCAGCTCGCCCATGTTCTCGCGAATGAGCTGCTGGTACTTCAGGAAGATGCGGGCACGCGCGCCGATAGGCGTCTTGCGCCAGGTCTTGAAGGCGTCCTTGGCGGAAGCCACGGCGGCATCGAGCTCGGCCTGCGTGGCAAACGGCACGCGGGCCAGCACTTCCTGCGTGGCCGGGTTGACGATGTCGCGCCATTCGCTGGTCTTGGATTCAACGAATTTGCCGCCGATCAGCAGTTTGACGGTGGCGACCTGGGTCTTGGGGGTGGTGGTGGCGTCCATGGGGTTTTGTCTCCTGTGAATACGGGGCCTGCATGCAGGTTCAACACGCATCCTAGCTTTGCAGATTTGCCATGACAATAGACAAATATGCGCCATTGCTTTGCAAAAATGCAGAGCCCACCCAAGAACACGCGAACACATGGACTGGGACAACCTCCGCTACTTTCTGGAACTGGCCCGCTCGGGCACGCTGATGAGCGCCGCGCGCCGGCTGGAGGTGGACCACACCACGGTGGCGCGGCGCATCCAAGCGCTCGAAAAGGAAGTGGGCGCGCCGCTTTTCTCGCGCGAGTCGGGTGGCCACCGGCTCACCGAGGCGGGCCGCAAGCTGCAGCCGCAGGTCGAGGCCATGGAAAGCGCGTTCCAGGCGGTGGAGAGCACCGCACCGGCCTCCCAGGAGGGGCTGTCGGGGTTGATCCGCATCGGCGCGACCGAGGGCTTCGGCACCGTGGTGCTGGCACCGCAGCTGGCGCTTTTCGCGCAGCAGCATCCCAAGCTCACCATCGACCTGCTCGCGATGCCGCGGCTGGTGCACCTGTCGCGGCGCGAGGCCGACATCGTGATCTCGCTCGAGCGGCCGGCGCGCGGACCGGTGGTCGTGACCAAGCTCACCGACTACACGCTCAGGCTCTATGCGTCGAAGAAGTACCTGGCCGCGCACAAGCCCATCAAGACACGCGAAGACTTGCGCGGCCACATCTTCATCAGCTACGTGGACGACCTGCTCTTCAGCAAGGAGCTGCAGTACCTGGACGAACTGCACCGCCCCGATGCCTTCGCGCTGCGCAGCACCAGCGTGCTCGCGCAGCACCGCGCGGTGCTGGCGGGCGCGGGCATCGCGGTGCTGCCGGCCTTCATCGCGGAGAACGACGGCGCGCTCAAGCCCGTGCTGCCGGGGCAGGCGAACTTCACGCGCACGTTCTGGATGTCGATGCCGGCGGAGACCAAGCACCTGGTGCGGATGCAGGCGGTGTGGGAGTTCCTGCGCGAGACGGTGCAGGCACAGCGGCAACTGCTGCTGCCCGCGCCCGCATGACGCCGAAGAATCAGCGCCGCGGCGGCGCGAGGTCCGGAAAATTCAGCGCCACGAACTCGATCACGAACTCCTGCGGGTCCGCGCGCAGCTGCTGCTCTTCTGCCCGGTCGAGGTAGCTGCGCCAGAACTGCCGGATCTGGTCCTGCACGTCATCGGCAAAGCCCATCTGGGTGCCGACCATCTCCTGCCAGGTGCCGCTCGCATTGAAGGTCTGGGCGAGCGTGGGCTCCAGCGCCTCGAGCTTGGCGCGCTTGGCGTCGTCGAGCTGGTCGATGGCGTCCAGCACCAGGCAATCCACCAGCCGCAGCAACGGCCTTCCTTCGTATCTGTTCGTCGTCTGCATGCGCCAAGTTTCTCATTGCCCGGGGCCGCTAGGACGTCGGCCAGGCCGGCGCATGGCTGCCCGGCGGCATCGACGGACGCGGCCATGTGGCCGGCGTGCGCGACAGCTGCGCGCCGTGGCGCAGCGCGGTCAGTTCGCCGAAGCCTGAGGCCGAGGTCTCCAGATAGGGCTTCAGGTCGGGCCGGGCGATCGACAGGCCGCCAGCCACGCGACCGAGCCCGCGCAGCCATTGCCCCGTCTGCGCCAGCGACACCTGCACATGCCAGCTGCCGCCCTCCTGCTGCTGCCGCCAGAGCGCCGCGGCCGCGCCGAAGGCGATGAGGTAGCCCGTGGCCTCATCGAGGATCTGCATCGGCAGCGGCTTCGGCTTGCCGTCGCCGGCCGCTTCGCCTTCGGCGTGGTTGAAACCCATGGCGGTCTGCACCAGCGAATCGAAGCCGCGGCGATGCGCCCACGGGCCTTGCGTGCCATAGGCCGTGAGCGACACGCACACGATGCCGGGTCTCAGCCGCGCGAGTTCCGCCGGCCCAAAACCCAGTGCCGCGATGCCGCCGGGCCGGTAGCCCTGCACGAAGACATGGGCCTGCGCGGCGAGCTGCCGCAGCACGGCGCGGCCCGCCTCGGTGCGCAGGTCCACGTGCGCCGACAGCTTGCCGCGGCTGGTGTCGGCGATCGATTCGATGTTGGGCAGGTGCGGCGAATTGACGAGCATCACGTCGGCGCCATAGGCCGCCAGCGCGCGGCCTCCCACGGGGCCCGCGAGGATGCGCGTCAGGTCGAGCGAGCGCAGGCCCTCGAGCGGCCGCTGGTCTTCGCGCAGCGGCGGCAGCACGCGCGGCGGTGCATCGCCGATGCGCTCGATCGTGAAGAGCGGCTGTGCCGCAATGGCCCGGCCCTGCGGCGTTGCGTCCCATTCGTCGAAGCGGCGCAGCGCGGTCGCCACCAGGCCTTGCGCGGCGGCGGCGTCTTCGAAGTCGAGCGCGCGCCACGTCGCCATGGCCGCCTCGGCCTCGGCGCGCGTGGCGGTGGCCGGATCCAGCTTCATCAGCCGCAGCGCGCCGTCGCGATGGTGTGCGAAGTTCGCGTGGATGCGCACCCAGCCGTCGGCGCAGCGGTACAGCCCGGAGAAGCTGTCCCACAGCTCGGGCACGCGGCCGTCGAGGCTGAACCAGCCGGTGCAGTCGAGCGCCGCGTGGCGCATGTCGACGGCCACTTCCTGCCGCCCGGCGCCGCGCAAGTGGCCCAGTTCGCAGGCCGCGAGTGCCGCCGCCGCGATGGTGCTCTGCGCGGCCGCACCCACCGCGAAGGACGACGGCAGCACCGGGTCTTCGCCCGTGAGCCGCGCTTGTTGCAAGGCCTCGGGCGGCAGGCCCGCCCGCTGCCAGATGCTGTCCAGGGCGTCGCTCGCATTCATTTCATTTCTCCAGAACGTCCAAAGCAAAAAGGCGGGGCCCGCTCTCGCGGCCCTGCCCTTCGTCGCCGTTGCGCCGCCGCCCTACTGGATCAGCTTGGCGCCGGTCTTGGCCTGCAGCGCGTCGAAGCTCACGCCCGGCGCGAGCTCGACCACCTTGAGGCCTTCGGGCACCACGTCCATCACGGCCAGGTCGGTGATGATGCGGTCGACCACGCCCACACCGGTCAATGGCAGCGTGCACTTCTCGAGGATCTTGAGGTCCTCGGTGCCGTCCTTCTTCCTGGCGACGTGCTCCATCAGCACGATCACGCGCTTCACGCCGGCCACCAGGTCCATGGCGCCGCCCATGCCCTTGACCATCTTGCCCGGGATCATCCAGTTGGCGAGGTCGCCCTTCACGCTGACCTGCATGGCGCCGAGAATCGACAGGTTGATCTTGCCGCCGCGAATCATCGCGAAGCTGTCATGGCTGCCGAAGATGGCCGAGCCGGGGATGGTGGTCACGGTCTGCTTGCCGGCGTTGATCAGGTCGGCGTCGACCTGGTCTTCGGTCGGGAACGGGCCGATGCCGAGCATGCCGTTCTCGCTCTGCAGCCACACTTCCTTGTCGCCGACGAAGTTGGCCACCAGCGTGGGAATGCCGATGCCCAGGTTCACGTAGAAGCCGTCTTCGAGTTCTTGCGCCGCACGCGCGGCCATTTGGTCTTGGGTCCAGGGCATCTCAGGCTCCTTTGTTGTTCTTGACGGGGGCAGGCACTTCGCTGCCGGCGGCGGCCTGCGCAATGGCGGCCTGGGCTTCGACCTTGGCGGCCGCGGCGTCGGCCGGCGCGGCGGCGCTCACGGTGCGCTTCTCGATGCGCTTCTCGGGCTTGGCGTTGAGCACGATGCGATGCACGTAGATGCCGGGCAGGTGGATGTCGTCAGGGGCCAGTTCGCCCACCTCGACGATCTTCTCGACCTCGACGATGCAGATCTTGCCGGCCATGGCGGCGGCTGGGTTGAAGTTGCGCGCCGTGAGTCGGAAGCGCAGGTTGCCCGACTTGTCGGCCACGTCGGCCTTGACCAGCGCCACATCGGGCACCAGCGAGCGCTCCATGACGTAGGTTTCGCCGTCGAACTCGCGCAGTTCCTTGCCTTCGGCCACCTGCGTGCCGACGCCGGTCTTGGTGAAGAAGGCCGGAATGCCCGCGCCGCCGGCGCGCAGCTTCTCGGCCAGCGTGCCCTGGGGCGTGAATTCGAGCTGCAGTTCGCCCGCGAGGTACTGGCGCTCGAACTCCTTGTTCTCGCCCACGTAGGACGCGATCATCTTCTTGATCTGGCGCGTCTCGAGCAGCTTGCCGAGGCCGAAGCCGTCGACACCCGCGTTGTTGGAGATGCAGGTGAGATCCTTGACGCCCGAGTCGTGCAGCGCGTCGATCAGCGCCTCGGGAATGCCGCACAGGCCGAAGCCGCCGACCGCGAGCGTCTGCCCGTCGGCCACGACCCCCTTGAGTGCCGCGTCTGCGGAGGGATAAATCTTGTTCACTCGGGCTCCTTGATGGATGGTGGAGAGTTGGCGTAAAGCCTTTTGCAAGCCTTGAACGATACTACGTAGTCGCATACGTAGTATTTCGTAATGGTGACCCCCGATGCCCGAGATCGACTACCGGCTGGCTTTTGAACATGCGCCCGTCGGCATGGTGGTGTCGAGCAACCGCACCATCGTGGCCTGCAACGAGCGGGTGTGCGAGATTTTCGGTGCAACGCCCTCCGCCCTGGTCGGGCATTCGTTCAGCATCCTGTACCCGAGCGTGGTCGAGTTCGAGCGCATCGGCAAGCGCATGGAACCGTTCCTGAACGCCAGCGGCCGCTATGCCGACAACCGCATGATGAAGCGCCTGGGCGGCCTGCACGGCGCCATTGCCGGCGAGACCTTCTGGTGCCACGTCACGGGCCACGCCATGAACCGCGCCGCGCCGCACGAGGCCGGCATCTGGACCTTCGAGGACCTGGGATCGCGCCGCGCGGTCAAGGCCGAGCTCACGCCGCGCGAGCGCGAGGTGGCGGCACAGGTGATGCGCGGGCTGACCTCGAAGGAGATCGGCAAGGCGCTGGGCATCAGCCACCGCACGGTGGAACTGCACCGGGCGCGGCTGATGCGCAAGTACGCGGCGGCGACCACGGCGGAGCTGGTGCAGAAGCTCATCGCGGGCTGATCGTTGCAGAAACGGAAACGCGGTGTCGGCGAAAGGCCTGCGCCACGGGGCTCGCCGATGGCTATCTTGGAGGCATGCGGGCACTCCGCCCGCAGTCACTCAGGAGCCGTTATGACCACACCCCTTCATTCCGAGAAGAACCTGCTGCTGTCGTCCAAGCTGTCGGTTGCACGCGCGCATGCGCTCGCCGCCCACCGGCTGCCCGTGACGCTCACGCTGGCAGCCATCATCCTGTCTGTGCTCGGCGTCAAGCCGTAGCCCGTCAGTCGGGCTTGATGTCCGCCGCCTTGATCACCTTCGCCCAGGCCGCCAGTTCCTGGTCGACG
Source organism: Variovorax sp. VRV01 (assembly GCF_014852545.1). Taxonomy (NCBI): domain Bacteria; kingdom Pseudomonadati; phylum Pseudomonadota; class Betaproteobacteria; order Burkholderiales; family Comamonadaceae; genus Variovorax; species Variovorax sp. VRV01. The sequence continues at coordinate 334,449 of NZ_JACVBS010000004.1, forward strand.
AACTTGCCGAGCGCCGCCGGGTCCATGTAGGTGGCGAAGGCGCCCTGCTCGTCCACCTTCTTGCGGAACGGCTCGCTCTCGACGATCTTCTTGATCTCCGCACTGAGCTTGTTGACGACCTCGGGCGGCGTCCTGGCCGGTGCGAACACCGCGAACCACGACTCCACCTCGTAGCCCGGCAACCCCGCCTCGGCCGAGGTCGGCACATCGGGCATCGACGGATGGCGCTTGCTGCCCGTGTACGCCAGCGGCTTGATGCGCCCGCCCGCGAAATGGCCGATGACCGAGGGCGGCGTGGTGATGAACATGTCGACGTTGCCCGCGATCAGGTCGTTGATGGCCGGGCCCGAGCCCTTGTAGGGCACGTGCGTCATCGGCTGCCTGGCCTGACGCGACAGCAGCTCGCCCGCGATGTGCTGGATGGAGCCGTTGCCCGACGAGGCGTAGAACAGGCCGCCCTCCTTCTTCTTCTTGCCGTAATCGATCAGCTCCTTCATCGAGTTCACGGGCAGCTTGCCGCTCACCGCGACCACGTGCGGCGCGCGCATCACCAGCGCCACCGGCACGAAGTCCTTGGTGGGGCTCCACTTGATCTGCGGAAAGAGCGCGGGGTTGCCGACGTGGTAGCCCGAGTACTGCATCAGCAGCGTGTAGCCGTCGGGCGCGGCGCGCGCCACCGCCTCGGTGCCGATGTTGCCGCTGGCGCCGGGCCTGTTGTCGACCACGATGGGCTGGCCCAGCGCGCGCTGCAGCGGGTCGGCCACCATACGCGCCATGATGTCGGTGGACCCGGCAGGCGCGGTGGGCACGATGAAGGTGATCGGTTTCGAGGGCCAGGTGTCGGCACTGGCCGCGCTGGCCGCCAGCACGAGGCCTGCGGCCATCAGAAGGCGATGGGTGGATTTCATGGTTTGTCTGTCTCCGGTGTTTTTAGGGTTGCATTCGAAGCCGGCGCGTCAGGGCGCCAGCTCGGATATCTCGATGAGATTCAGGTCGGGATCGCGCACGTAGACCGATCGGATGCGCGAGGTGGCGCCGGTCCGCATCACCGGGCCTTCGAGGATCGGAACGCCATTGTTCTTCAGCCGCGCGATCACGTCCTCGAGCGGCACGCTCGCGATGAAGCACAGGTCCAGCGAGCCCGGCGTCGGCACCTGCGCCTTGGGCTCGAACTCATGGCCCTTCACATGCAGGTTGATCTTCTGGTTGCCGAAGCGGAAGGCCTTGCGGTTCGCGCCGAAAGTCTCCAGCGCCATGCCCATCACGTCGACATAGAAGCGGGTACAGGCCTCCTCGTGAGCGGTGGTGAGCACCAGGTGGTCCAGATGGTCGATCATGCGTGCAGCTCCTTGGCCCGGCGCGCATGCGCGCGCGCCGCGATGTCGTTGAAATCCGCCGGCGGCGCATGCCGCGTGAGCCGGTGGCCGGCGCGGGAAACCTGGCTCGGCAATTCGTGCTGCACCAGCGCTTCGAGTTCCGAGGCGGCATCGATCAGGCCGTCCAGATCCATGCCGGTGTCGTAGCCCATGCATTGCAGCATGTGCACCACGTCCTCGGTGGCGACGTTGCCGGTGGCGCCGGGTGCATAGGGGCAGCCGCCGATGCCGCCCAGCGACATGTCGAGCCGCTCGATGCCCGCCTCGACTGCCGCCACCGTGTTCGCGAGCCCCATGCCGCGCGTGTTGTGAAAGTGCGCCGTCCACTGCAGGCCGGGATGCCGCGCCATCGCGGCCTCGCAGACGGCCTGCACCTGCGTGGGAAAAGCCATGCCCGTGGTGTCGCACAGCGTGATGCCCTGCACCTGCAGCGCCGCGAAGCGGTCGATCCATTCCAGCACCGCAGCCATCGGCACCTCGCCTTCCATCGGGCAGCCGAAGACGCAGGAGAGCGACACGTTCACCGGCACGCCGGCCCGCCTGGCCAGCGCGATGACCTCGGCCAGCTGCGCGAACGACTGCTCGCGCGTCATGCGCAGGTTGCTGAGGTTGTGGGTCTCGCTGACCGACATGACGATGTTGAATTCGCCGATGCGGCTCTCCAGAGCGCGCTCGGCCCCGCGCAGGTTCGGCACCAGCGCGGTATAGACCACGCCCGGCCGGCGCACGATGCGCTGCATCACTTCCTCGCCATCGCGCAGCGCCGGAATCGCCTTGGCGGAGGTGAACGAAGTCACCTCGATCTTGGCGTAGCCCAGCGTGCCCAGCCGATCGACGAGCGCGATCTTGTCGTCGGTGGGAATGAAGCGGCCCTCCATCTGGAAGCCGTCGCGCGTGGCCACTTCGTTGATGAAGAGCCGCTTGCCCTTGCCTTCTTTCATACGGCCTCGCTTTCTTCGGTGCGGCGCGCCGGCCAGCCCGCGCCCTGCAGCTCATCGGTGTGTTCGCCGAGCCGCGGCGCGGGATGCGCGATGCGCCCCGGCGTGGCGCTGAGCTTGGGCACCACGCCCGGCACCTTGAGCATTTCGCCGTCGGCGGTGGCCGTCTCGACGATCATCTGGCGCGCCAGGTACTGCGGATCGGTGGCGATGTCGGCCACCGTGTAGATGCGCCCGACCGGCACGCCGGCCGCATCGAGCACCGCGAGCACCTCGTCGCGGCTGCGCTGCAGCGTCCAGGCCTCGATGGCGGCATCGATCTCTTCCACCCGCTGCACGCGGCCATCGTTGTGCACGAGCTGCGGATCGTTCTCCAGGTCCGCGCGGCCGATGGCGCGCATCAGCCGCCTGAAGATGCTGTCGCCGTTGCCCGCCACCAGCACGTAGTGGCCGTCATTGCACTTGTAGGCATTGGTCGGCGCAATGCCCGGCAGGGCGCTGCCGGCGCGCTCGCGCACCGCGCCGAACGCGTCGTATTCGGGCAGCAGGCTTTCCATCACATTGAAGACCGACTCGTAGAGCGCCACGTCGATGAATTGCCCCTCGCCGCCATGGACCGTGCGATGGTGCAGCGCCGTGAGCACGCCGATCACGCCATGCAGCGCCGCCAGCGTGTCGCCGAGCGAGACGCCCACGCGCACCGGCACCCGGCCCGGCTCGCCGCTCAGGTAGCGCAGCCCGCCCATCGATTCGCCGAGCACGCCGAAGCCCGGCTTGTCGCGGTACGGCCCGGTCTGCCCGTAGCCCGAGATGCGCAGCATGATGAGCCGCGGGTTGAGCGCATGCAGCTGCTCCCAGCCCAGGCCCCAGCCTTCGAGCGTGCCGGGCTTGAAGTTCTCGATCAGCACGTCGGCCTCCAGCGCCAGCGCGCGCACGGCCTGCTGGCCTTCGGCGCTGCGCAGGTCGAGGCACACCGAGCGCTTGTTGCGCGACTGCACCTCCCACCACACCGAAGTGCCTTCGCGCAGCAGCCGCCACTTGCGCAGCGGATCGCCGACGCCGGCCGGCTCGACCTTGATCACGTCGGCGCCGAATTCCGCGAGCGTCTTGCCCGCGAACGGGCCGGCGATGAGCTGGCCGAGCTCCAGCACCTTGAGGCCTTCGAGTGCATTCATCTTGCGTCTGTCTCCTGGTTGGTTGCCCCAACTCTAGGAACAGATCGCGGCGAGCGGAATTGCTTTGATGGCAGGAGGCCTTCGCAAAATGCGAAGGCTTTCTAGAATGGACGGATGGCCGTTCCCATCAACCCCGCCCGCGTCGACTTCGTCACGCTGCGCCTGTTCTGCGCCGTGGCCCAGTCGGGCAGCATCACCAAGGGCGCGGAAGCCTGCCACCTGGCGCTCTCGGCCGCCAGCCGGCGGCTTTCGGACTTCGAGGCGGCCACGGGATCGAAGCTGCTGGAGCGCAGCTCGCAAGGCATCGCGCTGACCCCGGCCGGCCACGTGGCCATGCAGCATGCAATGCGGCTGTTCCAGGGCTTCGAGCAGTTCAGCAACGAGCTCGGCGACTACTCGAGCGGGGTGCGCGGCCATGTGCGGCTGTGGGCCAACATGTCGGCGCTCACCGAGTTCCTGCCGGCCACGCTCGCCGCCTTCCTGGGCCAGCACCCGGACATCCGCGTCGAGGTCGAGGAACAGCTGAGCGGCGACATCGTGCGCGCGCTGGTCGACGGCCTGGCCGACGTGGGCGTGTTCGCCGAGAACACGCCAGCCTACGGGCTCGACGTGGCGCCGTTCCAGACCGACGAGCTGGTGGTGCTGTGCGCCCGGCAGCATCCGCTCGCACGCACCCGCCGGACCGATTTCAAGACCTGCCTCGCGCATGAGTTCGTGGGCCTGAACCGCAGCAGCTCGCTGCTCGAACTCACTTCGCGCGCGGCCGAGCAGGCCGGCATTCCGATGCGACTGCGCGTGCAGGTGCGCAGCTTCGATGCGATGTGCCACATGATCGCGGCCAACCTCGGCATCGGCGTGGTGCCGCTCGCGGCCTGCAAGGCGCAGGTGAACGCACTCGGCCTCAAGGTGGTTCGGCTCAGCGACGCCTGGGCCGTGCGCCGTCTGCTGATGGCGACCAAGACGGGCGAGACCTTGTCGCCGGCGGCGCAGCTGCTGGTGGGGCAGTTGATGGCGTCGTCCAACTGAAAACGAGACCGGAACGGTCTCCTTGAAGCATCAGCCCTAAGGCAGCTCGAACCCCGCCTTGAGCGTCTCGCGCAGATGGCTCACGAACAGGTTGACCGCGCGCGGAATGTGCAGCGAATAAGGCCGTATGGCGTAGATCTGGTCGGCAAAGGCGCCCGTGGGCTGCCAGTCGGAGAGCACCTCGACCAGCTTGCCCGCCTGCAGGCCCGACTGCGCGCTGAAGTCGGGCAAGAGCGCAATGCCCAGCCCCGCCTGGGCCGCGTCGCGCAGCGCCTCGCTGTTGTTGGCCGCCAGCGGCCCGGCAATGGGCACGGTCACGCGCTCGGCCTGGCGCGCGCGGCCGCCACGCCGCTCGAACGACCACACGTTGGTTTCCTGCCCGCGCGGATAGTGCAGGCAATCGTGCTCGGTCAGCATGGGCGGCGCCAGCGGGGTGCCGCGGCGGCGCAGGTAGGCCCGGCTGGCCACCAGCACCGAGCGCGTGTCGCACAGGCGCCAGGCCACGTGCGTGTCGGGCGGCGATGCCGCATGCCGCACCGCCAGGTCGAAGCCTTCCGTGGCCAGCGAACTCAGCCGGTCGGAAAGCTCCATCTCGATGCGGATCGACGGATGCGCCAGCAGAAAATCGGCGAGCCTGGGCAGCAGCTGCTGCCGCCCCAGCGCCACCGGCGCGGTGACCCGCACCAGGCCGCGTGGTTCGCCCGCATGGTCCCGCGCCTGCAGGAAGCTGTGGGCGATCTGCTCGAAGGGCTCGCGCGTCTGGTCGACCAGCTGCTGTCCGGCCTCGGTCAGCCGCATGCTGCGGGTGGTGCGGCGCACCAGGGTCACGCCCACGGCGCGCTCCAGCTCGGCGATGCGCTGGCTCATGGCGGCCTTGCTCACGCCCAGGCGCGCCGCGGCGGCGGTATAGCTGCCCTGCTGGCCGAGCACGATCAGCCAGTTCAGGTGCATCCAGAGCGATTCGGCTTTTTGCAGATCCATGGTGGGATTGTTCACTATAGCGAACAAACAGTTCAACTCCAGCGTCTAGGCAGGCGCCCTTCCCCTTTCTAGACTGGCGCAATCACTTGACCTGGGACCCTCCATGACCACACAGATCGCGCATTTCATCGGCGGCCAGCACGCCGCCGGCACCTCCGACCGCACGCAGGACGTCACCAATCCGGCCACCGGCAAGGTCACGGGCAAGGTGGCGCTGGCCGTCCAGGCCGACGTCGATGCCGCGGTGGCCGCCGCACAGGCCGCCTTCCCCAAGTGGGCCGACACGCCGCCGATCCGCCGCGCCCGCGTGATGTTCAAGTTCCTGGAACTGCTGAACCTGCACAAGGACGAGCTCGCGCACATGATCACCGCCGAGCACGGCAAGGTGTTCACCGACGCGCAGGGCGAGGTCTCGCGCGGCATCGACATCGTCGAATTCGCCTGCGGCATCCCGCAGCTGCTCAAGGGCGACTTCACCGACCAAGTCTCCACCGGCATCGACAACTGGACGCTGCGCCAGCCGCTCGGCGTGGTCGCCGGCATCACGCCCTTCAACTTCCCGGTGATGGTGCCGATGTGGATGTTCCCGGTGGCCATTGCCGCGGGCAACACCTTCGTGCTCAAGCCCAGCCCGACCGACCCGACCCCGTCGCTGCGCATGGCCGAGCTGCTGAAGGAGGCGGGCCTGCCCGACGGCGTGTTCAACGTGGTGCAGGGCGACAAGGTGGCGGTCGATGCGCTGCTCGAGCACCCCGACGTCAAGGCCGTGAGCTTCGTGGGCTCCACGCCCATTGCCAACTACATCTACGAAACCGGCGCCCGCAACGGCAAGCGCGTGCAGGCGCTCGGCGGCGCAAAGAACCACATGGTGGTGATGCCCGACGCCGACATCGACCAGACGGTGGATGCGCTGATCGGCGCGGGCTACGGCTCGGCCGGCGAGCGCTGCATGGCCATCAGCGTGGCGGTGCTGGTGGGCGACGTGGCCGACAAGATCATTCCCAAGCTCGTCGAGCGCACGAAGACGCTCAAGGTGCTCGACGGCGAGAACCTCGCGGCCGAGATGGGCCCGATCGTCACGCGCGCGGCGCACGAGCGCATCACGGGCTACATCGCCCAGGGCGAAAAAGAAGGCGCGAAGCTGCTGGTCGACGGCCGCCAGTTCGATGGCAGCAAGGCTGGCGACGGCTGCGGCGACGGCTTCTGGATGGGCGGCACGCTGTTCGACCACGTCACGCCCGAGATGCGCATCTACAAGGAAGAGATCTTCGGCCCGGTGCTCTCCTGCGTGCGCGTGGCCAGCTTCAAGGACGCGGTCGACCTGGTCAACGACCATGAATTCGGCAACGGCGTGAGCTGCTTCACGCGCGACGGCAACGTGGCGCGCGAATTCAGCCGCCGCATCCAGGTGGGCATGGTCGGCATCAACGTGCCGATCCCGGTGCCCATGGCATGGCACGGCTTCGGCGGCTGGAAGCGCAGCCTGTTCGGCGACATGCACGCCTATGGCGAGGAAGGCGTTCGCTTCTACACCAAGCAGAAGTCGATCATGCAGCGCTGGCCCGAGAGCATTGGCAAGGGCGCCGAGTTCGTGATGCCCACCGCCAAGTAGAAGATGCAGCGGCGGCCGGCACGGGGCATGCCGGCCTGCCCGCGGGCTAACGAAAGGCTGACTTGCTCCACGGCGTGGGAGCGGCCAGACTTGCGCATGAACCGGTGCCTGCGCCCATGACAGCAAGCAAGAGAGCCGCGCGAAGCCTGTCGGCCGTGCCGTCGACCTTGCGGATCCCGCTCGCCGCGCGCGCTTCGGGCGACGCGATGTTTCCGCAGATGGCCGTGCGCGACGCCTACGCCGCCTCGATCCTCGAGAAGATCCGCGACGAAGGCCATCCGCTGCCCGAGGACCGGACCACCATCTACAGCATCCTGAGCCGCACGCGGCGCTTTCGCAGCCTCGCGCAGGAGTTCCTCAAGCAGCATCCGGGCGGCCGCGTGGTGAACATGGGCTGCGGCCTAAGCCACTACTTCCAGTGGCTGGACGACGGAAGGTCGCGCATGACGGATGCCGACCTGCCCGAGGTGATGGCGCTGCGCCGCGAGCTGATTCCCGAGACCCACCCGCGCCACGATGCGCGCGAGCTCGACCTCACGTCGCCGCGCTGGTGGGACGCGCTCGAACTGCCGCGCAAGCGCCAGGCGCAGCCGGTCTTCCTCTTCACCGAAGGCGTCCTGATGTACCTTCAGCCGCAGCAGGCGCAGGCCGTGCTTGCGACCTTCGGCGAACGCGCGCCCGCGGGCTCGGTGCTGGCCTTCGATGCGGTCTGCTGGCTTGCCGTGGGCCGCGCCGCGCAGCATCCCTCGCTGCGCGCCACCGGGGCGGAGTTCCACTGGGGGCTGCGCAAGACCGCCGAGCTGACGCAGCCCCATCCGCGCCTGCGGCTCGACGCCACCTACCGGGTGCTCGAAGGCAGCGGCCTGGCCTACACCCTGTTCGCGCCACTGGTGCTGATGCTGCTCGGCCTGCCGCTCTATGCCGTCTACGCACTGGGCGTGGCCGACAGCGCCAATGACAGCGCCGATACATAAACGCACAAATTTCTCAAATCCCGGCCTTGTCCGGCTCGCGCTGCGCAGCTTGGCTGACGCGCCAAACCCCGCGGCCGCGGCATGCTCGCCGCTCCTGTGCGCGGAAAATCCAGGGCGCCGGCTGCATTAGGATGGTTTCCCCGGCCGCATCGGCTTCCGCTCATTCCTTTTCGTACTCCACGACGTACTCCCAAGACCGCAACCCTCAAGAAACACATGCTTGATCGCCGATCCTTCCTTGCCGCAGGTGGTGCCGCCGCCGCACTCGCCGCCCTTGGACTGCCCGAAGAGGCACTGGCCGCCAACGGCCTGAAGCTGAGCCAGCCTTCGCCCTTCTCGTTCGACCGCCTCGTGGCGCAGGCCAGGCGCCTGGCCGGGCAGCCCTATGCCGCGGCCGCGCCGCTCGCACCCGAGGTGCTCGAGAAGATCGACTACGACGCACACGGCAAGATCAAGTTCGACCCGGCCAACGCCCTCTTCCGCGACGGCCCGGGCGCCTTTCCCGTCACCTTCTTCCACCTCGGCCGCTTCTTCCAGACACCCGTGCGCATGCACGTGCTAGAGAATTCCGATGGCGACGCCTTCGCACGCGAGGTGCTCTACAGCCCTTCGTACTTCTCGATGCCGCCCGACAGCCCGGCGCGCGCGCTGCCAGCCGGCGCTGGCTTTGCGGGCTTCCGGCTGCAGGAAAGCCGCCTGGGCGACCAGAGCAAGCTCGACTGGCAGAAGAACGACTGGGTGGCCTTCCTGGGCGCCTCCTACTTCCGCGCGATCGGCGAGCTCTACCAGTACGGCCTGTCGGCGCGCGGCCTTGCGCTCGACGTGGCGGTGCCCGACAAGCCCGAGGAATTCCCCACCTTCACGCGCTTCTACTTCGAGACGCCGGCTGCGAACAACACCACATCGATGACCGTCTACGCGCTGCTCGAAGGGCCGAGCGTCACGGGCGTGTTCAAGTTCGTGATGCAGCGCGGCAAGGCCGTGATCATGGACATCGACGCACGCGTTTTCCTGCGCCGCGACGTGTCGCGCCTGGGCCTGGTGCCGCTCACCTCGATGTACTGGTACTCGGAGACCATCAAGCCCACCGCCATCGACTGGCGCCCCGAGGTGCACGACTCCGACGGCCTGGCCATCTGGAACGGCGCGGGCGAGCGCATCTGGCGCCCGCTCAACAACCCGACGCAGACGCGCGCCTCGGCCTTTGCGGACACCCGGCCGCGCGGTTTCGGGCTGCTGCAGCGCGACCGTGCGTTCGACAACTACCAGGACGGCGTCAACTACGAGAAGCGCCCCAGCCTCTGGATCGAGCCGCTGGGCGACTGGGGCGAAGGCTCGGTGCAGCTGATCGAGATCCCGACCGACGACGAGATCCACGACAACATCGTCGCCTTCTGGGTGCCCAAGGCCGAGGCCAAGGCGGGCGCGAGCTACAGCCTGCAGTACCGGCTGCACTGGACCGATCAGGAGCCCTTTCCCTCGCCGCTCGCGCGCTGCGTGGCCACGCGCATCGGACGCGGCGGACAGCCCGGCCAGCCGCGCCCGCCGGGCGTGCGCAAGTTCATGGTGGAGTTCGTCGGGCAGCCGCTCACCACCGTGCCCTTCGGCGTGAAGCCCGAGCTGGTGCTGACGGCGCCGCGCGGCAAGTTCTCCTACGTCTTTGCCGAGGCCGTGCCGAACGGTGTGCCGGGCCACTGGCGCGCACAGTTCGACTTCACGCCCGAAGGCAACGAGCCGATCGACATGCGGCTCTACCTGAAGACCGGCGACAAGACGCTGACCGAAACCTGGCTGTTCCAGTACCAGCCAGCCTGAGGCCGCCGATACTTCAGCGCCTGCCCGGCTGGTTGTAGGGCGCGAAGAGCTCCACCGCCCAATCGACGAGCACCCGCAGCTTCGCGCTCAGGTGCCGGTTGGTGGGATACACCACGTGCAGCGGATACGGCGGCGGCGCCCAGCCCTGCAACATCTCGACGAGTGCGCCGCTCGCGAGGTACGGAGCAGCCATCACGTCGAAGGTCTGCGCCACGCCCATGCCGGTGAGCATGGCCGTCAGGTGCGCGGTGCTCTCGTTCACGCCCACCACGGTGTGGCCATGGATCTCGATGCGCTCGTCGCCACGCACATAGCGCAGCGGAATCGGTCGGTTGCTCAGCGACGAGAAGTAGCCCACCACGCGGTGCGTGCCGTCGCCGAGGTCCGCCGGCGTCTTCGGCATGCCGTGGCGCTCCAGATAGGCCGGCGTCGCGCAGGTCACGAAGCGCAAGGTCGCGATGCGGCGCGCCACGAGCGACTGGTCGCTCAGTTCGCCCGCACGGATCACGCAGTCGACCGCATCGCCGATCAGGTTCACGGGCCGGTCGCTCACGCCGATCTCGAGCTCGATCTCCGGATACCGCGCATGAAACGCCGGCAGTTGTGGAATCAGGATCATGTTGGCAAAGGAGGACCCGACGTCCACCCTCAGCCGCCCGCGCGGATTGGCTTGCGCGTTGGTGAGGTCCGATTCGATGCCTTCGAGCTCCGCCAGCACGCGCGCGGTGCGCTCGTAGTACGCCGCGCCCTCGGGCGTGACCGTCACGCGCCGCGTCGTGCGCTGCAGCAGCTTCACGCGCAGATGCGTCTCGAGCTGCTGCACCATTTTTGTCACGGTGGGCTTGGGCATCTGCAGCGAGTCGGCCGCGCGGGTGAAGGTGCCCGCCTCGACCACCCTGGCGAAGACGCGCATGGCGGTGATCTGGTCCATCGCTGGATTATTAGTGATTCGTGAATAAACATATCCCTCGAGGCGTCTTGGTCCGCGAGCGGGTCGCGCCCAAACTTCGTTCCGTCGTCAACGCTGCATTGCAGCCATCAAGGAAGAAGGAAACCATGACCCTCAAGCTCAGCGACAAGATCGCCCTCGTCACCGGCGGCACCAGCGGCATCGGCCTTGCCACCGCGCAACGCTTCGTGGCCGAAGGCGCCCACGTGTTCATCACCGGCCGCCGCCAGGCCGAGCTCGACGCAGCCGTCAAAACCATCGGCCGCAACGTGACCGGCGTGCTCGGCGACGTGTCGAAGACCGCCGATCTCGATCGGCTCTATGCCGCCATCAAGGAACAAAAGGGCCGACTCGACGTGCTCTTCGCGAACGCAGGCGGCGGCAGCCTGCTGCCGCTGGGCCAGATCACCGAAGAGCATTTCGACAAGATCTTTGGCACCAATGTGCGCGGCCTGCTCTTTACCGTGCAGAAGGCGTTGCCGCTGATGCCGAAGGGCGCGTCGATCGTCCTCAACGCATCGATCACCAGCATCAAGGGCACGCCCGCCTTCAGCGTCTACAGTGCGACCAAGGCGGCGGTGCGCAGCTTCGCGCGCAGCTGGGCGGTGGACCTGAAGGATGCCGGCATCCGAGTCAACGCGGTCAGTCCCGGCGTGGTGCCTACCCCGGCCTACGACCTGCTGGGCCTCACGGCGGAACAGGTGAAAGGCTTCATCGAGGGACAGGCGCAGAACATTCCACTTGGCCGGGTAGGCACGCCCGACGAGATCGCCAAGGCCGTGGTATTCCTGGCCTCCGACGACAGCAGCTTCGTGCACGGAGCGGAGCTCTTCGTCGACGGAGGCATGGCGCAAATATAGGCACGCCCCGCCCCAGGCTCACGAACCGAGCACTCCGGTTCAGCGCTTCTTGACGGAAACCAGCTCGACCTCGAAGTTGAGCGTGGCATTCGGCGGAATCACGCCGCCTGCGCCGCGCGAGCCATAGGCGATGGCCGGCGGGCAGGTCAGCTTGGCCTTGCCGCCCGGCTTCATCTTCTGCACGCCTTCGGTCCAGCAGGGGATCACGCCGTTGAGCGGAAACTCGGTCGGCTCGCCGCGGCTGTAGGAGCTGTCGAATTCCTTGCCGCTGTCGGGAAAGGTGCCGCGGTAGTGCACCTTGACCACGTCGGTGGCGGCGGGCGATGCACCGGTGCCTTCCTTCAGCGACTGGTAGACCAGGCCGCTCGGCGTGGTGACGGGTGCCGACTGCGCCCAGGCGGAGGACACCGCGCACAGAGAAACCAGGACGGCACAGAAGACAGACAAGGAAGAAGAGGAAGACTTCACTGAACACCTCGGGAGATTGGAAAGGCACGATTATGGCCAGCGGTGGAACGGGCCTTGCTTTGCCGGATACGCACTGTCAACATCCGCAAAAGGAGGAAGCCCCATGCAGTCCACCGCAGTCACGCCGGCCGCAGCCGCTGTTCCCGCAGGCACCGGCCACCTGAAGAAGGTCCTCGGCCCCGTCCAGCTCTGGGGCATCGCCGTGGGCCTGGTCATCTCGGGCGAGTACTTTGGCTGGAGCTATGGCTGGAACACCGCCGGCACGCTCGGCTTCCTGGTGGCCACGGTGCTGGTGGCCACGATGTACACCACCTTCATCTTCAGCTTCACCGAGCTCTCCACCGCCATCCCGCATGCGGGTGGCCCCTTTGCCTATGCGCGGCGCGCCTTCGGTCCGACCGGCGGCTTCGTGGCGGGCTTTGCCACGCTGATCGAGTTCGTCTTTGCGCCGCCGGCCATCGCGCTGGCCATCGGCGCCTACCTCAACGTGCAGTTCCCGGGCATCAACCCCAAGTGGTTCGCGCTGGGCGCGTACGTGATCTTCATCGCGCTCAACTGGATCGGCATCGGCATTGCGGCGGCCTTCGAGCTGTTCGTGACGGTGCTCGCGATCGTCGAGCTGCTGGTGTTCATGGGCGTGGTCACGCCGGGCTGGACCATGGCCAACTTCGTTGCCAACGGCTGGGCCGGCGGCAGCGTGCTCAACGGCGCGGCCATCTCGGGCATCTTCGCGTCGATACCGTTCGCGATCTGGTTCTTCCTGGCCATCGAGGGCGCGGCCATGGCCGCCGAGGAAGCGCGCGATCCGCACCGCACCATTCCCATCGCCTACACCACGGGCATCGTCACGCTGGTGGTGCTGGCCTTCGGCGTGATGATCTTCGCCGGCGGCGTGGGCGACTGGCGCAAGCTCGCCAACATCAACGACCCACTGCCGCAGGCCATGAAGGCGGTGGTGGGCGACAACAGCGGCTGGCTGCACATGCTGGTGTGGATCGGCCTCTTCGGCCTGATCGCCTCGTTCCACGGAATCATCATGGGCTATTCGCGCCAGATCTTCGCGCTGGCGCGCGCGGGCTACCTGCCGCGCTACTTCGCGGGCCTGAGCCCGCGCTTCGACACGCCGCACCGCGCGCTGCTGGCGGGCGGCGTGATCGGCGTGGTCGCCATCTTCAGCGACGAGTGGGTGCAGTTCGGCGGCCAGACGCTCACGGCCAACATCGTGACCATGGCCGTGCTCGGCGCCATCGTGATGTACCTGATCTCGATGGCCGCGCTCTTCAAGCTGCGCCGCAGCGAGCCCGGCCTGCTGCGCACCTACCGCGCGCCCTTCTATCCGGTGTTTCCGGCGATTGCGCTCGGGCTCGGGGTGGTCTGCCTGGGTGCCATGGTCTGGTTCAACGCCATGCTCACGCTGCTGTTCGTGGTGCTGATGGCCCTGGCCTACGGCTACTTCCTGCTGACCTCGGCGCAGCGCAAGGCGGCGGCGCCCGACGAGATGCTTTCCTCAACGCGCACTCTGTGAAGAGGAAGGAAAGATGCGCTACCGCACCACCATCGCCGGCCAGGTCTTCGCCTTCGACGACCTGAAGCAGGTCATGGCCGTGGCCAGCCCGGCGCGCTCGGGCGACTACCTGGCGGAAATCGGCGCGGCCACCGCGCAGCAGCGCATGGCGGCGCGCCACGTGCTGGCCGAAACGCCGCTCAGGCAGTTCCTGAGCGAAGCGCTGATTCCCTACGAGAGCGACAACATCACGCGTCTCATCATCGACACCCATGATGCGCAGGCCTTTGCGCCGGTGGCCCACCTCACGGTCGGCGACTTCCGCAACTGGCTGCTTTCGGAGCAGGCCACCACCGACGCGCTGACGGCACTGGCACCGGGCCTCACGCCCGAGATGGTGGCAGCCGTGTCCAAGCTCATGCGCAACCAGGACCTGGTGTCGGTCGCCAAAAAATGCAGCGTGGTCACGCGCTTCCGCGACACCATCGGCCTGCCCGGCCACCTGGCCGTGCGCCTGCAGCCCAACCACCCGACCGACGATCTGCGCGGCGTGGCGGCCTCCACGCTCGACGGGCTGCTCTACGGCGCGGGCGACGCGGTGATCGGCCTCAACCCGGTGTCCGACAGCATGCAGGTACTCGGCCGCCTGCTGCACATGCTCGACGAGGTGATCCAGCGCTTCGAGATCCCCACCCAGAGCTGTGTGCTCACGCACGTGACCAACACGCTCAAGCTCGCGGAGGCCGGCGCGCCGGTGGACCTGGTGTTCCAGTCGATCGCGGGCACCGAGAAGGCGAACCTGTCCTTCGGCGTGACGCCCGAGCTGCTGGACGAAGCCTATGCCGCGGCACTGGCACTGAACCGGGGCACGGTCGGCAACAACGTGATGTATTTCGAGACCGGCCAGGGCAGCGCGCTGTCGGCCAATGCCAACTTCGGCGTCGACCAGCAGACCTGCGAGGTGCGCGCCTATGCGCTGGCGCGGCGCTACAAGCCGCTGCTCATCAACACGGTGGTCGGCTTCATCGGGCCTGAATACCTGTACGACGGCAAGCAGATCATCCGCGCCGGCCTCGAAGACCATTGCTGCGGCAAGCTGCTGGGCCTGCCCATCGGCTGCGACATCTGCTACACCAACCATGCCGAGGCCGACCAGGACGACATGGACAACCTGCTGGTGCTGCTGGGCACCGCGGGCATCAACTTCATCATGGGCATTCCGGGCGCCGACGACGTGATGCTCAACTACCAGAGCACCTCGTTCCACGACGCGCTGTTCCTGCGCCAGACGCTGGGCCTGAAGCGTGCCCCTGAGTTCGAGGCCTGGCTGCAGCGCATGCAGATCACCGATGCCGCGGGACAACTCGCGCCGCCTTCGGCCAACCGCCTGCTGGCGGACATGAGCGGGCTCGCCGCGCTTGGGTCATGAGCAAGGACGCCGTCACGCCGAATCCCTGGGCGCAATGGCGTTCGGCCACCCCCGCGCGCCTCGCGCTGGGCCGCGCCGGCGCCGGCATGCCGACCGACGAGACGCTGCGCTTCGGCTGGGCCCATGCGATGGCGCGCGATGCGATCCATGCGGCGCTCGACGTCGATGCACTCGAAGCCACGCTGCAACAACAGCATTGGCAGGTGATGCGGGTACGCAGCCGCGCCGAAGACCGCACCACCTACCTGCGCCGCCCCGACCTCGGCCGCCAGCTCGACCCCGCGGATGCGCAGCGCCTGCGAACCGCCGCGACAAGCGATTGCGATGTGTGCCTCGTCGTCGGCGACGGCCTTTCCTCGCTCGCCGTGGCGCGCCATGCCGCGCCGCTGCTGGCCGCGCTGCGCGCGCAGCTGCCGCCCGAGACGCGCTTCTCTCCCGTGGTCATCGCCACCCAGGCGCGCGTGGCGCTGGCCGACGAGGTCGGCGAGCTGTTCGGCGCCGCGCTCTCGGTGATGCTGATCGGCGAGCGCCCGGGGCTCAGTTCGCCGGACAGCCTCGGCATCTACCTGACCCATTCGCCCAAGCGCGGCCGCCACGACGCCGAGCGCAACTGCATCTCGAACGTGCGCCCCGAAGGCCTGCCCTGCGAAGCCGCCGCGTTCAAGCTGGCATGGCTGATGCGTGAGGCGTTACGCCGGGGGCTGACCGGCGTCGGGCTCAAGGACGAGAGCGATCTCGCGGTGCTCGAATCACGCCAGGCGACACCGCTGCCGCGCTGAGCGCCAAGCCCCTTGCCAAATTGTCACGAGCGTTCCGTACGCTCGCGGCCTGGTTCATCCCTGCACAAGTACAAGGTCAAAAACAATGCAACGCCGACTCGTCCTTCTCACCCCCCTGGCCGCGGCGCTCGTCGCCACCGGCTGCGCCAGCGTGCCTTCCCAGCGCCTGAACACCGGCCACTGGGACGCCTTCAACCGGGCGCAGATCGAAGGCCTGATCGCCAGCCTCGGCAAGTCGAGCCCGGGCTACAACGCGGCCAGGCCGCCCTATGTGGTTTTCGACTGGGACAACACCAGCGTGTTCCTCGACATCGAGGAAGCCTCGCTGATCTACCAGCTCGAGAACCTGGTCTTCGGCGCCACGCCCGCGCAGCTCGAGGTGGCGCTGCGCAAGAACATCCCGAAGAAGGACTTTCTTCCCGCCTACAACAATGCGGCCGGCCAGCCGGTCAACATCGACCGCGTGGTGCCCGACATCGTGGCCAGCTACACCTGGCTCTACCAGAACTACAGCGGCCTCAAGGGCAGCCAGCCGCTGGCCGCGGTGAAGCTGAGCCCGCACTACATCGCCTTCACCACCAAGGTGCGCTTTCTCTACGAAGCCATCGGCGACACCTTCGACCACGACACCGCCTACCCCTGGGTCACCTACCTCTTCGCCGGCATGACCGAAGCCCAGGTGCGCAAGCTCACGGCCGCCACCGTGGCCTGGCAGCTGAAGGAGCCCGTGGCCAAGGTGAAATGGACCTCGCCGGCCGCGCTGCCGGGCCAGGCCGGCGTGGTCTCGGTCAGCTGGAAGAACGGCCTGCGGCTGCAGCCCGAGATGCAGGAGCTGTATGCCGCGTTCCGCAACGCAGGCTTCGACGTGTGGGTGTGCTCGGCCTCCTTCGTCGACGTGATCAAGGAGATTTCCTCGAACCCCGCCTTCGGCTACAACAACCCGCCCGAGCGCGTGCTGGCAATGGAGCTGGAGCGCGACGCCAACGGCGTGATCCAGCCCGAGTACCGCCACGGCTACGACCAGACCCAGGGCCCCGGCAAGACCAAGAACATCCAGCGCTTCCTGGTCAGCAAGTACGGCTACGGCCCGAGCTTCATTGCCGGCGACAGCGAGGGCGACCAGAACATGATGGCCGACTTCGCCGACACGAAGAAGGTGCTGATCGTGAACCGCCTGCGCGACCCCAAGACCGACATCGGCAAGTTCTCGGCCATGGCGGTGCAGAACTACGGCAAGCCCGACACGCGCTACCTGCTGCAGGGCCGCGACGACAACACCGGCCAGTGGGTGGCTTCACAGCTGCACACGCCGCTCGGCGCAACCCAGGGCAAGGCACTGAAATAAGGCTCATCCCCAGGCTTCGCGCACTTCGTGTCGCTTCTCCCTCCCCCTCACCGGGGGCAACACCAGCGGCCCGGCGAAGCCGGCTCCGCGGTGTTCCTGGCATTGGCTGCGCCAGTCGCGTGGGCCGCGGGTCATACGTCATCGTAGTAAAAACTATGATGGCCCATCGAGACAACCCGCACCGGAGACGACATGGCCACAGACCGCTACCCCCTCGCCGAGCTGAAAGACCTGCCGGAAGACATCCGCACCGCGATCCTCGCGGTGCAGGAAAAGGCCGGCTTCGTGCCCAACGTGTTCCTCGCGCTGGCGCGCCGCCCGGCCGAGTGGCGCGCCTTCTTCGCCTACCACGACGCGCTGATGCTGAAGGAGGAAGGTTCGCTCACCAAGGGCGACCGCGAGATGATCGTCACCACCACCAGCGCGGCCAACCGGTGCCTCTACTGCGTGGTGGCGCACGGCGCGCTGCTGCGCATCTACGAGAAGAAGCCGCTGGTGGCCGACCAGGTGGCGGTGAACTACCGCAAGGCCGACATCACGCCGCGCCAGCGCGCCATGCTCGACTTTGCGATGAAGGTCTGCGAACGCTCACACGAAGTCGAGGACGCGGATTTCACCGCGCTGCACGCCCACGGCTTCGACGACGAGGACATCTGGGACATCGCCGCCATCACCGCCTTCTTCGGCCTGAGCAACCGCCTCGCGAGCTTCAGCGGCATGCAGCCGAACACCGAGTTCTTCCTGATGGGGCGGCTGCCGCGCGAGAAGAAATAGACCGCGCGGGGGTCAGGCCTTGCCCCGGCAGGACGCGAGCGCGTCCAGCGCGGGCTTGTAGGTGGGGTTGCTCACGTCCATCAGCCCCAGCACCGTGTGGTAGAGGTTGTCGTGCGTGAGCGGCGTGTCGAGCCCCGCCTCCATGCACGCGCGCGACAGCTTGCGGCGCTCGCTCATGCCGGCACCGAACCAGGTGACCATCGGCACGTGCTTCTGCGCCTCGGGTGCGAAGCTGTAGGGCACGCCATGCAGGAACAGGCCGTATTCGCCGAGCGACTCGCCATGGTCGCTCACGTAGAGCAAGGCCGGGTCGTACTGGCTCGACTGCGCCTTGAGCCAGTCGATGGTCTGGCCCAGGAAATGGTCGGTCTGCGCGATCGAGTTGTCGTAGACGTTCTGCAGCTCCGCGTGGCCGCACTCGGCCAGCGCATTGGTCTTGCACTCGGGCAGGTAGCGCTTGACCTCCGGCGCCGAGCGCTTGTAGTAGGCCGGCCCGTGGCTGCCCATCTGGTGCATGACCAGCACCACGCCCTTCGCGCGGCGCTCGGCGGGCAGCGCGGCAATGCGCGCGTCCAGGCCTTTGAGCATGACGTCGTCCAGGCATTCCTCGCCGTCGCACAGCGCGCTCTTCTGCGCGGGCGAGAGGCTGTCGAAAGCCGAGGCATTGGGAATGCGCGTGCACACGTCCTTGCAGCCGGCCTGGTTGTCCAGCCACAGCACCGCCAGTCCGGCGGCCTGCAGCACGTCGACCAGGTTCTCGTAGTCGTCGCTGCGCGACTCGTAGCCCTGCTTGCCGAGCGGCGAGAACATGCACGGCACCGAGGCGAGCGTGTTGGTGCCGCACGAATGCACGTCGCGATAGCTCAGTACACCGCGCGCCGCCAGCTCTGGCGTGGTGTTGCGTGCATAGCCGTTGAGGCCGAAGTGGTCGGCCCGCGCCGTCTCGCCCACCACCAGCACGAACATCGGCGGCCGCGCCTGGCCCGCGTAGCTCGCGCCCAGCGCCGTTCCGGCCGTGATGGGAATCAGCTTGCGGCTGCGCTTGAACATCGGCCTGATGACCACCGAGCCGGCCGAGTAGAGGCTCGCGACCGGGTTCATCATGTAGCGCAGGTGGACGTTGTTGCGCATCAGCGGCGCGAGCTGCCGGTTCATCGAGACCGCAGCCACCAGCGCCACCACCACCGAAAGCAGCAGCAGCGCCGCGTTGCGCCAGAGCTTGGAGACGAAGCGCATCGGCACGATGCGCGCGCGCCAGAGCGCCAGCGCCGGCAGCAGTGCCACCAGCAGCACGTGGTAGGCCATGCGCCAGCTCATGAGGTCGCGCGCCTCGTTCGGGTCGGTCTGCAGCACGTTGGCGATCATGGTCGGGTCCATCACCACGCGGTACTCGAGCATGTAGTGCTGCACGAACGCGGCCAGCAGCACCACCGCGAACCACAAGGGCTTCATCCAGCGCGACCAGGCCGTGAAGGACAGCAGCGCGACCGTGGCGCACACCATGAGCACCGCCATGGCGGCGCTCGTGGGCAGGTAGGTGCTGGGTGCGCCGCCGATGCGCGCCAGTTCGTTCCAGAGCGGCCAGTTGGCGGCCAGGGCAAGGTAGATGGCGAGCCAGACGACCACGCTCTGCGCCGAGCGTGGCCGCGCCAGCCAGAGGTCGATGTGCGCCCAGAGCGCACGTGCGGGCGCCAGGAAGGAAGCGCCGGACGCCGGCACGCCCACGTCCCGCCCCGGCGTGGGCTCGATTCTTGAAAATGACATCTACCGACTGTAAGAAGCGCAACTGAAGCCAGCCTGAATTGCGCGTTCAGCCGGCGTTCAGGTTCGCGCCCGCCTCGCCCTCAAGCGGGGCCGCATGAAGGCCCTGAGCGCCAGGTTCAGCGGCCGGCTCAGGCCGCGCTCCACCACGATCGACATCAGGGCGGCGAGCATCGCCCCCACGACCACGTCGAGCGGAAAGTGCAGTCCGAGGAACACGCGGCTCCATCCGACCACCGCGGCCACCGCCAGCGCGGCCAGCATGGGCGCGCGCCACGGCAGGCACCACAGCGAAAACGCCGCAGCGAAGGTGCAGGCGGCATGCAGGCTCGGAAAGCCCGGCCGCGCGCCTTGCGGCGCCCACTGGATTCCCAGGCCGTAGAAGGCGGGCCGCTGGAACGGCATGGCCGAGCGGAACACGTTCACGAAGATCCAGACCGCCAGCACGCTGACCAGCGCGGTGAAGCAGGCATAGCGCAGGCGGCGGTCGATCACCGCCGCACCGATGATCGCGGTGGCCAGCAAGGCCGGCAGCACGTCGGAGGCAAAGCGCGCGAAATGGATGCTCCACGCCGGTGCCGCGGCACTGGCGTTGATCAGCGCGAACAGGGCGGCATCAAGGGCCTGCATGCAGCACAGCAGGTTCGGCTGCGGCCAACCGCAAAGCGCGGGGTGCGGCGGCCAGGTCGATGGCAAAGCCCACCACCCAGCAGATCCAGGCGGTCCAGAGCGTGTGGCTCATGTAGTGGGCCCCCCGCAGTTGCTGCGACAGGCCGAGCAGCAGCCCCGCGGCCAGCGACGCGCAGAGCCAGAGGATGGCGGCGCGCGGCGATACCCGGCGCAGCACGAAATAGCCGCCCACATAGGCGAAGGCCGCTGAAGCGTGGCCCGCCGGGAAGCACCCGCCCGCGCCGCCGTCATAGACCTTCCATGCCCAGTGCGACACATGGCTGGCCGCGCCGCCGAATTCCTTCAGGTCCCAGGGGCAGCTCGTGTGGCTCGCATGCTTGAGCAGGCTGATGGCCACAACCGAGAGCAGCACGGTGAATGCCAGCTGCGCCCGGGCGCGAACCGGCAGCTGCCGCAGGACGCCGAGCGGCCAGCGGATGGCGGCGAACAGCGCGATCACGAACAGCCAGCTCAGGTCCTTCGCGCCCTCGTGCATCACATGCACCAGGAAGGCGTTGTCGCGCCACGGAAAGCCCACGGGGGTGCCCGCCAGGCGGGCCAGCGCGAGATCGCCTCCGGTGGCGTCCCACGCCAGCAGCAGGACCAATGCAAGGAAGGTCAGTGCTCCCAGGCGAAGATTCGAGGGATTTGGATGATTGGGGACACGCGTCATGAGAACAGAGGAAACCAGCAAGCCTGAAAACCCCCAGAGCCTACGTTCGTGGCCTGAACCGAGCCTGAAGCGGCCCTGAACGGAAACTGACGCCGCCCGGCCCCGCGACAGTCGGCGCTAGACTGCGTTTTTTTTGAAAGACCCCATCGCGTGCGCATATTGCTCGTCGAAGATGACAGTGCGTTGGCAGACGCCGTCTGCAGCTACCTGGTTGCGAAGGCATTCGTGGTCGACGTGGCGTCCAGCCTCGCCGAGGCACGCGGCGCCCTGCTCTCGGTGCAGTACGCCGCCGTGCTGCTCGACCTGCACCTGGGCGACGGCGACGGCCTGTCGCTGCTGCCCCAGGTGCGCGCGCTGCGCGAGCCACCCATCGTCATCGTGCTGACGGCGCGCGACCAGGTCACCGACCGCATCCGCGGGCTCGACGCCGGCGCCGACGACTACCTCATCAAGCCCTACGACCCGGCCGAACTGCTGGCCCGGCTGCGCGCGGTGGAGCGGCGGCGCAGCGCCGGCAGCTCGCCAGTGCTGCGCCTGGGAACACTGGAGATCGACCTGGCGCAGGACAGGGTCCGCAAGGACGGCAACCCGGTCGTCCTCACGCAGAAGGAATGGGCCCTGCTGCGCGTGATGGCCACGCGGCCCGAGCGCATCCACACGCGCGAGAACCTGGCCGACGCGCTCTACGGCTTCGGCGACGAGGCCGACAGCAACACGCTCGAAGTGTTCATCAGCCGCCTGCGGCGCAAGCTGGGCAAGAACCACATCCAGACGCTGCGCGGCCTGGGCTACCGGTTGTCGACCTCGTCGGGCGACGACGAATGACCGCGGCACGCCCGAAGGACGACCGCGACACGCTGGCCGGCCGCCTGACGCGCACACTGATCCTCTGGGTCGGCGGCGTGTGGATGCTCTGCGTGCTGGCCGTGGTCTGGTACGTGGACCGCGAGATCAACCACAACTTCGACAACGAACTGGTCGAGGTCTCGCACCGCATGTTCGACATGGCGCTGCAAGAGCTCGGCAAGCTGCAGCATTCGGGCGCCACGCCGGACGCGCCAATGATCGCGCCCAAGCAATTGTTCTCGGAAGACGCTGTGATGTACCAGGTGGTGGACATCCACGAGCACGTGCTGCTGCGCTCGGCCGAGGCGCCCACCGATGCCTTCGACGTGCCGCTGGCCGCGGGCTTCGCCAACAACCAGACCTGGCGCATCTATACGGTGCGGCATCCCACGCTGGGCCTTTACTTCCAGGTGGCCGATCCGCTTGACGAGCGGCGCTCGGCGCTGAACCGCACGCTGTTCGGGCTGATCATTCCGCTGGGTGCCGTGCTGCCGCTGCTGGCGCTGGTGCTGCGCAGGGTGGCCCGCAACGAGCTGCGCGTGCTGCAGCAGCTCGCAGGCGAGATCGAGAAGCGCAGCGGCTCCGACCTGCGCCCCATCACGCTGCCCGGCCTGCCGTACGAGCTGCGCGCGGTCGGCGACCACGTCAACAGCCTGCTGGAACGCCTGTCGCACTCGCTGGACGTCGAGCGCGCGCTGGCCGCCAACGCGGCGCACGAGCTGCGAACACCGCTGGCCGCCGCACGGCTGCGGCTGCAGACCGCGCTCGAGCACGACCTGCAGCGCAACGACGTGCAGGCGGCGCTCGATGCGCTGCAGATGCTCAGCCACCGCACCGAGAAGCTGCTGCAGCTCTCGCGCGCGGAATCGGCCGCCTCGCTCGCTCGCGCACGGGTCGACCTGGTGCAGCTGGCCGGTGCCGTGGCGCAGGACTTCTGGAACGACCCGCAGATCAGCGAGCGGCTCGCGCTCAAGGTGCCCGACGACGCCGCGCCGGTCGCCTCGGGTGACGTCGACGCGCTGGCGATCGCGCTGCGCAACCTGGTGGAAAACGCGCTGCGCTACGGCGGCAGCGGCCGCGTGGTGATCGAGGTGATGGCGCCCTGCACGCTCGCAGTGCGCGACTTCGGCGCGGGCGTCAGCGCCGCGCAGCTCGCCACGCTGCAGCAGCGCCATGTGCGCCACAGCTCCGATCGCGCGGGCTACGGACTGGGGCTGTCGATCGTGGGCACGATCGTCGAGAAGCACGGCGCCAGGCTCGAACTGGCATCGCCCCCGCCCGGCGCCGCCCATGGCTTCGAGGCGCGCATCGTGCTGCGGCCGGCCTAGCGGCCAGGCCTACTCGCTCACCACCGCGCGCAGCCAGTCGGGCAAGGGCAGCGCCTTCTGCTTCGGAAAGTCGACCCAGATCGTGGTGGCCCCGCCGGCCGCGCAGATCACCTCGGGCGCCTCGGCGCGCGCCATGGTGGCCCAGCTCTCGAAGGTGGTGCGTGCCGGATCGCTCACGTACATCTTGAGCAGCACGTCGCCGGGATATTCGATCTGGCGGTAGAAATTGCAGAAGGCGTTGACGATCACCATGCCTTCGCCGCCCGGCGCGGGCTCGATGCCGAGCGAGCGGATCCAGTCGATGCGCGCAGTTTCGAGGTAGCGGAAGTAGGTGCCGTTGTTGAGGTGGCCCATGGCGTCCATGTCGCCCCAGCGGATGGGGATGGACATCTCGAACACGAACTTTTTCTTCTCGGGGATTTCGATTCTCATCGGTGGGCTTTGATGGAGAGGATCAGAGCGCGAACCCGTCGTCGGCCGCAATGACCGCGCCGTTCACGAAGTGGCTCTGGCCACTGGCCAGCAGCACGATCAGCCCATCGAGGTCTTCGGGCTTGCCCACGCGCTTGCGCGGCAGCATGTTCACGAGCTTGGCGCCGCCCTCGGAGGCCCAGTGGTCCTCGTTGAGCTCGGTCGTGATGTAGCCCGGGCACAGCGCATTCACGTTGATGCCGAAGCGGCCCCATTCGAGCGCCATGGCCTTGGTCATCTGAACCACCGCCGCCTTGCTCATGCAGTAGGTGCCGATCTGCGGCAGCACCTTGAGCGCCGCCACCGAGGCGATGTTGATGATGCGCCCGCCGATGTAGGTGCCGGGCGCCGAACCGTCGGCGCGTGCCAGCATGCGCTTGCCCACTTCCTGCGCGACGAAGAAGGAGCCCTTCACGTTGGTGTCGAAGATGTAGTCGTAGTCGTCGGGCTTGACGTCCTGCAGGCGCTGGGTGGTGCTCACGCCCGAGTTGTTGACCAGGATGTCGATGGGGCCGACCTCGGTTTCGGCGCGCGCCACGGCGGCCTTGATGCTGCCGATGTCGGTGACGTCGAGCTCGACCGCATGCGCGTCGCCGCCCTCGCCCTCGATGCGGGCGCGCAGCTCCTTCAGTTTCTCGAGCCGGCGGCTCGCGAGCACGACTGCGGCGCCGGCGCGCGCCAGCGTCTTGGCAAACTGTGCGCCCAGTCCGCTGGAAGCGCCGGTGACGAAGGCCACGCGGCCCGAAAGATCGATGCTGTAAGCCATGAAAGGGGGTCCTGTTGAGCCGTTGCCGAGTCGCCGAGGCGACGCCCGGCACTCCACATAAAATGTTTCGCGCCCTCGAGGCGTCCGAGCCTCAAATCATTATCGACGAGACCCACATGACCCACGACGAAATCCTCGCCCAGTTCGGCCCCCGCGAATCCATGGAATATGACGTGGTCGTCGTCGGCGGCGGCCCGGCCGGCCTCTCGACCGCCATCCGGCTCAAGCAGTTGGCCGCCCATCATGAAAAGGAAATCTCGGTGGTGGTGCTCGAAAAGGGCTCCGAGCCCGGCGCGCACATCCTCTCGGGCGCCATCATGGACCCGCGCGCGCTCAACGAGCTGCTGCCCGACTGGAAGGAACTGGGCGCCCCGCTCAACCAGCCCGTCACCGACGACGCCATGGTGTTCCTCGGCGAGAAGTCGGGCCTGCGCACGCCCAACCTCTTCCTGCCGGCCTGCTTCCAGAACCACGGCAACTACATCATCAGCCTGGGCGCCTTCACCAAGTGGCTCGCGCAGCAGGCCGAGAACATGGGGGTGGAGATCTTCCCGGGCTTCCCGGCGGCCGAGGTGCTCTACAACGAGAACGGCTCGGTGCGCGGCGTGGCCACCGGCAACATGGGCGTGGGCAAGGACGGCGAACCCACCGAGAACTTCCAGCTCGGCATGGAGCTGCTGGGCAAGTACACGGTGTTTGCCGAAGGCGCGCGCGGCCACCTGGGCCGCCAGCTGATCGCCAGATTCAAGCTCGACGAGGGCAAGGATCCGCAGACCTACGGCCTGGGCGTGAAGGAAGTGTGGGAGATCGACCCCAAGCGCCACCAGCCCGGCTTCGTGCTGCACACCGCCGGCTGGCCGATGAAGAGCGACACCTACGGCGGCGCCTTCCTCTACCACATGGAAGACAACAAGGTCACCATGGGCTTCATCACCGGCCTGGACTACAGCAACCCCTACCTGAGCCCGTTCGAGGAAATGCAGCGCTGGAAGCTGCACCCCAACATCCGCTGGTACCTCGAAGGCGACGAGGCCCAGGGCATCAAGCCCGCCAAGCGCATCGGCTACGGCGCGCGCGCCATCACGGCCGGCGGCCTGATGTCGCTGCCCAAGACGGTGTTCCCGGGCGGCGCGCTGGTCGGCTGCGAGGCCGGCTACCTCAACGTGAGCCGCATCAAGGGCAGCCACGCCGCCATCAAGACCGGCATGCTGGCCGCCGAAGCCGCCTTCGACGCGGTGCAGGCCGGCCGCCAGCACGACGAGCTCACGGCCTACCCGGCCGCCTTCGAGAAGAGCTGGCTCTACACCGAGCTGAACAAGGCGCGCAACTTCAAGGCCTGGTTCAAGAAGGGGCTGGGCATTGCCACCTTCATGAACGGCATCGAGCAGTGGCTGTTGAAGGGTCATATTCCATGGACCCTGCACCGCCACAAGCCCGACCACCTGTACCTCAAGCCCGCGGCGGAGTGCAAGCCCATCGCCTATCCCAAGCCGGACGGCAAGCTGACCTTCGACCGCCTCTCGAGCGTGTTCATCAGCAACACCAACCACGAGGAGCAGCAGCCGGCGCACCTGACGCTCAAGGACGCGTCGGTGCCGGTGAACATCAACCTCTCGAAGTTCGCGGGCCCCGAAAGCCGCTACTGCCCGGCCGGCGTGTACGAGTTCGTGCCCGACGAGGCCAGCGCGGGCAAGCAGCGCCTGCAGATCAACGCGCAGAACTGCGTGCACTGCAAGACCTGCGACATCAAGGACCCGACGCAGAACATCGTGTGGGTCACGCCTGAAGGGGGCGGCGGGCCGAATTACGTGGGGATGTGAGGCTTCTCTACCTTCTTGGAAGCCCTCTTCGGAGGGCTTTTTGCTTTTTGTTGGTTGTTGTGCGCTCTTGTTCGGGGTGCGTGCACAGGCCACGGCGCCGGTGTACCGCTGATCAACGACCGCTGCGCATAACGCTCCCGTCGGTGGGGTGCCTTGCGCAGCGAAATCAAGGGGGAGGCCGCAGGCCGGAGGACATTCGCGGAGCAAGGTACCCCGTCGGCGGGAGCGCACCCCCGCCGACAGAACGCACAGTTCAGCGCCCAGCTTCGCCCCACCCTCCCCCACCGGGTGTCTCGATCACGAACACGTCCCCCGGTGCCATCTGCACCTGTCCGATGTGATCCAACGTCTCGACCGTCCCATCGGCCCGTTCGACACGGTTGATGCCCACCGCACCAGCCTCCCCACCCGCACCGCCGAAGGCACCGTAGAGCCGGCCATTGCTGAGGATCGATGCCGTCATCGGCGCCAGGAAGCGCACGCGCCGCACGCCGCCGTCGCCGCCACGCCAGCGGCCCGCCCCACCCGAGCCGGTGCGCAGGCGGTAGCTGTCCAGGCGCACCGGGTAGCGGAATTCGAGCACCTCGGGGTCGGTCAGGCGCGAGTTGGTCATGTGGGTCTGCACCACGCTCGTGCCATCGAAGCCCGGGCCCGCGCCGGAGCCGCCCGAGATGGTTTCGTAGTACTGGTGCTCGCCGTCGCCGAAGGTGAAGTTGTTCATGGTGCACTGGCTCGCGGCCATCACGCCCAGCGCGCCGTAGAGCGCATTGGTCACGCAGCTCGAGGTTTCGACGTTGCCCGCCACCACCGCGGCCGGCGGCAGCGGATTGAGCATGCAGCCGTCCGGCACGATCACCTCGATGGGCTTGAGGCAGCCCGCGTTGAGCGGGATGTCGTCGTCCACCAGCGTGCGGAACACGTACAGCACGGCCGCCATGGTGATGGCCCGCGGCGCATTGAAGTTGTTGGGCAGCTGCGCGCTGGTGCCGGTGAAGTCGACCGTGGCCGAGCGCGCGACGGCATCGACCGTGACCCGCACGCGGATCTGCGCGCCGTTGTCCAGCGGCAGCGTGAACTCGCCGTTCCTCAGCGCCGTGATGACGCGGCGCACCGATTCCTCGGCGTTGTCCTGCACGTGGGCCATGTAGGCGGCCACGGTCTCGCGGCCGAACTGCGCGACCATGGCCTGCAGCTCCTGCACGCCCTTCTCGTTGGCGGCGATCTGCGCGCGCAGGTCGGCCAGGTTCTGCTCGATATTGCGTGAGGGATGCGCGCCGCTGGCCAGCAGCGCGCGCAGCTCGGCCTCGCGCAGGCGGCCGCCCTCCACCAGCTTGAAGTTGTCGATCAGCACGCCCTCGTCGCCGATGGTGGCGGAGAACGGCGGCATCGAGCCCGGCGTGATGCCGCCCACGTCGGCATGGTGGCCGCGCGACGCCACGTAGAACGAGGGCCGCGCATCGCTCGCTCCCAGGTACACCGGCGTGACCACCGTGATGTCGGGCAGGTGCGTGCCGCCGTGGTAGGGGTCGTTCAGCACGAAGACGTCGCCCGGCTTCATGCCGGGGTTGCCGTCGATCACCGTCTTGATCGACTCGCTCATCGAGCCCAGGTGCACCGGCATGTGCGGCGCATTGGCGATCAGCTTGCCCTGCACGTCGAACAACGCGCAGGAGAAGTCGAGCCGTTCCTTGATGTTCACCGAGTAGGCCGTGTTCTGCAGCCGCAGGCCCATCTGCTCGGCAATGTTCATGAAGAGGTTGTTGAACACCTCGAGCATCACCGGATCGGCGCTGGTGCCCAGGGCCTGCGCGGCCACGCGCGGGCGCACGCGGTGCAGCTCGATGCCGGCCGCGGTGGCGCGCGCCTGCCAGCCGGGCTCGATCACCGTGGTGGCATTGCGGCCCGCGAGGATGGCGGGACCGTCGATGGAGGCGCCGGGCTTGAGCGCCGCCTCGTCGAACAGCGCGGCGTCGCGCCAGCCCGCGGCTTCTTCGTCGGCCTCGCAGTACATGCGCACGGCCGCCAGCGGCTCCGGTGCATGCGAGGCCGCTTCGGCCTGCGCGGCCGGCGCCGCGGCGCGCTCGCCGGCGCCCACGGCTTCGACCGTCACGGCTTCGATCACGAGCGCCCGTTCGGCCATCAGGAAGGCGAAGCGGCGGCGATAGCCGGCTTCGAACTCTTCGCGCATCGCGGCAATCGCCTCGCCGGCCGAACCCGCCATGGGCAGCGCGCAGGCCAGCGCGGTGTCGGTGCCCTCGTAGCGCAGCTGCACGCGGTGCACCGTGGCAATGGCTGCATCGGCCACGCCCTGCTCGCGCAGTTCTCCTTTGGCCTGCGCCGCCAGCGAACCCGCCGCCTCGCGCGCCGCCGCCAGGCCTTGCGCATCGAGCCGGCGTTCCAGCGCGAGTTCGCGCATCGCGAGCTGGTCGGCCAGCCCCATGCCGAAGGCCGAGAGCACGCCCGCCAGCGGATGCAGGTAGACGCTGCGCATGCCCAGCGCATCGGCCACCAGGCAGGCGTGCTGGCCGCCGGCGCCGCCGAAGCACTGCAGCGTGTACTGCGTGACGTCGTAGCCGCGCGCCACCGAGATGCGCTTGATGGCGTTGGCCATGCTGGCCACGGCGATGCGCAGCGCGCCGCTCGCCACTTCCTCGGCGCTCACGGTGCGGCCCGTGGCTTCCGACATGCGGCGCGCCATGGCGTCGAAGCCGCGCCGCGCGGCCGCCAGGTCGAGCGGTTCATCGGCGTTGGGCCCGAACACACGCGGAAAGTGCGAAGGCTGGATCTTGCCGAGCAGCACGTTCGCATCGGTGGTGGTGAGCGGACCGCCGCGCCGGTAGCTGGCCGGCCCGGGGTTCGCGCCGGCCGACTCCGGCCCCACGCGCAGCCGCGCGCCGTCGAAGGCGATGACCGAGCCGCCGCCCGCGGCCACGGTGTGGATGCTCATCATCGGCGCGCGCATGCGCACGCCGGCCACCTGGGTTTCGAAGGAGCGCTCGAACTCGCCGGCGTAATGCGAGACGTCGGTGGAAGTGCCGCCCATGTCGAAACCGATCACGCGCGGATGGCCGGCATCGATCGCGGTGCGCACCATGCCGACGATGCCGCCCGCCGGGCCCGAGAGGATCGCGTCCTTGCCCTGGAAGCGGTCGGCCTGCGTGAGCCCGCCCGAGCTCTGCATGAAGAACAGCGGCACGCCAGGCATCTGGCGCGACACCTGCTCCACGTAGCGCCGCAGGATCGGGCTCAGGTAGGCGTCGACCACCGTGGTGTCGCCGCGCGGCACCAGCTTCATGAGCGGGCTTGTCTTGTGCGAGACCGACACCTGCGTGAAGCCGATGGCGCGCGCGATGCGCTCGGCCGCCAGCTCGTGCGCGGTGTGGCGCCAGCCGTGCATGAAGACGATGGCGCAGGCGCGCAGGCCGGCATCGAAGGCCTCCTGCAGTTCGGCGCCCAATGCATCCTCGTCGAGAGGCTGCACGACGCCGCCCTGCGCATCCATGCGCTCGCCGGCCTCGATCACGCGCTCGTAGAGCAGCTCCGGCAGCACGATGCGGCGGTCGAACAGCCGCGGACGCGCCTGCGTGGCGATGCGCAGCGCATCGCGAAAGCCCGCCGTGGTGACCAGCACCGTGGGCTCGCCGTTGCGCTCCAGCAGTGCGTTGGTGGCCACCGTGGTGCCCATCTTCACGCACTCGACGCGCTCGGGGGTCACGGCCTCGGCGGGCGCGAGCTTCAGCAGGCGGCGGATGCCTTCGACGGCGGCGTCCTTGTACTGCTCGGGGTTCTCGGACAGCAGCTTGAGCGTGTGCAGGCCGCCCTCGGGGTCGCGGCCGACCAGGTCGGTGAAGGTGCCGCCGCGGTCGATCCAGAACTGCCAGCGGGACGGGAGAAGGGAATGCGTGGTCATGGGAAAGGAAGAGTCTTCGCAAAAAAGGAATGGCGGTCCGGATCAGTTCTGCCGCAGGTCGCGCCCGCGCGTCTCGGGCAGGCACAGCGCCACGATCACCACCATGGCGTAGGCCACCGCGGCGCACACACCGATGGCCGTGCCCAGCGAAAGATGCATGCGGTCGCTCAGCACGCCGACCAGCGCCGGAAAGGTGGCGCCGATGCCGCGCCCGAAGTTGTAGCAAAAGCCTTGCCCGGAGCCGCGCAGCTCATTGGGGAAGAGCTCGGCCAGGAAGGCACCTGCGCCGCTGAAGATGCCCGACATGAAGAAGCCGAGCGGAAAGCCGAGCAGCAGCATCAGGCCGTCGGTGATGGGCAGCAGCGTGTAGGCATAGACCAGCGATCCGGCGCCCACCGCGAACAGGATGAAGGCGCGGCGGCGCCCGAGCCGGTCCGACAGGTAGGCGCCGCACAGGTAGCCGATGAAGGCGCCGATGATGAACATGAACTGGTAGCCGCCCGAACTCAGCACCGTGAGATGGCGCTCGTTCTTGAGGAAGGTGGGCAGCCAGACGCCGATCGCGTAATAGCCGCCCTGCATGCCGGTGAACAGCAGGCTCGCGAGCACCGTGGTGCCCAGCATGCCGGGCTTGAAGATCGCGAGGAAATTGCCGCTGCGCTCGCCGCGTGCCACCGCGGCGCGGCTCTGCACATAGATTTCCGGGTCGCGGATGGAGCGGCGGATGAACACGATCAAAAGCGCCGGCAGCAGGCCCAGCATGAACATCGCGCGCCACGAATACTCCGGCGGCAGGAACGAGAACAGCGCCATCGACACCAGCACCGCCGCGCCCCAGCCCACGGCCCAGCTGCTCTGCACCAGCCCCACCGCCTTGCCCCGGTAGGCAGGCCGGATCATCTCGGCGATGAGTACCGAGCCCACCGCCCATTCGCCGCCGAAGCCCAGGCCCTGCAGCGTGCGGGCGACCAGCAACTGCTCGGGTGTCTGCGCGAGGCCGCAGGCAAAGGTGAAGATCGCGAACACCAGGATCGTGAGCTGCAGGATGCGCACGCGGCCATACCTGTCGGCCAGGATGCCGGCCACCCAGCCGCCGATGGCCGAGGCCGCCAGCGTGGCCGTGCCGATCAGCCCCACCTCGGTCTTGCTCATGCCCCACAGCGACAGCAGGATAGGCGTGACCAGCGGCAGCGTGTAGTAGTCGAAGGCGTCGACCGCGTAGCCGCTGAAGGATGCGGCGAGCGTGCGTTTCTCGTTGGGGTTGAGCGTGCGCAGCCAGCTGCCTTCGGCTGGTGCGGCGTCGCCCGCCTGGGTGGCATCGAGGGTGGTTTTCATGGTTTTGTCTCCAGGTATGAATGGGTGAAAACGGCGGAGCTAGAACGCGGCCAGGCTGTGATGCAGCAGATCGGTCACCAACATCGAGCCCGGCGCATGCGTGATGGCGAACGGCAGCCTGGCGGCGGCCAGCGCGGCCTGGGGCGTGACGCCGCAGGCCCAGAACACGGGCAGCTCATCGGGCATCACCTCGACCGCGTCGCCGTAGTCGGGGTCGGCAATCGAGCGGATGCCGATCAGCGCCGGGTTGCCGATGTGCACCGGCGCGCCGTGCACGGCCGGAAAGCGCGAGGTGATCTGCACCGCACGAATGGCATCGGCCGCGCGCAGCGGGCGCATCGACACCACCATCGGCCCATGGAAGGCACCGGCCGGCGTGGTGGCCACCGAGGTGCGGTACATCGCCACGTTGCGGCCCTGCGCCACGTGGCGAAGCACGATGCCTTCGGCCATCAGCGCATGCTCGAAGGTGAAGGAGCAGCCGATGACGAAGCTCACCAGGTCGTCGCTCCAGAGCGCGCGCACGTCGGTGGGTTCGTCCACCAGGATGCCGTCACGCCACACGCGGTAGCGCGGCAGGTCGGTGCGGATGTCGATGTCCTCGCCGAGCGCCGGCAGCGCCGGGTCACCGGCTTCCGAGACGCCGAGCAAGGGGCACGGCTTGGGGTTGGCCTGGCAGAAGCGCAGGAAGTCGGCCGCATGCACCCGCGGCAGGATCACGAGGTTGCCCTGCACATGGGCGCTTGCGAGCCCGCTGGTGTGGGAGCTCAGCGCACCGCTGCGGCAGGCTTGGCGCACGGCCAGTGCGCTGCTGCCTGCGCCGGGCTGTTCTGCGAAGGATGGACGGTTCGACATTTGGCGTTTCCGATGCCCGAGGCATCGCTGTGGTGTGATGCGCCGGATTGTGGGAATCCGCGCTCACGAACGCCAACGCAAAGTTTCTTTCTCAACTCATCGATTTTTTCGATGACCCCATGCGGTGCGAGGCATGCACCACGGCGGAGCCCAGCGCGGCCTCCGGCAGCGGAGACGAGGGGTCGTCGCGGTAGCTCGCGTAGATGGGCAGCGGCTCCAGCGTCACGTCGCAAGGCAACACGCGCAGCGGCAGGCGCCGCGCCAGCGGCTCGACCACCGCGCGCGGCAGCGCGGCCACGCCGAAGCCCGCCTCCACCAGCTGCGCCATCGCCGAGATCGACGAAATCGCATGCACGCGCGGCGGCGGGCTGCCGGCTTCGCGGAACAGCTCGAGCAGCGCCACATGCGGCTGCGAGCCGCGCTGGAAGGTCAGCAGGTCGAGCGACAGCAGGTCCGGCAG
This sequence comes from Variovorax sp. VRV01, assembly GCF_014852545.1. NCBI lineage: Bacteria > Pseudomonadati > Pseudomonadota > Betaproteobacteria > Burkholderiales > Comamonadaceae > Variovorax > Variovorax sp. VRV01. The sequence continues at coordinate 367,348 of NZ_JACVBS010000004.1, forward strand.
GCGGTAGCGCCGCTTCAGGTGCAGCTCGCGGTGGCCGACGAAGCACATGGGCATCGGCGGCACGGCGCGGGTGCGCACGCCGTCCCCGGCGGCCGGCAGCGCGGCGAACACCAGGTCCTGCTTGCCGCGCTGCAGCTGATCGACCAGCACCGGCGTGGTTTCGACGGTGAGCTCCAGCTCGAAGTCCGGATGCGTCGCCTGCATGTGCTTGAGCCAGCCGGTCAGCCAACTGTGCACCACCGATTCGATGGCGCCCACGCGCAGCACGGCCTCGCGCACCGTGCCCGAGCCCATCTCGGCCTTGATGTGCATCTGCATCTCGAGCAGCTTCTGCGCGAAGGCATGGAAGCGCTGCCCCGCCACCGTGAGGCGGAACTGCTTGTCGCGCCGGTCGAGCAGCAGCACGCCCAGCTCGCGTTCGAGCGCGGCGATGCGGCTGGACAGCGCCGACTGCGTGAGGTGCAGCTTCTCGGCCGCACGGGTGACACTCTTGAGCGCCACGGCCCAATGGAAGGCTTCGACGAATCGCAGGTTCATGGTGCAAGTGTCGCCTGAGCCGCGCCCTTCGCTGCGCTATGCTCGTTGTCGAAGGAGACAAGACCACCATGCAGATCGTCATCACGGGCGGCGCCGGCTTCCTGGGCGCACGACTTGCCCGCACCCTGCTGAAGCAGGGCGAGCTTTCGCTGGCGGGTGCGCCGGCACGCACCATTTCCCGCATCACGCTGGTCGACCGCGCCGCGCCGCCGGCCGACCTGGCGGCCGAGCCGCGCATCGCCACCGCGCTCGGCGACCTGAACGAACAGCTGGCCCCGTCCGATGCGGCGCCCTGGCGCGAGGCCGACGCCATCTTCCACCTGGCGGCCGCGGTCAGCGGCGAATGCGAGGCCGACTTCGACCTGGGCATGCGCAGCAACTTCGCCGCCACGCATGCGCTGCTCGAGAAGGCGCGCGCCGTGGGCACCCGGCCGCTGCTGGTGTTTGCCAGCTCGCTCGCGGTGTTCGGCGACTCGCCCGAGCAGCCGCTGCCGCCGGTGATCGAGGACCACACGCTGCCGACGCCGCAGACCAGCTACGGCATCCAGAAATTCATCGGCGAGCAGCTGGTGGCCGACTACACGCGCAAGGGCTTCATCCGCGGGCGCAGCGTGCGGCTGATGACGGTGAGCGTGCGCCCCGGCCGGCCCAACGGCGCGGCCTCGGGCTTTTTCAGCGGCATGATCCGCGAGCCGCTCGCGGGCATCCGCGCCGCCTGCCCGGTGCCCGACGAGACGCCGGTGGCCATCGCGTCGCCGGCGCGCACCGTCGAAGGCATCCTGCGCGCCGCGCAGGCCAGCGATGCCGAATGGGGACCGCGCACCGCGCTCAACCTGCCCTCGCTTTCCACCACGGTGGGCGAAATGGCCGCCGCGCTCGAACGCGTGGCCGGCAAGGCGGCCACCGATCTGCTCGACCGCACGCCCGATCCGGTTATCCAGCGCATCGTGAAGACCTGGCCCGGGCGCATCAAAACCGCGCGCGCCGGCAAGCTCGGGCTCGTGCCCGACGCCAGCTTCGAGGCGGTCATTCGCGATTACGTCCGTGAAAATCCCGACGCAGTCAAACTGGTTATTGCGGCATAGTCATCGGTTGCGCGCGAAGCCGACGCTTTGCGACACCCCCCTTTCCATCTCAGGAGACAGAAGAATGAAATTGACCCGACTGGCCGCTGGCCTGGTTCTGGGCATGGGCATGGCCTGCGCGGCCTTTGCGCAGACGACCATGAAGATCAGCATCTCGACCGCGCAGAACTCGCACCAGGGCGTGGCCATCGACACCTTCGCCAAGGAAGTCGAAAAGCGCACGGGCGGCCGCTACAAGGTCCAGACCTTCTACAACGGCTCGCTCGGCGGCGAGCGCGAATCGATCGAGGCGGTGCAGCTGGGCACGCAGGAACTCGCGTTCTCCTCGACCGGCCCGGTGCCCAATTTCGTGCCCGAGACCAAGATCCTCGACGTGCCCTTCCTGTTCCGCGACAAGGCCCATGCGCGCGCCGTGCTCGACGGCCCGATCGGCCAGGACCTGCTCACCAAGTTCGACGCCAAGGGCTTCAAGGCGCTGGCCTGGGCCGAGAACGGCTTCCGCCACATGACCAACAGCAAGCGCGACGTGAAGGCGCCCGAAGACCTCAAGGGCCTGAAGATGCGCACCATGGAGAACCCGGTGCACATCGCCGCCTACAAGGGTTTCGGCATCATCACCACGCCCATGGCCTTCCCCGAGGTGTTCACCGCGCTGCAGCAGGGCACGGTCGACGGCCAGGAGAACCCGCTGCCGGTGATCATCTCCGCCAAGTTCGACCAGGTGCAAAAGCATCTTTCGCTCACGGGCCACGTCTATTCGCCCTGCATCTTCCTGATGAACAAGGCCTCGTTCGACAAGCTCAGCGCGGCCGACAAGCAGGCCTTCCTCGACGCCGCCAAGGAAGGCACCAAGGCCAACCGCGCCCGCGTGGACGAGGACGACGCCAAGGGCGTGGCCGACCTGCGCGCCAAGGGCATGACCGTGATCGAGAATGTCGACAAGGCCAAGTTCGTGGCCGCGCTCGCTCCGGTGAATGCGCAGTTCGAGAAGGACTTCGGCAAGGCCAATCTCGACAAGATCCGCGACTACAAGTAACCCCGGCTGCCGCCGCCCGGCGGCATGCCCCCGCCCGCCCAGACCGGTCTGGCGGGCTTTTTTGTTTTGAACGCGAGTGCAGATGAAAGAAAAATTCCTCGGCATCGAACGCTGGACCACCGGCGCCTCGATGCTTGCCGCCTGCCTGATGCTGGTCATTGCATCGGCCCTGGGCGTGTTCCAGATCGTGACCCGCTTCGTGCTCGAGCAGCCCGCCGAGTGGAGCGAGATCCTGATCCGCGTGAGCCTGATCTGGATGGTGTTTTTGGGCATACCGATGGCGTTTCGCCAGGGTGCCATGGTCAGCGTGGACGTGCTCTACCGCTGGAGCCCGCCGCGCATCAAGCGCGTGCTCGACGCGGTGGTGAGCATTGCCGCCCTCATCCTGATGCTGGTCATTCTCTGGTGGGGCTGGGACTACGCGATGCGCGGCCGCGTGCAGTCGATGGCCGGGCTCGAAAGCTTGTCGATGGTCTGGGCATACCTGGCGCTGCCGGTCGGCTCCGTCTTCTGCCTGTTCGGCATCGTTGGTAATTTTCTCGATCCCAAGCGGCTCGAACTGGAGACCGCGCAATGACACCAGTCATGGTTGCAACGATGGTGCTGTGTTTTGCACTGTCGGTTTCGGTGGCGGTTTCCATCGGGCTCGCGTCGATCCTGGGCATCCAGGTGGCCAATGCCAACATGCTGATCTCCGTCAAGGAGATGTTCAATTCGATCAACAAGTTTCCGCTGGCGGCGATTCCGTTCTTCATCCTGGCCGGCAACCTGATGGAAACCGGCGGCATCTCGCGGCGGCTGGTCGAGTTTGCCAAGAGCATCGTGGGCGGCGTACAGGGCGGCCTGCCGATGACCTGTGTGCTCACCTGCATGATCTTTGCGGCGGTGTCGGGTTCGTCGGTGGCCACCACCTTCGCCATTGGCGCGATCCTGATTCCGGCGCTCATCAAGCACGGCTATCCCACCGCCTACGCGGCGGCGCTGCAGGCCACCAGCGCCGAACTGGGCGTGATCATCCCGCCTTCGATTCCGATGATCCTCTACGGCGTGAGCGCCGAGGTCTCGATCGGCGAGCTGTTCATCGCGGGCTTCGGCCCCGGCATCCTGATCAGCCTGGCGCTGATGCTGTTCGTCTGGATCTACTGCAAGTGGAAGGGCTGGGGCAAGAACGATGGCGACGGCCGCATGCCCTTCGGCCGCGCGCTGTGGCAGGCCGGCTGGGCGCTGCTGATGCCCGTCATCATCCTGGGCGGCATCTACGGCGGCATCTTCACGCCCACCGAAGCCTCGGCCGTGGCGGTGTTCTATGCGCTGGTGGTGGGCGTCGTGATCTACCGCGAGATCAAGCCCGCGGACCTGTACGTGATCCTGCGCAAGTCGGTGCTGTCGTCGGCGGTGATCATGTTCATCATCGCCAATGCGGGCCTGTTCGCGTTCCTGATCACGCGCGCAGGCGTGCCCGACGCCATCGGCCACTGGCTGCAGGAAGTGCTGAAGTCGCCCGCGATGTTCCTGCTGGGCGTGAACGCGGCACTGTTCGTCATCGGCATGTTCATCGAGACCAGCGCGGCCATCATCGTGCTCGCGCCGATTCTCGCGCCAGTGGCGGTGCACTTCGGCATCGACCCGGTGCACTTCGGGCTCGTCATGGTAGTGAACCTTGCGCTCGGCATGATCACCCCGCCTTTCGGCGTGAACCTGTTCGCCGCCTGCACGGTGGCGCGCATCTCGCTCGACCGGATCGTGAAGTACCTGGTGCCCTTCGTGCTCGTGATCCTGGCCTGCCTGATGGTGATCACTTACGTGCCATGGATATCGCTGGCGCTGCGCGACCTGGTGTACGCCAAGTAGCGGAACGGCGCGAAAAACAAGGAAGAAACGGCAGCCTGTTCGCAGGCTGCTTTTTTTGTGCGGCGGCGCCGCTGTAAGGCAAACGTTTCACGAAGATGTCACCGCTTGCAACGATGCTGCAGCCCTCGATTCCCGAAAGCTGTGGCGCCATGTTTCCCACCAAGACCGACAAGGCACGCGACGAACTCCAGGGCCGCCAGCGCACGCTGAGCCAGCGCGAACGCGCCTTGCTGCTGATGGCCGACGGCCGGCGTTCGCTGACCGATTTCAGCCCGCTGTTCGCAAGCCGGACCGAAGCCGAGCAGGCGATCCAGGCGCTGATGCGCCAGGGCTACCTGCAGGACGCGCAGGCGGTGGCTGCCGCGGCAGCGCAGGCCGTGGCCCCGCCGCCCGCCCCGGTGCCCGCGGCCGACCCGATACGGCTCGCCACCTCGGCCGACAACTTCGACGGCAAGCGATCCCTGGCCACGACGCGCATGTTCCTGTTCGACATCTGCGAGCGCATGTTCGTGCGCCGCGACCCCAGGTTCGCGCTGCAGATGCGCGACGCCCTGCGCGAGGCGCGCGACCGCGGCGCGATGCTGACCATTGCCGCGCTGATGCTCACCGAGGTCGAGAAAGCCGCGGGCGCCGAGCGGGCCGAATCGCTGCGCGAGCGCATCGACCGGCTGCTGCCGCCGGCCGAGACCGTGCACTGAGCCGCAGACCGGACGGCCGCGATCCACTACACTCCCATGGTCAGGAGAGAGCCCCGCCAGCCGGGGCCGCCGAAGGCGCAGGGGTTTCCCGAACGCTCAGGCAAAAGGACTGACACAGCGCTGGCGCATGCCGGCGTTTCCTTGCTGGAGAGAGGCTGTTGCTTGCATCAATGCGATGCACCAGCCCACCGAAGGAGCAAACCCCGATCGTGGGGCGAATCTCTCAGGTAAAGCGGACAGCAGGGGTGGCCCATGGCTCGCGCCATGGAATTCGTCTGCCCCTTTGGAGTGCCCCGTGGCCGCATCCTCCGACGCCTCTTCCGCCGAACAACTCCTGAAGACCCCGCTGTACGGCCTGCACGTGGAGCTCGGCGCCCGCATGGTGCCGTTTGCCGGCTATTCGATGCCGGTGCAGTACCCCGCCGGCCTCATGGCCGAGCACAGGCACACGCGCGATGCGGCCGGCCTGTTCGACATCTCGCACATGGGCCAGCTGCGCCTGGTGGGCCCGGACGCGGCGGCCGCCTTCGAAACCCTGATGCCGGTCGACGTGATCGACCTCGCCGCCGGCAAGCAGCGCTATGGCCTGCTGCTGAACGACGAGGGCGGCATCCTCGACGACCTGATGTTCTTCAACGAGGGCCACGGCTCGATCTTCGTGATCGTCAACGGCGCCTGCAAGGTGGCGGACATCGCCCACATCCAGCAGCAGATCGGCGCACGCTGCGAAGTGCAGCCCATGCCCGACCACGCGCTGCTCGCGCTGCAGGGGCCGCAGGCGGCCACGGTGCTGGCGCGGCTGTCGCCCGGCATCGAGCGCTTCGTGTTCATGACGGGCGGCGCGGTGCAGATCGGCGGCATTCCGGCCTTCGCCACGCGCAGCGGCTACACCGGCGAGGACGGCTTCGAGATCTCGGTGGCCGGCCAGAATGCAGAGGCGCTGGCCCGCCTGCTGCTGGCGCAGCCCGAGGTCAAGCCCATCGGCCTGGGCGCACGCAATTCGCTGCGGCTGGAAGCGGGGCTGTGCCTCTACGGCAACGACATCGACACCGCCACCACGCCGGTCGAGGCCTCGCTGAACTGGGCGATCCAGAAGGTGCGCCGCACGGGCGGCGCGCGCGAAGGCGGCTTCCCCGGCGCGGCCAAAGTCCTGGCCCAGCTCGCCGCCGCCACGGCCGGCGCCGCGGGCCACACCGACCATGACACGCTGAAGCGCAAGCGCGTCGGCCTCGTGGCGCTGGAACGCATTCCGGTGCGCGACGGCACCGTGCTGCAATCCTTCGAAGGCCACGACATCGGCTTTGTCACGAGCGGCCTGCTCGGCCCGACGGCCGACCGCCCGATTGCCATGGGCTACGTGGCCACCGCGTTTTCCGAGCCCGGCACGCGCGTTCAGGCCATCGTGCGCGGCAAGCCGGTGCCGATGGAAGTCTCGACCCTGCCTTTCGTGCCCACGCGCTACTACCGCGGCTAGGCGCTGCGCGCCCCCATCATCATTTTTTCCACGAGGAGTTTTCCACCATGAGCATCAAGTACACCAAGGACCACGAATGGGTCTCGGCCGAAGGCAACGCAGCCACCGTCGGCATCACCGTGCATGCGCAGGACGCGCTCGGCGACGTGGTCTTTGTCGACCTGCCTGAAGTCGGCAAGACCTTTGCACAGGGCGAGGTGGCCGGTGTCGTCGAATCGGTCAAGGCCGCGGCCGATGTGTTCATGCCCGTGTCGGGCGAGATCACCGAAGTGAACGAAGCCCTGCGCGCCGATCCCTCGCTCGCCAACACCGACCCGCTGGCCGCGGGCTGGTTCTTCAAGGTCAAGCTCAGCGAGCCGGCGCAGCTCGACGCGCTGCTCGACGCCGCCAGCTACGACAAGTTCGCTGCCGAGTCCTGATCCGCCGAGTTCGCAAGCCGCTTTTTCCTCATCCCCGAGCCTTCACCGCCATGCCGATTCCCGCCCTTCCCTCTTTGCAACAACTGGAGAACGCCGAAGAGTTTCTCGCCCGCCACATCGGCATCGATGCGGCCGACGAGGCGCGCATGCTGCCGGTGATCGGCTCGGAAACGCGCGCGGAGCTCATCGACGGCATCGTGCCTGCGGCCATCCGCCGGGCGAAGCCGATGCGGCTGCCGGCACCGGCCACCGAGGCCGATGCGCTGGCCGAGCTGAAGGCAATCGCGGCAAAGAACAAGGTCTTCCGGAGTTTCATCGGCCAGGGTTACTACGGCACGCACACGCCGGGCGTCATCCTGCGCAACGTGCTCGAGAACCCCGCCTGGTACACGGCCTACACGCCCTACCAGGCCGAGATTTCGCAGGGCCGCATGGAAGCGCTGCTCAACTTCCAGACCATGGTGTGCGACCTCACGGGCATGGCCATCGCCAATGCCTCGATGCTCGACGAAGCCACGGCCGCGGCCGAGGCCATGACGCTCGCCAAGCGCAGCGTCAAGAGCAAGAGCAACGTGTTCCTCGTGTCGGGCGACTGCCACCCGCAGACCATCGAGGTCATCAAGACGCGCGCCGCGCCGCTGGGCATCGAGGTCAAGGTCAGCACCGTCTCCGAGACGCTGCCGCACCTGATGGTGAGCGGCGAATTCTTCGGCGTGCTCGCGCAGTACCCCGCCACCACCGGCCATGTGCACGACCTGCGCCCGCTTGCGGGCCATGCGCACCAGTGCGACGCCGCCTTCTGCGTGGCCGCCGACCTGCTCGCGCTCACCCTGCTCGCGCCCCCCGGTGAGTGGGACGCCGACATCGTCTGCGGCACCACGCAGCGCTTCGGCATGCCGATGTGCAACGGCGGCCCGCACGCGGCCTACCTGGCCTGCCGCGACGAGTTCAAGCGCTCGCTGCCGGGCCGCCTGGTCGGCGTGAGTGTCGACACGCACGGCCAGCCCGCCTACCGCCTCGCGCTGCAGACGCGCGAGCAGCACATCCGCCGCGAGAAGGCCACCTCCAACATCTGTACCGCCCAGGTGCTGCCGGCCGTGGTGGCCAGCATGTACGCCGTGTACCACGGGCCCGACGGCCTCACGCGCATTGCGCAGCGCGTGGCCGCGCTCACGGCCATCCTCGCGCAGGGCCTCGCGCAAATGGGCCGCGAGCCGGTCAATGCCACCGCCTTCGATTCGCTGACCATCCGCACCGGCGACGACACGCCCAGGATCATCGAGCGCGCCCAGGCTGCGGGCGTCAACCTGCGCCAGCGCCTGCAGCAGCACCTGGGCATTTCGCTCGACGAGACCACCACGCGCGCCGACATCGAGACGCTCTGGGCGCTGTTCGTGCCGGCCGGCACGCCGATGCCGCGCTTCGACGACCTGGCCAACACGGCGCCGCGCCTGCCCGAGGACCTGCGCCGCACCAGCGCCTTTCTCACGCACCCGGTGTTCAACACCCACAAGAGCGAAACCGCGATGCTGCGCTACATCCGCAGCCTGTCGGACAAGGACCTCGCCCTCGACCGCAGCATGATCCCGCTCGGCAGCTGCACCATGAAGCTCAATGCGACCAGCGAGATGATCCCGATCACCTGGCCCGAGTTCGCGAACATCCATCCCTTTGCGCCGGCCGAGCAGCTGGTGGGCTACGCCCAGCTCGACGCCCAGCTGCGCGCCTGGCTCTGCGAAGCCACGGGCTACGCGGGCATCAGCCTGCAGCCCAACGCGGGCTCGCAGGGCGAGTACGCGGGCCTGCTGGCCATCCGCTCCTTCCATGAGGCCAACGGCCAGGGACACCGCAACATCTGCCTCATTCCTTCGTCGGCGCACGGCACCAACCCCGCGAGCGCACAGATGGTGGGCCTGCAGGTGGTGGTGACGGCCTGCGACGCGCAGGGCAACGTCGACATGGACGACCTGAAGCGCGCCTGCGAGAAGCACAGCGACAAGCTCGCGGCCGTGATGATCACCTACCCGAGCACGCACGGCGTGTTCGAAACGCGCGTGAAGGAACTCTGCGGGCTCGTGCACGAACACGGCGGCCGCGTGTACGTCGATGGCGCCAACATGAATGCGCTGGTCGGCGTGGCCGCGCCGGGCGAGTTCGGCGGCGACGTGAGCCACCTGAACCTGCACAAGACCTTCTGCATTCCGCACGGCGGCGGCGGCCCGGGCGTGGGACCGGTGTGCGTGGTGGAAGACCTCGTGCCCTACCTGCCAGGGCATGCGACCGCGGGTGTCGCTTCCAACGGCGTGGGCGCCGTGTCGGCGGCACCGCTGGGCAACGCGGCCGTGCTGCCGATCAGCTGGATGTACTGCCGCATGATGGGCGCCAAGGGCCTGCAGGCGGCGACCGAGACCGCGATCCTGAGCGCCAACTACATCAGCGCGCGCCTCAAGGACCACTACCCCACGCTGTATGCGAGCCCCAACGGCCACGTCGCGCACGAGTGCATCCTCGACCTGCGCCCGCTCAAGGACAGCAGCGGCGTCACCGCCGAGGACGTGGCCAAGCGGCTGATCGACTACGGCTTCCACGCGCCCACGCTGAGCTTTCCGGTGCCGGGCACGCTGATGGTGGAACCCACCGAAAGCGAGCCGCTGGCCGAACTCGACCGCTTCATCGACGCAATGATCGCGATCCGCGGCGAGATCCGCCGCGTCGAGGAAGGCGTCTGGCCGAAGGACGACAACCCGCTCAAGCACGCGCCGCACACGGCGGCCAGCCTGCTCGGCACGGAATGGGCGCACCCGTATTCGCGCGAGCTCGGCGCGTTTCCGCTGGCCGAACTGAAGCTGGCCAAGTACTGGCCGCCGATCGGCCGCGTCGACAACGTCTACGGCGACCGCAACCTGTTCTGCAGCTGCGTGCCGGTGGGCGACTACAAGGAAACCGAAGAGGCCTGAAAAAGGCCGCTCAGGCTTCGCGGCGGTACATCGCCCATTTCACGGTGAGGACGTCCGCCGCAATCTTCGCGGCGTTGACGCCCGCGTAGCTTTGGGACGGATCGAATTCGAAGCCTTCCTTGTAGCACCTGACATGCGCGAAGTCGCGGTCGAAGGTCATCGGACCCATGAGCTCGGCGGGGTCGGTGCCCGCGGGAAGCGCCAGGAATTTCTCGGGATCGGTGGCACTCTGGTAGAGGTCGACGCTCATCAGGTTCATATGGGTGTCCTCGAAATCTGGGGATCCGGCGAATCATCCCCGGCATCCGCGCCGCATGCAATCGGCCCGCGCCTACACGGCGCGCCCGTTCAGCGCTGCTGCTGCTTCTTCTTCGCCAGCTCGCCCGTGGCGATCTGGTCGCGGAAGCCGCGCAGGCTGGCCTTGAGCTTGCGCTCGTTCTCCAGTCCCACGCGCACCATGATCTTCTGGCCCGACGAGAGCGACTCGAGCTGCGGATCGGCGTACTCGTAGCGCACCCAGGGCCGCTGCGACGGCACCTTGCCCTTCACCTCGACCAGGCGCACCGGCACCGGGCCGGCGGGCTCGGGCGCCTGCAGCAGATGGTCGATCACGGCAACGAGCCGGTCGTTGAAGTAGCGCCCCGGATAGCCGAGCTCCTCGTAGGCCTGCTGGAACAGCGGATAGAGCCGCGCATACACCTTGGCCGCCTTGGCCGGATCGATCGACTCGGCCAGCATCACGATAGGGCTGTAGCGCGCGGCATTGTTGGGCGAAATGGTCTCTTTCTCGCCCTTGCCCTGGGTGGTGAAGCGCTGCTTCGTCGGCTGCACCGGCCACGTGCTCGCGGGCGACTGCTCGCGCGCGAGGTTGTCGACCGTGGCCACGAAGCGGCGCACGATGCCTTCGAACTGCAGGAAGTCCGCCACGTTCTTGCTGCCCATCAGGTCGACGAGCGCCTTCATCACACGCGCATCGGAATCGGCGACCTTGGGCAGCCCCGATTCGGGCAGCGCGATCGCGTCGATGGGGTTCTGCGGCTCCGGGGATTCGGGCAGGGACGGGGGCGGCGCAGGCGCAAGCCCGTCGTTCGGGGCGGCGGCCACCGGCGGTTCGACCGGCAGCGGCTGTTGCTGTTGGTACCAGCGCCAGCCCAGGAATCCGGCCGCGATCGCCAGCAGCACGATCACGATGATGGTTCCGGTCGATGTCTCGCGCCGCGGCCTGTACGCAGGCGCATCGCGCGGATCGCGCGCGTCGTGAATTTCGGGGATGTCTCGGTCGGACATGTCTGCGGTTTCCTTTTTGGAGGATTGCAATGGGAGACGAGCGGCTATGGTGCACCAGATTGGCGCCCGGCCGCGGCTTGGTCCCGTAACGCCCTGTGACGCGCCGATCGCCCGAAAGTTCGACCGCTAGGACGCGCCGAGCGCCTGCAGCCACGCCAGCGTGCCTTGCAGCTCGGCCGGACGGATCTCGTGGCCGCCCGGAAAATCGGCGCCCGACAGCGCCAGCGGCAGGCCGCGCGCGAGTTCGCGCGTGGCCTGCGCGGCGCTTGGCGGAATCACGTTGTCGCCGCTGCCGTGGCTCACCCACAGCGCCTTGCCTTCGAAAGCCTCGGGCGGCGCGACGTGCGCCGCCACTTGCGACAGCAGCCGGCCGTGCCACACCATCGCCGCGCGCACCTTGGCGGGCTGGGTCAGCAGCAGCGACAGCGCCATGATGCCGCCCTGGCTGAAACCGCCGACCACCACGCGCTCGGGCGGTACGCCGAGCTGCTGCGACGCCGAGGCCACCATCTCGCCCACCAGGAAGCGGCTTTCGCGCTCCTGCTCCTCGTTGATGCGCCGCTCGCCATCGGCCAGCACCTCGAACTCGAACCACGCATAGGCATCGGGCGACAGCACATACGGCGCGCGCAGGCTCAGCACGTGGAACTGCGGCGGCATGAGCCGCGCGAGGCCGAACAGGTCCTGCTCGTTGCTGCCGACGCCGTGCATCAGCACCAGCAGCCAGGGCTCGCGCACGTTCGGCCCTGCGGCCTGCTCGAGGAACTTGAAAGGCAGGTGGAGTTGCGTCATGGCGTCAGGCCGTAAGAGATTGAAAACCTTGCGCCAATGCGCGCGTGATCTCGGCGGCCGGCAGCTCGCGGCAGCCGGTGGCGTTCTGCCCCGACCACAGCGGAGAAAAATCGCCGCTGCCCTGCGCCTCGGCCTTGGCGCGCAGCGGCGCAATGCCCGACGTGGCCAGCGGAAACTCGGGCGCCGCGGCACCGATCGGGCCCAGCTCGCGCATCACGCGGTTCACGATGCCGCGCGCGGGGCGGCCCGTGAAGAGATTGGTGAGCGCCGTGTGGCGCGCGGCCTGGCTCTTCAGCGCCGCACGGTGCACGGCGCTGGTGGTCGCCTCCGGCGCCAGCAGATAGGCGGTGCCGACCTGCACGCCCGCCGCGCCCAGCGCCATGGCCGCGGCCACGCCCGCTGCATCGGCAATGCCGCCGGCCGCGATCACCGGCACCTTCACGGCATGCACCAGCTGCGGCAGCAGCGCAAAGGTGCCGAGCTGCCTCGTCAGGTCATGCGACAGGAAATGGCCGCGGTGCCCGCCGGCCTCCAGCCCTTGCGCGATGACCGCATCCACACCACGCGCTTCGAGCCACCGCGCCTCCTCGACCGTGGTGGCCGAAGCCAGCACCTTCGCGCCCCAGCCGTGCACCTGCGCCATCAGCGCCTCCGAAGGCAGCCCGAAATGAAAGCTCACCACCGCCGGGCGGAACTCGGCCAGCACCTTGGCCACGTCGGCGCTGAACGGATTGCGCCCGGGACCGGTGGGGATGCTCGCGGCATCGATGCCGAATTCGGCGTAGTACGGCGCCAGCGCACTGCGCCATGCCGCCTCGCGCTCGGCGCTCGGCTCCGGCGGCGTGTGGCAGAAGAAGTTGACGTTGCAGGGCTTGCCGGTGCCGGCCCGGATCGCGGCGAGTTCGCTGCGCATGGCATCGGGGGCCAGCATGGCGCAGGGCAGCGAGCCGAGCCCGCCCGCGTTGCTGACCGCAATGGCCATGGCGCTGCCTTGGACGCCGGCCATCGGGGCCTGGATCAGCGGCAGATCGGTGCCGAGGAGTTGCTGTAAGGGCGTAGTCATGTCGGATGTTCCTTCTGGATGCGCCGTGCGCGCCGGCGCCTATTTTGCGGCGAAGCCCAAAGCCCTGGCGCCGAGCAGGCAGGCGATGCGGGAAGTGCCGCAAGCCGAGGCATGACGATGATCGCTGGCAAGTTCGGCGACATTACGCCGGCGGTCGAATGGACACTTCGCGCAGCCGCCGATGCGCTGCACCGTCCCAGGCAACGGGCTGCTGGTTCTTCGCATGCAGATAGTGGTGCGTGAACACCGCGAGGTAGGCATCCAGCGTCTGTTCGGCGACGCTTTCGCCCGCCAGGCTCATGCACATCGCGGCCACCTCGCTGGTGCAGAAGTGGTCGTCGCGGCCGGAATTGCGCAGCTTGTACTGCGTGATCCGCTCCGGCTGCAGGCTCAGCACCGGCAGCCGGTCGAGGTAAGGGCTTCTGCGGAACATCTTGCGTGCCTCGGCCCATGTCGCGTCGAACAGGATGAAGAGCGGCCGTTTCGAAATGCCGCTGCCGTCCGTTCCAGGCGCCGGAACGGCCAGGACCACGCGCTCGGGTGCCGCGTATTGCCCCGGGAACACCACGTAGGGCTGCCATTGCGGATCGTTCAGCAGCGCCAGCAGCGCGGGATCGGTCTCGGTGCGGGCCCAGCCGAAGGCGAAGGTATCGGCCACCACGTCGGCGACCAGCCACCCCGTGTTGGTGGGCTTGAGCGGCTCGATGTCGGCCATGAGCAGGCACACCCCCGCGTGCGTTGCCACCGAAGGGCGCACGGCGCACATGCAATGGCTGGGCACCAGGCGGCAGCCCGCGCAGCGCTCGCGCTTGAAGCCGCCGCGGGCGAGAAAGGGTTTGGCGCTTCGCGCCAGGCGTGCGGCGCGAAGGAAGGAGACGGCATGAGGCATGCCCCGATTCTCGGCGGCTCCTGGACGCCCGATCCGCAGGAATGCGCCGGGCAGCTAAACCAGCTGCAGATCCTTCGGCGCCACCCCCTCGAACACCCGCGCGAGCTGGGCCGGCGAAAGGCCGTACATCCGCTTGAACAGCCCGCCGAACACCGCGCGGTATTCGTTGAGCACCGGGTAGTCGCGGTTCTGGAACAGCGTGGCCTGGGCCACTTCCTGCTGCTCGCCCACGATGCGCCCGCCGGCCTGCGCCGACAGCCCACCGCCGAGCACCCAGTACACGGTGCCGTGCCCGTGGTCGGTGCCGCGGTTGCCGTTTTCGCGGAAGGTGCGGCCGAATTCGCTGATGACCACCACCACGGTCTGGCGCCAGGCGTCGTCGCCCATCTCCTGCGCGAAGCCGGCCACGCCACGGCCCAGTTCCTCGAACCGGTTGGCGAGGTAGCCGGTGGCGCCGCCCTGCCCCACGTGCGTGTCCCAGCCGCCGACGTCGACGAAGCCGAGGTCGAAGCGGTCCCGCATCAGCAGCGTCATGCGGCGCGCCACCAGTTCGAAGCCCTTGGCGCTCATGGCGTTGCGGCTGGCGGCGTCCATCTCGGCCTGCACCGCGCGCATGACCTCGTCGCGCACCTGGAAGCCCTCTGCCACCGGCTGGGCCAGCGTGGTGTTTCGGTACATGGCCGCGATGACCTGGCTCTGCCGCGCGTCGATGCCCGAGCGCGCACTGCCGGCCAGCGCCATATTGGCTGCCTTGGCGCTGCCGCGCATCGAGATCGGCAACTGGTCGGTGAAGGCGATGGGCGAGACGTCGGTGACGGGCCCCGCGCCGAGCACGCCGGCCAGCCGGTTGAGAAAGCCCGAGCGGTAGTCGCGGCGCTTGTCGAGGGCCTGGCCCAGTTCGATGGAGTCCTGCGTCTCGAAGTGGCTGCGCGTGAGGTCGTCGGTGCCGGCGAAGGCGATGAAGGAGGCCTGCTTCTGCTGGAACATCGGCATCACGCTCTGCGCCAGCGCAGGGTGCAGGCCCCAGTCGGCGTCCAGCGGCAGCGCGCCGTTGGGCGAGCCGGGCCGGGCGATGGCGATGTTGGGGCGCGATGCGTAGTAGAAGTCGCTGCCGGTGGGCACGAGCAGGTTGGCGCAGTCGTACGCGCCGCGCAGGAACACCACCAGCAGCTTGGTGCCTTCGGCCGCGGGCGCGGCCACCAGCCGGCCGACGGCGCCCGCGAGTGGCGCGCCGGCCAGGAGCTTCAAGAGTTCTCGACGTTGCATAAGATATGTCCTTTCTTCTGCCTTGCCCCTTCCCCTTCCGGGGGAAGGTTGAGATGGGGGCCCGGCGGCGCTTGTCTCGCCTTGTGCGTCATCGAACGCCGCTGGCCCCCACCCCTGCCCTCCCCCGGAGGGGAGGGAGAAAAACCTCGATCAGCGCCGCATCAGTTCGGGCGACGCCAGCAGGAAGGTGTTCCACTCCTGCGGGGTCCTCGCCTGCGCCAGCGCCTCGCGCGTGTCCGCGCCCAGGCCCGCCTGCATGGCGCGCACCGCGCGCGAATCGGCCAGTGGCGGGAATGCGGGTTTCTCAAGCGGCGCCTTGTCGTCCGTGCGGAACAGCA
This sequence comes from Variovorax sp. VRV01, assembly GCF_014852545.1. NCBI lineage: Bacteria > Pseudomonadati > Pseudomonadota > Betaproteobacteria > Burkholderiales > Comamonadaceae > Variovorax > Variovorax sp. VRV01. The sequence continues at coordinate 383,040 of NZ_JACVBS010000004.1, forward strand.
CGGCGCCGTTCGCACCAATGGCGCGCGCAATCTCGAAGCGCGTGTTCATCTGCCCCGCGCTGGCCCAGGCTGCTTCGTTGAGCGGATAGCCGTCGGGCGTCTCGTGGCCGTACAGCTGTTCGCCCATGCGGTTGATCCAGCCGAGCATCGGACCCACGTTCGTCACCACGCGGTCGTCGTATGCGAGCCGCACGCCGGCGATCACGTAGTGGACCGGGTCGCGGAACTTGCGTCCGAGCGAGGCGGCGAACTCGGGCGACTCGAACATCGCCTTGAGCGTGACGGCGATGTCGCCGTCGCTGCGCGTGAAGGCCGCAGCCATGCGCTCGACCAGCGCCTGCGGCGGATCGTCGGAGACGAAGTACACGGCGAGCTTGCGCGAGATGAAGCGCGCGGTAGCCGGCGCGCGCGCCAGGCGGTCGAGCGCCTCGTCGGCCTCGGCCAGTCCGCGGCCCTGGATAGGCTGGCCCAGCAGCGTCTTCGGGCCGTAGTCGTGCCGGTTGGGGTTGAACTCGAACAGGCCCCGGCGCAGGTAATCGGCGCGCAGCGCCGGCCGCACGTTGGGAGGCGGCGCATCGAGCGGCTGGTAGCTCACGCCCACGCCGGTGAGTACGCGCGCGAGTTCCTGCACGTCGGCCTGCGAATAGCCGCCGCCCACGCCCAAGGTGTGCAGTTCCATCAGCTCGCGCGCATAGTTCTCGTTGATGCGGTTGGCGGCGTTCTGCGCGTTGTCCAGGTAGCGCAGCATCGCGGGGTGGTGCAGCGTGGCGCCGAGCAGGTCGCGGAACCGGCCGAGCGCATGCGGGCGGATCGCGTTCTCTTCGTAGTCGCCCACCATCGCGCGGATGTTGTCCTTGCGCAGGTTGACGTTGAAGTGGTTCATCCAGAACCACGTCATCTGCTCCTGCAGCTGGTTGGGCGAATAGAGTGCGCGCAGCAAGAAGCGCTGTTGCGCCTCGCGCGCCAGCGCATTGAGCTGCTGCTGGTAGGCCTGGCGCGCGGCCTTCTTCTGGTCTTCGTCGGGCAAGGCGTCGGCAGCCTTGCGCTGTGCGTCGAGTTCGGTGACGAGCTGGTCGAGCGGCGTGCGCGAAATGGCCATGGCATCGACCTGCGCCTGCGCGGCCGGCGGCAGCGCGGCGGGCCGCGGATTGAGCTGGTCGCGCATCCACAGCAGCAGGCCGCGCCGCGCCAGCTGCGCTTCGCTGCTCGCATTGGCGCCCCAGCCCACGCGGTCGAGCCAGCGCAGCCGCGCAGCTTCGTCGACCGAAGCGAAAGGCAAGGAGACCGAGACCAGCGGCCGATGGTCGCCCGGCGCGCCCGCGCAGGCCGCGAGCAGTGCCAGTGCGCATGCACCCAGCGACATCCGCGCGCGACGAATGGAGAACCACGGCGAAGCGGCGGCCGGCACCGCGTTCACTCCCTGCGCAGGTCGTGGCGGCGCACGTCGCCGATGGCGTGCTGCGCGGTGCCGAGTGCCAGGTCGACGTGCGCCAGGCCGCGCTGCTGGAACAGCCGCGAACGCGGGTCGTCTTCTTCGCGCGCCACGTCTGAGCGCACCTTGCGCAGCAGGTCGACCGCTGCATGCAGGCGGCCCTCGCGCGGCAGCCACGCATCGGTGGGCTCGCGCCATTCGACGGGCTTGCCATCGAGCCACGCCGCGTGCTGCAGGTCGCCGATGGCGGCATGGATCTCGTCGAGCACCACCTGCTCGTCGCGCGAGACCTGCCCGTCTTCGGGGCGGCGGTGCTCCACCTTCCAGGCGGCCGTGCGCAGGTCCGACAGGGCGTGCAGGTAGAACGGGTGCCTGCCGTATTCGTCGGCCAACGCGGGCAGCGAGGCCGCGGCCATGAGAACGAGTGCGGCGATGAGGCTTTTCTTCTTCATCTTCGGAGCTCCTGTGAGTGACGGCGATTCGAGGACGCTTCCTCAACCGCCGTGCCCCGCTCCGCGTTGACGCACTTTACCTTCGCCGCGCCGCGCGAGGCAGTGCCTAAGCTCCAGCTAAGTCAGGCAACCGCCACGCTGGCAGGTGCAGCGCCGGCAATCTGGCGCAAGGCGCGCTCGAACACCTCGACCGGCTGGCCGCCCGAGATCAGGTGGTGGTCGTTGATGATGATCGCGGGCACCGAATGGATGCCGGCATCGGTGTACATGCGTTCGCGCTCTCGGGTTTCGCGCGCAAACTCGTCGCTGGCCAGAATCTCACGGGCCCGTGCCCCATCGAGCCCGGCCTCGGCGGCCAGGCGCACCAGCACCTCGTGGTCGGAGGGGTTCTGGCGGTCGGTGAAGTAGGCCTTCAGCAGCAGCTTCTTGAGCGCTGCCTGCCTGGCCGGGCTTTCGAGCTCGGCCCAGTGCAGCAGGCGGTGGGCGTCGAAGGTGTTGTAGATGCGCGGCCGGCCCTCGGGGCTGAACTCGAAGCCCACCTCGGCCCCGCGCTGGCGGATCATCTCGCGCGACTGCGCCTGCTGTTCACGCGTGGAGCCGTATTTCTGGCTCAGGTGCTCGAAGGTGTCCTGGCCTTCGGGCGGCATCTGCGGGTTCAGCTCGAAGGGCTGGAAATGCAGCTCCGCCGTGATGCCGGGCGCGACGCGCCGCAGCGCCGCTTCGAGCGAGCCCAGGCCGACGGCGCACCAGGGGCAGGAGACATCGGAGACGAAATCGATCTTGAGATGGGAGGTCATGGGCGCCATTCTTCATGGCGCCGACGCCCTTGGTGCGCGCAAGGTCTTCAGGCCACGGCCTTGGCGGCCATGCGTGCGGAGGCGAGCGTTTCTTCGCGCAGCCGGTCATACTCGAGCTTGTCGACCGGCACCGCATCGGGCTTGCCCAGGTCGTTCATGTGCACGCGGTAGGTTTCGCGTGCGCTCAGGGCCGAGATCGCGGCAATGGCGCAGATCGCCAGCGTGATGGCGCCGACGGTCAGCGGGATGTTGGCGGCGCCGGGAGGCGCGACCGCCACGAACAGCGCCGGCAGCAGCGCGGTGATCGCGGTGCCGATGTTCTGCGAGATCGCCATGCCGGAAACGCGGGTGCGTGTGGGGAACATCTCCGGATAGAAGCTCGGGAACACGGCGTTGTAGCCCTGGTAGACCACGCCCCACATCAGGAGCGACATCACGATGGCCAGCGGCACGTTGTGGATGCTGATGGCGTACAGGTAGCCGAACGACAGCAGGCCCGAACCGATGGCGCCGACGGCAATCGGCAGGCGGCGGCCGACCTTGTCCGACAGGTTGCCGACGAACGGGATCACGATCACGGCCAGGATGTTGCCCATCACCGGAATCCAGAGGTAGATGTCCTTCTCGAAGTTGATGCCGTAGCCCGGCTGCACCGCGTAGGCGGCGCCGAAGATGGTCGCGACCACCGGGATCACGTTCATCAGCGAGCACAGCAGCACGCGCAGCATGTCGCCCCAGCTCTCGGTCACGGCCTGGATCACCGGCGCCTTCGGCACCTTGGCGCTCTTCTCGACTTCGGCAAAGGCAGGGGTCTCGTCCACTTCCTTGCGGATGATGTAGCCGGCCACGATGACGATGAAGCTCAGCAGGAACGGAATGCGCCAGCCCCAGGCGTTGAAGGCATCCTTGTCCATGTAGTGCGCGAGCGGCAGGAACACGGCGGCCGCCATGATCTGGCCGGCCTGCACGCCCTGCAGCGTGAAGCTCGCGAAGAAGCCGCGGCGTCCGAACGGCGCGTGCTCCAGGATCATCGAGCTCGCGCCCGAAATCTCGCCGGCCACCGCAAAGCCCTGGATCAGGCGCAGCACCACCAGCAGCGCGGGCGCCCACAGGCCGACCTGGTCATAGGTGGGCAGCAGGCCGACGGCCACGGTGGAAAAGCCCATCAGGAACATGCACAGGATCAGCACCGTCTTGCGGCCGTGCGTGTCGCCCCAGTGGCCCAGCAGCAGCGCGCCGATCGGCCGTGCGACGTAGCCCACGCCGTAGGTGGCGAGCGACGCGATGATCGCGATCTGCGGGTCGCCCTTGGGAAAGAAGATCTGCGGAAAGATCAGCGCCGCCGCGGTGGCGTAGATGAAGAAGTCGTAGTACTCCAGCGCCGAGCCGATCCAGCCGCTCGCGGTGGCTTTCTTCGACTGGTGCTTGCCTTTCGGCTCGTGGGCCGTGATGGTTGCCATGGTTTGTCTCCGGGTTGACGAAAAGAATCTTTATTGCTGCGCCTGCGATGCCATGCGCGCCGGTGCGTTGAGCGCGCCGTAGGCGTCGTAGCCCGCGGTGCGCTGTGCCAGTTCGAAGAAGAGCCCGCCTTCGATGTTCTCGGTGTAGATGTGCAGGTAGTCGCCCGCGGGCGAACGGTCGAACAGCACGCCCGCCGCGCGCAGGCGTGCGAGCAACGCCGGGTCGAGGTCGACGCGCGTGGCCAGGTCGTCGTAGTAGTTGTCCGAAATCGGCACGAAGCGCGTGCCGCTCGCGCGCAGCCGCTCCACGCTCTCGAAGATGTCGTCGCAGCGCAGCGCGATGTGGTGCACCGCGCCGCCGCCGGTCAGGCTCAGCGTGCGCGCGGTGCGGGTGCGCTGGCTCAGCGACACGTTGAGCACCAGCCGCACGCTGCGGTCGGCATTGGCCACGCCGCGGCTGCGGATCAGGCCGAAAGGGTCGGCCAGCTCCAGGCTTTCGCCGGGCTCCAGTCCCAGCACGGCACGCGTGAACAGCACCCAGGTGTCGAGCTGGTCGAGCGCCAGGCCCAGCGCCACGTGGTCGACCTGCGCGAGGCCGGCGCCGCCGGCATCGGCCGCCGCGTCTTCCTCGAGGATGAAGTCGGCCTCGTACAGCCCATTGGTTCCCAGGGCCTCGGGCACGAAATGGATCAGGTTGCCGCCCGGCGCCACGATGGCCGGCACGCGCAATTCGTTCGGTCCGACCGGGCTGTCGTGGCGCTGCGAGCACATGGCCGTGGCGCGCTCGACGGCGGCCTGCGGATCGGCGCAGCGCACCCCCAGCGCGCACACCGAGGTGCCGTGCGCCTCGAAGCGGCTGCGTGCGAACGAATCCGGCTGCGCGTTGACGATCAGGTTGATTTCGCCCTGGCGGTACAGCACCACGGCCTTCGAGCGGTGCCGGCCGACGCGGCGGAAGCCGATCTGCTCCAGGAACGCGCCGAGCGTGCCGGCCGAGGCCTCATCGGCCGCGAACTCGATGAACGACAGGCCCGAGAGCGCCGGCACGGGCGGCGGGCTGAACAGCTCGACCGCGACCGGCTGCGCGGGCGCCTGCGCATCGGCCGCCGGAGCCAACCGTTGCCGCGCCTCGCTTTCGAGGTACAGCAGCGAGCGCATCGCGTCCACCGCGGTGCGGCGGTTGGGCGTTTCGCGGAACAGGTCGTTGAAGATCTCGAGAGACAGCGGGCCGGTGTAGCCCGCGCGCAGCACCTGCTCGAAGAAGCCGATCACGTCGAAATCGCCCTGCCCCGGGAACGAGCGGTGGTGGCGCGCCCATTGCAGCACGTCCATCGACAGCAGCGGCGCGTCGGCCATCTGCAGGAAGAAGATCTTGTCGCCCGGAATGGCGGCGATGCCCGTGGCATCGTCCTTCAGCGACAGCGTGTGGAAGCTGTCGAGAATCAGGCCGAGCTGCGGGTGGTCGACCTGCTTCACGATGTTCCAGGCCTGGCCGTACAACGAGGTGTGGCGGCCCCAGGCCAGCGCCTCGAAGCCCACGCGCAGATTGCGGCGCGCGGCACGCTCCGCGAGTTCGTGCAGCTGCGCGGCGGCCAGCGCGGGGTCGTTCACCGAGAGCGGCGAGGTGTTGGAGCAGCACAGCATCAGCGGCGCTCCCATGGCCTCCATCAGGTCGAACTTGCGCTCGGCGCGCTCCAGGCTGCGGCGGAACTGGGCCTCGGGCATGCCCTCGAAATCGCGGAAGGGCTGGTACAGGTCGATCGAGAGGCCGAGGTCCGAGGCGATGCGGCGCAGTTCGGCGGCGCTGCCCTTGAAGTTGACGAAGTCGGCCTCGAACAGCTCGATGCCGTCGAAGCCCGCGGCCGAAACGGCTTCGAGCTTCTGGCGAAGCGTGCCGCTGAGGGAGACGGTGGCAATGGAGCGATGCATGAGGGTGACTGTAGGAACACCCACCGCCGCCCACAACGCTCCACATGCACCCAGCGTTCGATCATCGAACGCATGCGTGCATTGTTCGCACGGATTAGGGGTTAGACCTAGGCCCGACCCATGGCGTGGAGGCCGCGTTTCTCAAAGGCTGCGCCAGTAATCGATCAGCAGCTGCGTGAACTCGACCGGCCGCTCCACCGCGCTCAGATGCGCCGCGTCGATGGTGGCCAGGCGCGCGCCGGGAATGGCGGCCGCGATGGCCTCGGACATCACCTGCGGCGTGGCCTCGTCCTGCAGCCCCGCGATCACCAGCGTGGGCACGGCGATGCGGCGATTGCTGTCGCGGAAATCGATCGCCGCCACCGCGTTGCAGCTTTCGATGTAGCCCTGCGCGTCGGTGCGCACCAGCACGTCGTGCAGCGCCTCGGCCGCGGCCTTGCCCTCCTGCGTGGTGACGTAGCCGTGCGTGAGCCAGCGCGCCACCGCGCCTGGTGCAATGGCGGCCACGCCCTTGGCGGCCACCGTCTCGGCGCGCGCGCGCCACGGCGACTGGTCAGGGTAGTGGGCCGACGAATTCGCGATCACCACGCTGCGCAGCAGCTCGGGATGGCGCACCGCCAGCGCCTGCGCGGTCATGCCGCCCATGGACAGGCCGACGAAGTGCACCGGCTCCCCGCCCGCCTCGCGCTGGATGAGCTCGGCCGCGTCCTGCGCCAGCGTCTCCACGCGCAGCGCGCCCGGCACCACCTGCGAGCCGCCATGGTTGCGGTGGTCGTAGCGGATCACGGTGTGGGCGCGCGCAAGCTGCTCGGCCACGCCGTCCCACATGTGCAGGTCGCAGCCCAGCGCATGGCTCAGCACGACGAAAGGACCGCTGCCTTCGCGGACGACATTCAAACGGGTCATGGTGATTCCTTTTCCTTGATCGGATGTTGCAGGCGCGGCAGCCAGAGGAACGCGATGGCCAGCAACCCGCAGCCTGCGAGCAGCATCGGAACGACCATCGGCCAGGCGCCGTTCGAAAAATCGGTGTCGACGAACTGCGCGGCCAGCTGCCCGACGCTGAACGCCACCATCATCATGCCGAAACCGGACCACGACACGGCCCGCCCCGCGAGGTGCGGCAGGTCGCCCACGGCGCCGGCCTGGCCGCAGGGCTGGTGGATGCCGTGGCCCAGGCAATACACCGCGTGGCCCGCGAGCAGCGGCAGCGCGCTGTGCGGCGCGAGCCAGCAGCCCAGCGCCTGGACCGCGGCGCCGGCCATGCTCAGCGTGGCGCCCAGTTGCACGGTACCCACCGGGCCGTACCTGCGCAGCAGCCGCCGGCACAGGGTGGTGCTGAAGATGTAGACCAGCGAGCCGCCGGCCGGGATCCAGCCGTACATCGCGGGCGACCAGCCCAGGTAGCCGATGTAGACCATCGGCGACAGCAGCAGGAAGCAGAAAAGGCCGCCATAGGTGGTTGCAGCCACCGAGGCCCAGGCCCGGAAGCTGCGGCTCGCGAACACGGCGCGGGTGCTGCCGCGCGGCGCCGAGGGCTCGCCCGCCAGCGGCCGCCGCGTCTCCGCGAACGAACGCCAGCAGAGCGCCAGCAGCACCAGCGCGTAGAGCGCCATCGAGGCCATCACCCAGCGCCAGCCGGCGCCCTGCACCAGCCATGCGCCCACGAGCGGCGCCAGCAGCCCCACCACGCCCAGGCCCGTGAGCCCGCGCGCCATCACGTGCGGGCCCTCGTGCGCGGGGTAGAGGTCGCGCACCGCGGCGCGCGCGCACACCAGGATGGCCGCCATCGAAAAGCCCTGCAGCGTGCGCCAGCCCGCGAGCACCGCCACGCTGCCGGCGAAGGCGCCGCCCAGCGCCGCGGCCGCGTAGCAGCCAAGCCCCGCCAGCAGCACCGGCCGGCGGCCGAAGCGGTCGGCCAGCGGGCCGCACAGCAACTGCGCAAAGCCGAAGGCCAGCACGAACAGCGTGAGGCTGGTGCTGGCCGAGCCCAGCTCCCTGGCAATAGCGGGCAGCGCGGGCAGGTAGCTGTCGGTGGCCACGGGCTGCGCCGCCAGCAGCAGCGGCAGCAGCAGGCCGAAACCGGGCTCGAACCGGTCCTTGCGGGTGGGCGGCCCGCTCACTGCGGGGCCGCGGCCAGCAAGCCCTTCTCGCGCAGGATGCCGGTCGCGATGCCGAAGGCGTGGTTCGCCACCGGAACGCCGCAGTAGATGGCCGCCATCATGATGACTTCCTTGATGTCCTCGGGCGTGAGGCGCGACTCGGGCGGGCCGTCGAGCGCCGCGCGCACGTGCATCGCGAATTCTTCATAGGCGTGGATGCCCAGCATCATCGACAGCACCATGTAGCGGCGCGTCTTGTCGCCCAGCGCGGGCCGGCCCCAGATGTCGTTCCAGGCATGGCGCGTGATGAGCTCCTGAAACTCGGCGTTGAACGCGTTGCGGTTGGCGAGCGACTTGTCGACCCAGGCGTCGCCGAGCACGCGGCGGCGGTTGACGAGGCCGGCTTCGTAGTCGTTGGGAGGTGTGGTCGTGCTTGCTTCGTCGGTCATCAGGGGGTGTCTTTCGCAATCAGTTGGGCGCGCAGTGCCGCGACTTGCCGCAGCGCGGTTTCGCCTGCGGGCCCGGCCAGCGCGGGGTCGAACCATTCGTCCGCGGCCTCGCGCGGCAGCTCCGAGCGCAGGGTGTCGATGTTGGCACGCATGCGCGCCGCGTCGATCTGCAGGCCGGGCAGCGCACTGGCCAGCGCACGCGCGCTGCCGTGCGCCGACATCAGCAGCTGCGGCCATTCGGCCAGCTCGGCCTGCCAGCCGCCGAGCGCGCGCTCGTGTTCCTGCGGCATGGCCGCCAACAGCGCGGCCACGCGCTGCGGCGCGCGCTGGGCCGCGGCCAGCGCGACCATCGCCGCCACCGGGTTGCGCTTGTGCGGCATGGCCGAGGAGCCGCCGCGGCCCGGCTCGGTGGGCTCGGCCACCTCGCCGACCTCGTACTGGCCCATGAGCGCGATGTCGCGCGCGATCTTGCCGAGGCTGCCCGTGAGCAGCCCCAGCTCGCAGCCGAGCGCGACCCATTCGTCGCGCTGCGTGTGCCAGGTGGCGCCGGCATTGCCGAGGCCGAGCTCATCGGCCACGCGCTGCACGACGGCCGGGCCCTGCCCCTTCATCTGCGAGAGCGTGCCGACGGCACCGCCGAGCTGCACGCTCAGCGCGTGGCGTGCGGCCTCGCGCAGGCGGGCGCGGCTGCGCACCAGCGGCGCGGCCCAGCCGGCGCACTTGAGGCCGAAGCTCGTGACCGACGCGGGCTGCATCAGCGTGCGTGCCAGGATCGGCGTGGCCGCATGCTGCGTCGCGTGCTGCAGCAGCGCCTCGATGGCGCGGTCGACATCGGCTTCGATCAGCGCGATGCCTTCGCGCGTGACCAGCGCCATCGCGGTGTCGATCACGTCCTGGCTGGTGCTGCCGAAATGCACGAAGGGCACGGCAGCCGGATTGAACAGGCCCACGGCCTCCTTCAAGGCCTTGACCAGCGGAATCGCGACGCTGCCCGCGCGGCCGCTGTCGCGCACGATCTTGGCCACGTCGAACAGTTCGACCTTGCAGCTGCCGACGATCGAATGCGCGGCCGCCTCCGGCACCAGCCCGAGCGCGGCCTGCGCGCGGGTCAGTGCGGCCTCGAAGCGAAGCATCGCGCCGACGAAATTGTGGTCGCTGAAGGCGGAAAGCGTCTCGGACGTGGAAAGGAAGCCTTCGAAAATACTCATGGTGAATGTCTTCTTGCGTCAAAAAAAACGAGTGATCGCAACAGCATTACACCGCGTCTTCCCTCGCGCCGCACGGCGCAGGGCCGGCGTTGCACACTGCTCAGTAGCTGATCTTCGCCTCGGCACGCAGCGCATCGGCCGTGGCCGTACCGAAGCCGAAGAACTCGAGGTACGCGGGAATCATCTCGAACAGCATGTCGGTGCCCACCTGCACGGCACAGCCCTTGTCCCGGGCGGCACGCAGCAGCGGCGTGTATTCCGACTTCATGACCACTTCGCCGACGAAGGTCGAGGCCGCGATGCGGTCCACATCGAAAGGCAGCGGATCGCCTTCCTTCATGCCCAGCGGCGTGGCATTGACGATGAGGTCGAAGCCGGCCGGATCGTTCGAGCCGGTGGACACGGCCAGCGCCGGATAGTGCGTGCGCAGGCGCCCGGCGAGCGCCTCGGCCGACGGTGCGTGGGCATCGAAGAGCGCGATCTGCGCCACGCCGGCCGCTGCCAGCGAGGCCGCGATTGCCGAGCCCACGCCGCCGCTGCCGGAGACCAGCACGCGTGCGCCCTCGAGCGCGCAGCCCTTGCGCAGCACGCCGCGCACGAAGCCTGCGCCGTCGAACTGGTCGCCCACCAGCGTGCCGTCGGCGCGCTTGAGCACGGCGTTGCAGGCGCCCGCGATCTTTGCCGTTGGCGTGACCTCGTCGACCAGGCCCATGGTCGTGATCTTGTGCGGCATGGTCACCAGCGCGCCCCGGATGTTGGTGAGCCGGAAGAGCGCGGCGAAGGCAGCCGGATAGTCCTCGGGCTTCACGCCCATCGGCACCACGACGGCGTCGATGCCCTGCTTCTCGAACCAGGGGTTGTAGATCATCGGCGCCTTGAAGCTTTCGGTGGGAAAGCCCAGGTGCGCGACGAGTGTGGTCTTGCCGGAAATCATGTCGGTCAGCCGTCCTTACTTGCGAACCTTGGCGATCTCCGCCATCAGTTCCTTGACGGTCGCCTCGCCTACGGTGGCCGTGTACTTGTCGATCACCGGCTTGACCTTGTCGCGCAGCTTGGCCATCTCGGCGGGCGGGAGTTCGGTCACGGTCATGCCGGCCTTCTTGAGCGTGTCGAGCGCGGTGTCGGCCGCGTCGCGGGACGCCTGGCGCTGGAACTTGGTGGCTTCGGCGGCGGCCTCGCCGATGATCTTCTTCTCCTCGGCGCTCATGCCGTCCCAGGCCTTCTTGCTGATGATCAGCGCCTGCGGGTTGTAGATGTGGCGCGTCTGCGTGATGTGCTTTTGCACTTCGGCGAACTTCGACGACGCGATCACGGTGTTGGGATTCTCCTGGCCGTCCACCGCCTTCTGGTCCAGCGCCGAGTACAGCTCCGGGAAGGGCATCGGCGTGGCATTGGCGCCCAGCGTGTTGAACAGGTCGATGTAGATCGGCGACTGGATCACGCGGATCTTCAGGCCCGCGATGTCGTCGGCCTTGGCGATCGGGCGCTTGCTGTTGGTCAGGTTGCGAAAGCCAAGGTCCCAGTAGCCCAGGCCGTGCAGGTTCTTCTCGTCGAGCTTGGCGAGCAGCTTCTGGCCGAAGGGGCCATCGGTCACGGCATCGGCTTCCTGCGCGTTGTTGAACAGGAACGGGAAGTCGTAGGCCGCAAACTCCTTGACCTGCGCCGTCAGGATGCCGGCATTGAGCACCGTCATCTCCACGGTGCCGCCCTGCAGCGCGGAAACCGTCTGCAGGTCGCCGCCGAGCGTGCCGCCCGGGAACAGCTTGACGGTGATCTTCTTGCCCGACTTCTCGGCGACGAGGTCTGCGAACTTCTGCGCACCCTGCGCCTGCGGATGGCCGGTCTGGTTCTGGAACGCGAACTTGAGCGTGCGTTCCTTCACCTGGGCCGCGGCGCCGCCCATGGCCGCGAGCGTGACGACGGCGACCAGCGTGCGCTTGAAAAAGCTGTTCATGTGAAAGTCTCCTTGGGTTGATCTGGGAAAAAAGAAAGGGTGGACGTCAGCCGCTCAGCAGCCGGGCCGGCCAGATGACGAGTTGGGGGAACATGACCATCAGGAACATCATTCCGAACTCCGCAACGGCAAAGGGCCACACGCCGCGCGTGACCTCGTCCATCTTCATCCGGCCGACGCCGGCCACCACGTTGAGCACCGTGCCCACCGGCGGCGTGATGAGGCCGATCGAGTTGTTGATGATGAAAAGCACGCCGAAGTAGACCGGATCGATGCCCGCGGCCTTGATGACCGGCATCAGCACCGGCGTGAGGATCAGGATGGTGGGCGTCATGTCCATTGCGGTGCCGACCGCCATCACCAGCACCATGATCACGACCATCAGCAGCATCGGGCTCGCGATCAGCGGCTCGAGCAGCGCGACCAGCTTGGCCGGCAGGTCGGCCACGGTGATGAGCCAGGCCGAGACCATGGCCGCCGCAACCAGGAACATCACGATCGCGCTGGTCTTGGCGGCCGAGACGAACATGGCATAGAACTGCGAGGGCTTGAGCTCGCGGTAGACGACGGTGGCCACGAAGATCGCGTAGACCGCGGCCACCACGGCCGCCTCGGTGGGCGTGAAGATGCCGAAGCGCAGGCCCACCAGGATGATCAGCGGCAGCAGCAGCGCCCAGGTCGCCTCGCGCAGCGCGGTGAGCATCTCGGCGCCGGACTTGCGCGGCGGCGGCAGCACCTTTTCCTTGCGCACCAGCCACCACCACGTGAACCAGAGCGAGGCGCCGATCAGGATGCCCGGGAAGATGCCCGCAAGGAAGAGCTTGGAGATCGACACGTTGGCGGCAACGCCGAAGATCACGAACCCGATCGAGGGCGGGATGATCGGCCCGATCACGCCCGAGGCCGCGATGAGGCCGCCCGAGCGCGCCTTGTCGTGGCCGGCGGCCACCATCATCGGGATCAGCAGCGCCGACAGCGCGGCCGCGTCGGCCACCGCCGACCCCGAGAGCGCCGAGAGGATGCAGGCCGCCACGATCGCGACGTAGCCGAGGCCGCCGCGCACGTGGCCGACCACCGCCAGCGCCAGGTTCACGATGCGCCGCGACAGCCCGCCCTGGTTCATGGCCTCGCCGGCCAGCATGAAGAAAGGCACGGCCAGCAGCGGAAAGCTGTCGGCGCCGTTGATCACGTTCTGCGCCAGGATCTGCGCATCGAACAGGTCGAGGTGCCACATCAGCGCGACACCGCACAGCAGCAGCGAATAGGCGATCGGCACGCCGATGGCCATGGCGCCCAGCAGGGCACCGAGGAAGATGGCGATCGTCATGTCAGCGGCCTCGCGTGTCGTTACCGCTGCCCTGGCGGGTGCGTGCTTCTTCTTCCGCATCGCGGCGCGCCAGTTCGGCGTTGATGCGGTCGATGTCGCCCTGCTCTTCCGACTCGTGCACCATCACGAGTTCGGCGTCGCTGAGCTTTCCGCTCAGCGCCAGCCACAGGTCGTACAGCAGGAACACGATGGCCGAGACGCCGAACACCACGCCGACGAAATAGAAGATGCCGACCGAGGCGCCGGTGGTGGGCGCACTCACGTCCCAGTTGATCAGCGTCTGCTGCCAGCTGCCCGTGAGCAGCAGGTACGAGGCGAACAGCATCAGCCCGTGGGCCACCACCAGGCACAGCTTCTTGCCCCAGGTGGGCAGCTTCGAGATCAGCATGTCGGTGCCCAGGTGGCCGTGCTCGCGCACCGCGACGATGGCGCCCAGAAAGGTCATCCAGACGAAGAGCCAGCGCGACACTTCCTCCGACACGGTGATGCCCGAATTGAAGCCGTAGCGCAGCACGACGTTGCCGAACACCATGGCCACCATGAGGGCCAGCATCAGCGCCATGAGCCCTTCGAGCCCCCGGCAGTACCACGAGAAGATCCTTGTCATTGCTTGCCTCCTGTTGAAATTGTTCTGGGTCGGTCCGCGTTTTCAGGCGACGTTGTCGGAGCGATAGCGCAAGGGGGCTGCAATCTCCGCGGCCATGGCGGCCGGATAGATCAGCTCGCGCAGGAAATCCGCGTCCTTGCGCAGCGCTTCGGCCGCATCCTTGTGGCCGAAGTAGCCGAAGTAGTGCGGCATCTGCTGGATCAGCATCTCGAAGCCGGCCTGCGCATTGAGGCCGCGCGCGCGCGCGGCGCGCACCAGCGGCGTCGGCTGGTTGCGCAGCAGGATGTCGAACAGCGCGGCATGGGCGTCCATGCGTGCGACGTCGACGGGCAGCGCGTCCGCCTCGTCCAGGCCCAGCGGCGTGGCGTTGATGACGAGGTCGTAGCCCTCGGGCGCATTGCGGTCGACCGCCACCACGTTGGCATCGAAGAAGGCGTCGAGCTTGGCCGCCACGCCGGCGGCCCTGCCGGCCGAGGTGTCGTAGAACGCGATGTGCTCGGCGCCGTCGACCGTGCCGCCTTCGGCCAGCGCCACGCCGATGGCCGCGGCGCTCACGCCGGCACCCAGGATCAGCACCCGCTTGCCGCGGAATGGAATGTTGAAGTGGTCCAGCGCACCCAGCAGGCCCTCGCCGTCGAACAGGTCGCCCTCCAGCTCGTTGTTCTCGATGCGGCGCACCACGTTGACCGAGCCCGCCACGCGGCCGAACAGGCCGCAGCCATCGAGCAGGTCGACCGCCAGCGGCTTGTGCGGCGGTGCAATCACCATCCCGCGCACGTTGCGCGCGAGGAAGGCCGACTTGAAGAACACCGCGAAATCGCGCAGGGGCACCTGCACGGGCACCAGCACCGCGTCGATGCCAAAGCGCTCGAAGGCAGCGTTGAACATCCGGGGCAGGCGCACGTTGCGCACGGGGTCGCCGGGGATCAGGTACGCCAGGGTGCTGCCGCTGATGGAGGTGGTCATCTTTTGCCTCTTTTTGTCCGGCAATCGCTCCAGGACCATTGCCAAGGCGAACTTTAGCCACCTCTCCATGGATTTCGCTCAGAAATCAAGCCCACATCGATCGACAATCGTCCTTATTCGTTCGATGATCGTACATAAACAGGGTTTGTCCTTATCCAGCCGGGCCTCCGCACCGCCCGCCGCACGGCACACTTCGGGCCATGAGCACCGATGCCACCGATCTTTCCCCCGCGCCGGCCGGCCTCGACAAGCGCGACTGGATCGCCGGGCTGGAACGCGGCGTGAGCATCATCGAAGCCTTCGACGACGCCCATCCGCGACTCACCGCCAGCCAGGCCGGCGAACGCACCGGCATGACGCGCACCGCCGCGCGGCGCTATCTGCTGACGCTGCAGCACATGGGCTACGTGGCGAGCGACGGCAAGCTGTTCTGGCTCACGCCGCGCGTGCTGCGGCTCGGGCAGTCGTACCTCGACTCGGCGCGGCTGCCGCGCATCGTCCAGCCCTTCCTGCAGCGCGTGGCCGCGGGCACCAGCGAGATCGCCTACCTCAGCGTGATGGACGGCGACGAGGTGGTCTACATCGCGCGCAACGGGCCCAACCGCAGCATGAGCACGGGCTACGTGCTGGGCGCGCGGGTGCCGGCGCAGGTCACGGCCGCAGGCATGCTGATGCTCGCGCTGCGCAGCGACGCCGAGCTGGCCGGCTGGCTCGCCACGCGGCAGCTGCAGGTGTTCACCTCGCACACCATCGCAAGCAAGGAGCGCATGAAGCTGGAGCTCGCGCGCATCCGGGCCCAGGGCTGGGCGCTGTCGGAGCAGCAGCTGGACCTCAATTCGCGCGGCATTGCGGTGCCGCTGCGCGACCGGCACGGCACGCTGGTGGGCGCGCTCAACATCACCATGCCGATGGGCCACGAAAGCTCCGAGGACGCGGTCGCCCGCGTGCTGCCGGTCTTGCGCGAAACCGCGCAGGCCATGCGCAACCTGATCTGACCGACAGCTTTCCGACAGCATCCGTGCGGCAGGATGCGGGCTTTCTTTTACACGAGCGATGGAGACAAGCATCATGTCCAATGACTTCCCGAACGACCCGCAGCCCACGCGCCGCCAGTGGCTGCAGGGCGGCGGCGCCCTGGCCCTGGGCGGCCTGCTGCCTTCGCTGGCCTCGGCGCAGGCCGGCTGGCCCAGCAAGTCGGTGCGCTTCGTCGTGCCCTTCGCGCCGGGCGGCAGCTCGGAGATCGTGGCGCGCTCCACCGCCGCCGAACTCTCGCGCACGCTAGGCCAGAGCGTCTTCGTCGACAACAAGCCCGGCGCGGCCGGCAACATCGCGATGAGCGAGGTGGCGCGCAGCACCGACCAGCACACGATCATCCTCGGCCACATCGGCACGCTGGCGGTCAACCCGTTCATCTTCGCCAAGCTGCCCTACGACGCGAACAAGGACTTCAAGCCCGTGAGCTTGCTGGCCAAGGTGCCCAGCCTCTACGTGGTGCACCCCGACGTGCCCGCCAGGAACCTGAAGGAATTCATCGCCTACGCCAAGTCCAAGCCCGGCAAGCTCAGCTACGGCTCCGCAGGCAACGGCAGCGCGGGCCACCTGGCCTTCGAATACCTGAAGATGACCGCCGACGTGTTCATGCTGCACGTGCCCTACCGCGGCACCGGGCCGATGGTGACCGACCTGCTCTCGGGCCGCCTGGACGCATCGGCCATCGGCGCCGCGGCCATCATTCCATTCATCAAGGCAGGCAAGGTGCGCTGCATCGCCACCGGCTCGGCCAAGCGCCTCGCGCAGCTGCCCGACGTGGCCACGGTGGCCGAGCAGGGCTTTCCGGGCTTCGAGATGACGCAGTGGTACGGCATGCTCGCGCCGGCCAACATGGAGCCCGCGAACCTGGCCAGGCTCTCAGCCGAAACGATGAAGGCCGTGAAGTCGCCGGATTCGATGCAGCGGCTCACGGCCGATGCGGCCGAGGCCGTCGGCGGCACGCCCGAGCAGTTCGCACAGTTCATCGCGGCGGAACAAGCCCGTTGGCAGAAGGTCATCGCAAGGGCAAACATCAAGCCTGATTGAGCGCTCCAGCCTCTAGCATCGCGCCATGCGCATCCTGCTGGCCGAAGACGAACACACCCTGGGCACCTGGCTGTGCAAGGCGCTGGAGCATGCGGGCATCCAGGTCGAATGGGTGGATGACGGCCGGCTCGCCGACCGCGCGCTGCAGCAGCGCGACCACGACGCGCTGGTGCTCGACCTCGGCCTGCCGGGCATGGACGGCCACACAGTGCTGCAGCGGCTGCGCGAGCGCGACCAGCGGCTGCCCGCGCTGATCCTCACCGCGCGTGATTCGCTGAGCGAGCGCGTGGCCTCGCTCAACGCGGGCGCCGACGACTTCCTGGCCAAGCCCTTCGCGCTGGCCGAACTCGAGGCGCGGCTGCATGCGCTGGTGCGCCGCGCGCGCGGCGTGGAGCATCCGCGCCTGGCCTGCGGGCCGCTCGCGTACGACGGCGCGCGCCGGCAGTTCGTGCTGGACGGCGAAGCGCTGGCACTGTCGCCGCGCGAGCAGGCGGTGCTGCGCGTGCTGGTGCAGCGCAGCGGCGAGCCGCTGTCCAAGCAGCAGATCCTCGAGCGCGTGTTCTCCGACGACGATGAGGTGCATCTCGAAGCGGTCGAAGTGCTGGTCTACCGGCTGCGCAAGCGGCTCGACGGCAGCGGGGTACGCATCGTCACGCTGCGCGGCCTGGGCTACGTGCTGGAAGCCGACTGAGTGAGTGCGCTGCGCCCATTCGCACAGCGCCTGCGGCGCGCGAGCCTGTGGCGGCGGCTCGCGCTGCTGCTGTTCCCCGCCCTGCTGCTGGTGACCGGCATCGAGCTGTGGATGACGCGGCACGACGCGCTGGCCGCCGCCAACGCGGCCTACGACCGCTCGCTGCTCGGCGCGCTCAAGTCGATCGACGCGAACATCTCCACCGCCTCGGGCGGCCTCTCGGTCGAACTGCCCTACACGATGTTCGAGTTCTTCGAGCTCACGGCCAGCGGCCAGGTGTTCTTTCGCGTGGCGACCTCCGACGGCCTGGTCGAACTCGGCAGCGCCGACCTGCCCGCGCCGCCCGCCGAGCTGCGCACGGGCGTGCCGGCCTTCTACGACGCAAGCTATTTCGGCGAGTCCGTGCGGCTTGCGGCCTACCGGCGCGACCTCGACCGCACGCCGGCCGGCAGCACCGGGCGCAGCGTGCTGATCCAGGTGGGCGAGAGCACGCGCTCGCGGCAGGAATTCAGCGCGCGCTTTGTCCGAAGCGCCGCACTGCGCGACGGACTGGTGCTCGCGCTGCTGCTGTGCAGCACCTCGTTGGCGCTGGCCGCGGCGCTGCGGCCGCTGTCGCGGCTCGCGCGCGAGGTGCAGGCCCGCGCGCCCGACGACCTGACCCGCATCGCGGACGCCGACCTGCCCGCGGAAGTCCGGCCGCTGGTGGCGGCGGTCAACCAGCAGATGTCGCGCACGCAGGAACTGGCGGCGCAGCAGCGCCAGTTTCTCGACGATGCGTCCCACCAGCTGCGCACGCACCTCACCACGCTGCAGATGCAGGCCGACTACGCCAGGCGCGAGGACGACCCGACGCAGGTGCAGGCCGCCCTCGACGCGCTCGGCACCGAGATCGGCCGCGCGACGCGCAGCGCGCAGCAGCTGCTGGCGCTGGGCCGCAGCGACACGGTGGCGGTGGAGCCCGCCGAGTTCGACCTGGCGGCGCTGCTGCGCGAAGTGGCCGTCGACCTGCTGCCGCTCGCGCGCGCCAAGCGCATCGACCTGGGCATCCATGCGCCCGCGCCCGAGTTCTTCGCGGTGGCCGACCGGGCACTGCTGCGCGAAGCATTGAGCAACCTCGTGGCGAACGCCATCGCCTACACGCCGGCCGAAGGCACGATCACCCTCTTCGCGGCGGGCGATGCGGCGGGCTGGAGCCTCAACGTCGAGGACGACGGCCCCGGCCTGAGCAATGAGGAGCGCACCGCGCTGGGCCAGCGCTTTCGCCGCGGGGCGCGCGCGGGCAAGGGCGGCTTCGGGCTCGGCCTGGCCATCGCGCGCTCCATCGCGCAGCGGCACCGCGGGGAGCTGCGGCTCGAGGCACGCGAGTCCGGCACGGGGCTGCATGCGATCATCTGGTGGCCCCGTCCGGCGGCCAGCTAGCCGGGACGTCGCGCCGCCCAACGCTCCCATGCCGATTCCTTTCGCCACCCGCCGCCATGCGCTCAGCGCGCTGTCTGCACTGCTGATGCCCGGCATCGCGCGCACGGCCATGGCGCAGAGCACCACCGATCCGTCGTTGGCCGCGGCCGAATGCGTGATCCCCGCCAAGGCCGGCGGCGGCTTCGACCTGACCTGCGCGCTGGCGCGCGATGCGCTGCAGGCCGTGCGCCCCGTGCGGCCGCCGCTCGGCCTGCGCTACCTGCCGGGCGGCATCGGCGCGGTGGCCTTCGACCGCATCGCCACCGGCCGGCTCGGCGGGCCTGGCACGCTGGTGGCGTTCTCCAGCGGCTCGCTGCTCAACCTCGCGCAGGGCCGCTTCGGTCCGCATGCGCCCGCGGCCGTGCGCTGGATTGCCGCGCTCGGCACCGACTACGGCGTGATCGCCGTGCACCGCGACTCGCCCTACAGGCAATTGCAGGACCTGGTGGCCGCGCTGCGCCAGGACCCCTCGCGCGTGGCCTTTGGCGCGGGCGGTACGGTCGGCAGCCAGGATTGGGTGAAGGCCGCGCTGCTGGCGCGCGCCGCCGGCCGCGACCACCGCGCCATGCGCTTCGTGTCCTTCGAAGGCGGCGGCGACGCGCTGGGCGCGCTGCAGGGCAGGCACGTCGATGCGTTCCCCGGCGACGCCGCCGAGGCGCTGCAGGCCATCGCGGGCGGTGCGGCGGTGCGGCTGCTGGCCGTGCTCTCGCAGGCGCGGCTGGGCGGTGCACTCGACGGTGTGCCGACCGCGCGAGAGCAAGGCGTGGACATCGTCTGGCCGACCGTGCGCGGCCTGTACCTCAGCGCGAACGTTCCCGATGCCGCGGTGCGCGCATGGACTGCGGCATTCGTCGAAGCCACGGCCGCACCCGGCTATGCGGCGCTGCGCGAACGGCATGGCCTCTACCCCTTCGCGCTGACCGGCGCCGCGCTCGACGACTACGTGCAGGCCCGCATCCAGGCCTACCGGCAGCTCGCCGAAGAACTGGGCCTGCGGCGCTGGAAGCCCTGAAGAACCCGGGTGGGCGAGGCCCCGCAGCGGTCCTTTCCACGGCATCGACGCGGCGGATTCCGTAGCGCCACGTGGCGCAGGCCTACAGCAGCGCCAGACGGGCGCCGGTAAGAACGGCTGAAAACAACCAAGGAGCTTCAGCCATGAGCCCGGAACACACGATCGACCCGTCCAGGCACCCGGATGCTGCGCGCCGATCCGGCTCGCAACGGTACTGGGCGCCCTGCCTGGCCGTGGCGCTGCTGGCGACATCCCTTTTCTATGTGGCCTTGAAAGACCTGGTGCACGAAAGCACCGCGCGCGCACCGGCCTTGCCGGCAGCGACCATGCCGGCCCATGTCGAGCCCCCGGTGCCAGCCAGGGAAGCGCCTGCCCCGCCGGTGCCCTTTCGCGCGCCGCTCGTGAACGCCGTCATCGAAAGCCCGGCGGTCGCTCCAGCAGAGCCGCCCGCCTTCGTCGAAGTGCAAAAGTGTGTCATGCCCGAGGGCGATGCCCTCTATTCCGATGGGCCCTGCCCCGAAAGCGCACGCGCAAGCACGCTGCGACTGCCACGCAACCTGCACGTGGCAGCGGCGCGGCTATAGGCGGCGTGGTTCAGAACCGGACCGGAGCCGCGCCTCAGGCCGCCTTCAGGAACACATCATGATCGGGCGCGAAATTGGCGTGCAGCGGCAGCATCGCGCCGCCCAGCGCACACGCCTGTGCACCCACCCGGCCCCCATGCAGCTGCGGCGCCCACAAGCCCTCCCAGTTGCACCGGGCCAGCGCTGCACGGGTCTGCTCGAGCAGGGCTTGCAGCAGCGAGCGCGACATCGAGCCGTCCATCACCACGTCCGCCAGGTCGAGCACCGCCGTGCTGCTCACGATGGCATGCGCGAGCGCCAGCGATGCGGAGCCGAGCCAGGCCTGCGTGGCTGCGGCAAAGGGCGCCTGCAGCGCGCGGTCGTCGTAGGCCGCGGTGGTATCCAGGCCCTGGGCCTGCAGCCGCTGTTCCAGTTCCCACAGCGAGGCCTCGGCCATCACCTGCGGCGGCAGCGCCCCGCCCGCACCAGCCTGCGCCGGCTGCATCGGCAGCGAAGCCAGCGCGCCCGCGTTGCCGTGCGCGCCGGTGTGCAGGTGCGAGTTGATGACCAGCCCGCCGCCCACGAAGGTGTCGACGAAGATGTAGAGAAAGCTCTTCAGGTCATGGCCGCGCCCGCCCACCAGCTCGGCCACGCAGGCTGCCACCGTGTCGCGCGCAAAGCTCACGGGCAGCTCGGTGCGCGCGCGCACCTCGGCCGCCAGGTCCATCTGGTTCCAGAGGTCGGCCTGCGCCTTCGACAGCCCGAGCGTGCGATGCCAGCCTCCGAGCTGGAACGGCGCGGCCAGCCCCGCACCCACGTTGCGCACCGCCAGCGGCCCGAGGCCCTCGCGCAGCCGGTGGATGTGCTGCGCGATGGCAGGCAGCAGTTCGTCCGCATCGGGAAAGTCGTAGCTGATCGCATGCCGCTCGCGCACCTTCGCGGTGAAGTCGATCAAGAGCCATTCGGCGCCGCGCCGGCCCACCTTGATGCCGATGGCAAAGGCCCCGTCGGGGTTGAGCGCGAGCGGCACCGAAGGCTGCCCGATGCGGCCGCGCACGCGGCCCTGCTTGATGATGAGCCCGTCTTCCTCGAGCCGCGCGGTGATGAGCCCGATGGTCTGCGCGCTCAGCCCCGTGAGCCGCGCGAGGTCGGCCTTGGGCAGGCTGGTGTGAACGCGCAGCGCCTGCAGCACGGTGCGCTCGTTGAACTGGCGCATGCCGACCTGGTTGGACCCGCGAGGCCGCAGCAGGTCGGGCGAGCGCGCAGGGGCTTCTGCATCAGGCATGCGCCTCCGCGGGCAGCTGGTCGGCGGTCATGGCACCGGTCATCACGGCCACCGTGTCGCTCATGCTGATGTTCTTCGGGTTGAGCACCGCCGCGCGCTTGCCCAGGCGCGCCACGTGGATGCGGTCGGCCACCTCGAACACGTGCGGCATGTTGTGGCTGATGAGCACCACCGGCAGGCCGCGGTCGCGCACGCGGCGGATCAGCTCGAGCACCATGTTGCCCTCCTTCACGCCAAGTGCCGCGGTGGGCTCGTCCATGATGACCACGTGCCGCGCGAAGGCCGCGCTGCGCGCCACCGCCACGCACTGGCGCTGGCCGCCCGAGAGCGTTTCGACTGCCTGCGTCATCGACTGGATGCCGACCTTCAGGTCCGCCATGCGGGCCGCGCTTTCGTGCAGCATCTTCTTCTTGTCGAGCATGCGCAGCATGTTGCCCAGGAAGCCGGGGCGGCGCAGCTCGCGGCCGAGAAAGAGGTTCTCGTAGATGGTCATGGCGGGCGCCACCGCCAGGTCCTGGTAGACCGTCTCGATGCCTGCACGCCGCGCATCGAGCGGGTTGCGAAAGTGCACCGGCGCGCCGTCGAGCAGGATCTCGCCCTCGTCCGGCACGATGGCGCCCGACAGCGCCTTGATCAGCGACGACTTGCCCGCGCCGTTGTCGCCGATCACCGCGAGGATTTCTCCTTCGCGCAGTTCGAAGTCGACACCATCGAGCGCCGTGACCTGGCCGTAGCGCTTCACCAGGCCACGGGCCTGCATCACGATCTTGGGGTTTGCCACGGTATTCATCAACGTGCTCCCCGGCGCGACAGCTGGTCTGCCGCCACCGCCAGAATCACCAGCACGCCCGTCACCAGCACCTGGTAGATCGAGGACACGCCCATCAGCGTGAGCCCGTTGCGGAACACACCCACGATCAGCACGCCGATCAGCGAGCCCAGCACCACGCCGCGGCCGCCGAACAGGCTGGTGCCGCCGAGCACCACGGCCGTGATGGCGTCGAGGTTCTCGGTCTGCCCCGCATTCGGATCGCCCACGCCGGTGCGCGCCACCGACAGCAGCGAGGCGATGCCGTACAGCGCGCCCGCCGCCACGTAAACGCCCAGCAGCACGCGCTGCGTCGGAATGCCGACCAGCCGCGTGGCCTCGGCGTTGTTGCCCACCGCGTAGATGTGCCGCCCCGCGGCCGTCTCGCGCAACACGAACCAGGCGAGCGCGTAGAGCACCAGCATCAGCACCGCGCCCCAGGCCACCGCGGCGCCGCCGACGGCGAAGGTGGTGCCCAGCCCCGTGAGGCCGGCGGGCAGGTCGGTGATGGTCTGGGATGACGAATACAGCTGCGTGATCGCGAACGCGATGTTCAGCGTGCCCAGGGTCACGATGAAGGGCGGCAGCTTGATGCGCGTGACCAGCAGGCCGTTGACCAGCCCGAACAGCGTCGTCACGCCCACGCCGCACAGAATGGCCACCGGCACCGGCAGCCCGAGCTCGGTCGCGAACTTGCTCATGATGATGCTGCCCAGCGCCATCACCATGCCGCACGACAGGTCGATGCCCGCCGTGAGAATGATCAGCGTCTGGCCGATGGCGATCACGCCGACCACCATCACCTGCTGCAGGATCAGCGAGAGGTTGTCCCCCGTGAGAAAACGGTCGGACTGGGTCGCAAAGAAGATGCATGCGCCAAGCAGGGCCAGCCACGGCCCCAGGGCGCCCCACGGAATGTGGTGCGTTGGAGATTTCGCCATCAAAGCGCTCCGATGCTTACTTCTTGCCCCAGCACAGCTCGGCGCCGGTCTTGGTGTCCTTGCTGTCGACGCCGGCCACGCTCTTGCCCGCGATCAGGGTCACGCCCGTGTCGACGTAGCCCGAGGCCTTCTTGCCCGTCTTGGCAAACTCCACGCCCGCCGCCACGCCCATCGCGGCCATCTTGAGCGGGTACTGCTGCGAGGTGGCGGCGATGATGCCGGCGCTGGTGTCCTTGATGCCCTGGCAGCCGCCGTCCACCGAGACGATCAGCACGCCCTTCTCCTTGCCCGCACGCTTGAGTGCGTTGTAGGCACCGGCCGCAGCGGGTTCGTTGATGGTGTAGACCAGGTTCACCTCGGGCGCCTTCTGCAGGCAGTTTTCCATCGCCGTCTGCGCCTTGGCCTGGTCGCCGAAGCTGTCGGCCATGCAGACGATCTCGGGCGCCTTCGACAGCTCGTTCGACTTGGCGTCGTTGGCCGGCAGGCCGAAGCCCTTCATGAAGCCGTTGTGCCGCTGCGCGCCCACCGGGTGGCCCGGCAGCAGGTCGAGCGCGACGATCTTCGGCGTCTTGCCGGCCATCGCGGCCTTGGCATATTCGCCGATCAGCACGCCGGCCGTGTAGTTGTTGGTGGCAAAGAGCGCATCGGTCGCATCCGGCGGATCGGCCGGGCTGTCGAGCGCGATCACCATCACGCCCTTGTCGCGCGCCTTCTTGATCGCCGGCACGATGGCCTTGGCGTCGCTCGGCGTGATGAGGATGGTCTTGGCGCCCGCGGCGATCATGTTTTCCATCGCAGTGATCTGGCCCGCGTTGTCGCCGTCGGCCTTGCCCGAGCCCGAGAGCAGCTTGGCGCCGAGCTTCTTGGCCTCTTCCTGCGCGCCCTCCTTCATCTTGACGAAAAAGGGATTGGTTTCGGTCTTGGTGACCAGGCCGATGACGGGCTGGTCGGCGGCGAAGGCGGCAGACGATGCGGCCAGGGACATGGCCGCCATGGCCAGGATGGAGCGGGAGCTGAACATGGTTTGTCTCCGTACGTTCGTTGGCGGGCGGCAAGCGCCCGCGGGGCTGGATAACCGGCAGCGGCCCCTGTGTGGAAGGAGCGCGGCGGCCGGACGCAGGGAGACTATCGGCGAGCGAAGCGACTAAATCAAGTGGTTTTAGTTATCGAAAACCCGAGGGGGCGCAAGTTCGCACCTCGCGGCCTCACAGGGTGTTGTTGAGCTGCGCACCCTCGAATTCGACCTGCTCGAAATAGCTGTCAGTCAAGTCGACCTGCTCGCCGCGCAGGTTCCTTGCGTACGTTCGTTCCCTTGCACTGCAGCACCTTCACATGGCTCCAGTCGCTGCCGTCGAAGTTCATGCCGTTCCACGTGCACTGGACAAAGCGGCAACCGCGAAGGGAGCTTTGGCTGAACTGCGCCTGGTCGAAGGCACAGCGCGTGAACACGCAATCCGCCATAGCGATGTGCTCGACGTTGCAGCGCGTGAAGCTGCAGCCATCGAATTGGCAGGCGGTCCAGCCGGCGCGCCTAAAGACCGTGTCCGTGAAGCTGCTGCCCGAGAAGGACGACGCGGCGAATTGCGCCGTTTCCAGTCCAGCCGGGGATAGGCATTGGCGTCGCTTTGGCCGGCCAGGCCCGCGGGCGCGCCGCCGAGGCCTTTGCGCCATTTGTCGTGGTCGAGGATGAATTGTTGGGCGCTTATGTTGTTTGTCCCAATTGCCACAATGGTTCATCCCACGTCAACGGGGCCATCTCCTGCCCAAGGGCTCTGCAATGTCATTGATCTGGATTCTTATATTCGACATCTATTTTATAACCTTGCATCTGGAGTTTTTTTTCCTGCTCGATGCGGATGGACAGCTGTCTTTTTCTTGCCCCAGGATATAGCGCCTTCCATTTTTTACGCTCCTCACCTTGAAATTCGCTACGCTCCATCTCGTTCTTCGATATCAGCTCGATCCAAACAATATACGCGCCGGGGAGGTTCGGCTTCATCCGATCCTGGTCTCTAGAGAATCTGACGGACATAGCAACATCATTCAAGAAGAACTTCCATTGCGAGCGATCTGAAAGCTTCATCCAGACATCCAAGGGAGGCAGGTAATTCGAGTCCAATGAGTAGAACGTATCGTCTTCTGCGATTTGATAACGAAATGCGTCCTCCCCGCTCAATCGAGGGTCACTCGGATAGATCCAGCGTGTCCATCCTGCACTTCGGATTTTTTGCAGCAGTGCGAATATTTTTTGCCGAGCTTCGTCATGAGCGATGGTTTCGCTCTGGGAGATGTTCGTCGTAATCACAATCTTCGAAAAGCCCTCTCCTGGATATTCGTCATCGAAAGTCCCCATTGCCCCCAACACCGCTTCCAATTGAAATTCACTTAAACGATTGCGAACGATCAATTGCCCCGGATTTTTGACCGTCCAATCGAGGCCGTAGAACTTTAACCCATGATTTTTTGAATTGATTTCAACCTTTTTCCCATAACGTCTGACCCAAGCCTCGGGAGGCTCTCCAATCTCTACGAATACGTTGCGTTTTTCCGAGGAATTCATAACTGTTTTCGATAAGGCATCTGGGGTTTGGCTTGGGGCAGCCCACGCCAAAAAAGAAAAACTGGCAAGCAAAAAAATGGCGAACACCCCATTTAATTCTCGAAAATTCATCAGAGTGCTCGACTTTCCTTCAGATAAACAACCGAATCTTGTGTATCGACCCAGCCTGCCATCGCCGACAGTTCCGCTTCCATGAACGAGGTCTTTCTTCTCATCAAGTCATGAAATTGGCTCCCGACCAACTCGATCCATTTCATTCGGCTTTGATAGCTTTCCAATTTCGTATCCTCGGAAGCGACATTGCTGTACTCCGGAAGATCGGTATCGCATTGACTGATGAAAGAAACCTTCAACTTGGGGCTGACCCAACTTGCCGGAACTGCAAAAGCCTTTGCCAGCCCCCGCAACTCCGAATCATTTCTTTGAACTTTGATCCACCAAGAAAAATCGGCATTGTTATAAATGAGATTTTGCAGGATGTTTTTTTGCTCATGGGCAGCCATTTTCATCAGATGGCGTAGTTGTGGAGTCAATTGCTCAAGGCAAGGCTTGTTTTTCTTTGCCACCAGTGAAAAAGGGCACACGAATGAGCCTCACGGCCCTCCAGGAAGAAGGAGCCTTGATCGACATCGAGGAATGGAAAAAGCGCCAGCCGAATAGCGCTGCTGCACATCGCGCGCAGGGAGCCGGGAAGGCAGGCGGGAAGCAGCAGCCCCCGCCTTTACCTTTATCTACTCCTGCTCAACCCGCGCGCGCCGTCAGCCACTGCGCCGGCGCCAGCGCAGCGCCCACAACGCGCACTTCCCCGATGTTGCCGAAGAAGCCGTCGGCGCGGGCGCCGTCCCACGAGCCGCCGCCCACCACCCAGGGCGAACTGGCCGAGAGCGTGGCCAGTCCGGGTGCGTTGCCGATGTTGCGCAGCACCGGCGCACCTTCGACATACATCGTGGTGTCGTGCGACACCGGGTCGTTGACGATTGCGATATGCACCCAGCGGTCGGCAATCACCTCGCCGGACCAGTTGGTCTTGGGAGAGCGCGCGCCGGCCGCGCTTGGCACCACTTCCCACTGCACTTCGCGCAGGCTCGAGATCGCGAACAGCATCGGCGGCGCTTCCGGGTCTCCGCCCTGGTAGCCGGCAAGGTCGCCGCGCCGGCCGTCGCGCGTCATGATGTTCATCCACGCCTGCTTGCTGCTGGTCCAGCTCTTGTCGATCTTCACGAAGGCCTCGACGGTGTAGCCCTTGTCCAGCGTCTGGCCATTGATCGGTGCCGCTGCCTCGGTCAGGAAGTAGCTCAGGCGCGGCACGTTCTTGTCGGTGTTCAGGAAGCGCACCGAGCCCGGCGCCGCCGAGAGATGGTGGCGGTCGTCGGTCCAGACGATGTCGCCGTCCGCCGCGCCCTGGATGCCGCCCTGGTTCAGCGCGTCGCGGTGCAGCGGATTGGCGCCGGCCACGTCTGCAATGACGGTCCCAGGCAGCACCGGCTGGTTGGCGGTGCCGCCGAAGAAGCGCCAGTGCGCGAGCGTGTTCGCAACCTTGGGATAGTCGTCCGGATTCGAGGCCGGCCGCTGTGCGAGCACCTCGGGCTCGGTGTAGTTCGCGAGGATCATGGCCCTGGCCTGGTCGACCAGCGAACCGTCGATGGTGGCGCTGCCCGTGCCGAAGCTCTTGTTGAAGCCTGCGAAACGCTGCGCAAAGTCCATCTCGATGGTGAAGGCCTCGTTGGGCGTGGCGAGCACGGCCTGGTCGAAGGACGTCAGCGTGGCGGCCGGCTTCTGCGGCACCCAGGGCGAAAACGACAGCACCTTGATCTGCTTGCGGGTCAGGTCGAATTCATAGAGGCGCATCAGGCCGTTGCCGCCCTGGTAGGCCATCTGGTAGTCGACCACCATCTCCTCGACCTGGTGGCCGAAGTCGTTGGTCTTCGTGAGGTGCGCGGCGCCGTGATGGTGGCCGTTGAGCGTCATGAAGATCTGGTCGTTGTCGCGGATCAGCTTCTCCCAGAGCATCTTGCCGTAGTCGGTCTCGAGCGGGCTGGTGCCGTCGGCAGCAATGTTGAGCAGCTGGTGGTTGACCAGGATCACCGGCAGCGTGGGGTTCTTCGCGATCACCTGGCGCGCCCAGGCGATGCCGGCATCCGAGATGCGCCACGACAGCGACAGCACCATGAACTTCTGGCCCTGCGCCTCGAACACGTGGTATTCGTGGAAGCCGCTGGCGTCGCGCGCGCCGAAGGTGGACTGGCGCCTGGCGCGCTCGGTGCCGAACCATTGCAGGTAGGGCTCGTTGGCAAGCGTGCGGGTCGCGTCGGTGCCGCTGTTCGGGTCGACGCTGTAGTCCACGTCGTTCAGCACGTCGTGGTTGCCGGCGAGCACGCTGTAGGGCAGCCTGGCGTCTTCGAGCACCTTCATGGCAGCATCGGCCACCTTCCACTGGTCGGGCTTGCCGACCTGGTCGACCACGTCGCCGAGGTGAATGGTGAAGGGAATGTTCAGCGCCTTGGCATTGGCTGCGATCCACTTCGTCTGGGCGGCGAAGGGTGCGCTGCCGAAACGCTTGTCGTATTGGTCGTTCTCGGCGGCCGTGGCATAGCGCGCATAGAACTGGGTGTCGGGCATCACGGCGAGCGCGAAGCTGGAGACCCTGGTGTCGGCCGGCGCCGCGGGCGGCGGCGGTGCAGGCGCCGGAGCGGGTGCAGGGGCCGGCAACGGTCCGAAGCCGGGCGCAACGCCGCCTCCTCCGCCACCGCAGGCGGCCAGCATGGCACTGCTGCCGCCGACGGCCAGCAGGGATGCGCCGAGCTTGAGGACCTGGCGGCGCGGCGGGGCCGCCGGTTCGCCATGGGATTCGGGCAGGGAAGGATGGCTCGGAGTGCGCGCGCCGCGCGGATCGTCGGAAACAGACATGGGGATGGCAAAGCGTTGGAAAGCGCGCAGCGTAGGCAAGCCCGATGACGTGGGCATTGAGGGCCCGTGACACTTTGTTTGCCGTGCGATTTCCGCGCGCACGCCGCAAGAAGCTCAGGCCTTGCCCACCCGCTCCAGTCTCACCACCCGCCACGCGCACAGGCTCCCCACCGCCGCCAGCACGGCCGCCAGCGCAAACATGGTGCGGTAGCCCAGTTCCTGCGCCACCGCACCGCCCAGCAGCACGCCCAGCACGCCGCCGAAGCCATAGCCGATCACCGTGAAGAGCGCCTGTCCCCTTCCGCGCAGCCGGCCCGGAAAGCGCCGCGACACCACGGCGATGCAGGTCGTGTGGTGCGCCGCGAAGCTCAGCGCATGCAGCCATTGCGCGACGACGAGCGCCGCGATCGAGCCGCCCAGCCCGGCAGTGAGGCCCAGCCGCGCCACGGCGGCAATGCCGCACACCAGCATCCAGCGCGGCATCGGCAAGAGGCCGATGAGCCGCCCCTGCAGGAAGAACCAGACGATCTCGGCCACCACCGACAACGCCCACAGCAGGCCGATGACGCTCTTGCCGTAGCCGAGCGAATCGAGGTACAGCGAGAAAAAAGCGTAGACGGAGAAGTGCGACATCACCTGGAAGAACAGCGACGCGAAGAACCACCGCACCGCCGGGATGCGCAGCACCGGCCCGATCGGCTCCTTGACCGCGTCGTGCGCCGCCACCGGCTCGCGGATGTCGGGCAGCTTCATCGTCGCGATCAGCACGATGGCCAGCGTGCCCGCGGCCCAGGCCGGAAAGTGCTTCATGCCGAAGTGCTCGAACCACTCGCCCGCAAAGAACACGGTCACCAGGAAGCCGGCCGAGCCGCAAAGGCGAATGCGCCCGTAGCGCCCCCAGTCGCCCGCCACCAGCTGCGCCATGGCGGCCTCGGTGAGCGACATCATCGAACTGGTGTGGGTGAACATCACCAGCAGCACCAGCGCCAGCCACCAGGCGCCGCCGTGCCACCAGAGCCCGAACGAACTGGCGAGCGCCACGGCGGCGCTGAAGCGCAGCAGCTTCACGCGCTGCCCGGTGTGGTCGCTGAGCGCACCCCAGGCATAGGGCGCGAACACGCGCGTGATCGACTGCACCGAGGCCAGCAGGCTGATCGTGAAGATCGGCAGCCCCAGGTCCTGGAGCCACAGCGGCAGGTAGGGGTTGAAGAAACCGATGTGCGCGAAATAGCTGGCCGACAGACCAGCGAACGCCAGCAGGTGGCCGCGCCCGGCGGCCACGGGTGGCGCAGTAGACACTAGAGGAAGGACGCCTGCGGCGAGGCGGATTCCGGCTTCTCGGCTTGCGTTTGCACATCGCCGCACTGCGCACGGTTGCGCAGCGCGTGCTCCATGACCACCAGCGCGAGCATGGCCTCGGCGATGGGCGTCGCGCGGATGCCGACGCACGGATCGTGGCGGCCCTTCGTGACCACCTCGACCGGGTTGTTGTGGATGTCGATGGACTGGCGCGGGCTGATGATCGAGCTGGTGGGCTTGATCGCGATGCTCACCTCGAGGTCCTGGCCCGAGCTGATGCCGCCCAGGATGCCGCCTGCGTTGTTGGTGACGAAGCCGGTGGGCGTGATCGAGTCGCCGTGCGTGGTGCCGCGCTGCGTGATGCTGTCGAAGCCGGCGCCGATCTCGACCGCCTTCACGGCGTTGATGCCCATCATCGCGTAGGCGATTTCGGCGTCGAGCTTGTCGAACAGGGGTTCGCCCAGGCCGATGGGCACGTTGGTGGCCGTCACGCGGATGCGCGCGCCGCAGGAATCGCCGGCCTTGCGCAGGCGGTCCATGTAGGCCTCGAGTTCGCTCACGTCGGCGACGGGTGCGAAGAAGGGATTGTTGGGCACGTGGTCCCAGCTCTCGAACGGAATGGCGATCTCGCCGATCTGCGTCATGCAGCCGCGGAACACCATGCCGTATTTCTCGGCCAGCCACTTCTTGGCGACCGCGCCCGCGGCCACCATGGGCGCCGTGAGCCGCGCCGAAGAGCGCCCGCCCCCGCGTGGATCGCGGATGCCGTATTTCTTCCAGTAGGTGAAGTCGGCGTGGCCGGGGCGGAACTGCTGGGCGATCTGGCCGTAGTCCTTGCTGCGCTGGTCGGTGTTCTGGATCAGCAGCGCAATCGGGGTGCCGGTGGTCTTGCCTTCGTAGATGCCCGAAAGAATCTGCACCGCGTCGGGTTCGTTGCGCTGGGTGACGTGGCGGCTGGTGCCGGGACGGCGGCGGTCGAGATCGCCCTGGATGTCGGCCTCGCTCAATGCCATGCCCGGGGGGCAGCCGTCGATGACGCAGCCGATGGCCGGGCCGTGCGACTCGCCGAAATTGGTGACCGCGAAGAGAGTTCCGAAGGTGTTGCCGCTCATGGTGGGGATTATCCCTACAAAGCGGCGGCCACTCAGTCCGTCGTGTTTTCCATGCGCCTGGTGAGCGTGCCCAGCTGCAGTTCGATGGCGAAGAGCCGTTCGTTCAGCACGGCCGTCTGAAGCCGTATGGCCTCGACGATGGCCCTGGTCTGCGGGTCCGAGGTGTTGTCGGCCAGTTCCGCCAGGTCGTGCAGCTTCTTGCGAAGTTCGTTGCTCATGGGAGGCTCCGTTCGTCGTCTCGTGGAGGCCCCAGTATGGGTCTTCGCCAGCGCCCAGGCAATGCGTGGAAGCCGGTCATGCGTCCTGCTGCTGCGCCAGCCACCGCTCGAGCTTGCCCATCGCGCCGGTCCAGCCATGGTTGTGCCCTTCGCGCGCGGCCTCGTCGAAGAACTGCTCGTGCAGCAGGACCAGTTCGCAGCCGTTGCCATCAGGCTCGATCCGCACCGTGACGCGGGACTCGCGCTCCGGCGTGCTGCGCCAGGCCCAGCTGAAGACCAGCTTGCGGTTGGGCACGAGCTCCAGGTAGGTGCCGCTCACGTCGTGCGTTTCTCCATCGGCCGCGCGCATGGCGACGCGAAAGCGGCCCCCCACGCGCAGGTCGACCTCGGCCACCGGCACGGAAACGATTTCTTCAGGGCCGAACCAGGCCTTCAGCGCTTGCGGGTCAGTCCACGCGCGCCAGACTTTTTCGGGGGCGACGGGGTAGTGCCTGCGGAGGGTGAGCGAGGGTCGCTCTTTGGCGGGGGCGGCAGGTTTTGCCATTCGGTCTCCTCTTGGTGGTAGAGAAAGCGCGCCAATGCGTCGAGGCGCCCGGTCCAGAATTTCTCATAGCGCGACAGCCACACGGCAGCCTCCTGCATGGGGCGCGGCGAGAGTTCGCAGCGCACGATGCGGCCCTCTTTCGTGCGCGAGATGAGCCCGGCGTCCTCCAGCACCCGCAGGTGCTTCATGAAGCCGGTCAGCGACATGCCATGCGGTTCGGCCAGCTCGGTCACGCTGAGGCTGCGCTCGCCCAGCGTCTCCAGCACGGTGCGCCGCGTGGGGTCGGAGAGCGCGGCGAAGACGGCGTCGAGGGTGGCATTGTCTGAGTGAACCATATGGTTGAGTATATGGTGTTTTTCTTGAGAGGCGTTGCGGGCGCCAGTCTCGGGAACGCTTTATGCGTGCCGCACCACGGCACACACCACCCGCGAAGGAGCGCCCCATGCCGGACCGAACCGCCACCCAGTTCTCCCACGTCAAACCCGGCGACACCGCGTATGTCTCGGGCGGCCTGCGCGATTTCTTTCTCTACCGCGACCTCGGCATTGCCGAGGCCACCCACGGCAAGGTCATCGCGCACCTCGTCAAGGCCAACATGGCACCGGAAACGGGCACCGGCTGGCACCGCCACGAGGCCGACTTCCAGATCGTGATCATGCTCAAGGGCTGGGCGCGCTTCATGTACGAGGACAAGGAAACGCTGGTCGAAGCCGGCGACGTGGTGCACCAGCGGCCCGGCATCCGCCATTTCCTTTTCGATTACTCGCCCGACATGGAATACCTGGAGATCGTCTCGCCGGCCGACTTCAAGAGCATCGACGTCGAGCCGGTGTGCGAGATTCCGCCGCCCACGCCGTGGGCCTAGGCACGCCTAGCTCGGGAAGGGGCGATGCGGCCCGGCAACTGACGGAGGAGGAATTCACTTCGGTGGGACGAAGCACGCCCTCGCATCCCGGAAAGCTTCAGTCTTTCTTGAAGCTACAGCAATTCGCAACGAAAATCTGCCGATGCCCACCGCCACCCTTCCCCCGCTCAGCCGCCAGTTCGTCGCCCACTTCGGCGAGATGGGCAGCAAGTGGGGCATCAACCGCACGGTCGGCCAGATCTACGCGCTGATCTTCATTTCCGAGCATGCGCTCAACGCCGACGAGATTGCCGAGCTGCTCGAGTTCTCGCGCTCCAACGTGAGCATGGGCCTGAAGGAACTGCAGGCCTGGCGGCTGGTGCACCTGCGCCACCACCCCGGCGACCGGCGCGAGTATTTCGAGGCGCCCGCGGACGTGTGGGAGATCTTTCGCGTGCTGGCCGAGGAGCGCCGCCGCCGCGAGATCGAGCCCACGCTCTCGATGCTGCGCAACGCGCTGCTCGAATCGCCCGCGAGCGATGCCGAGCGGCATGCGCAGGAGCGCATGCGCGAGATGCACGACCTGATCGACCGGCTCATGAAGTGGTTCGACGACGTGCAGCGGCTCGCACCGGAGACCGCCTTGCAGCTGATGGGCATGGGCGCCACCGTGACCAAGGTGCTGGGCCTCAAGGACCGCATCACCGGCAGCACCCCCAAGAAGAACAAGCCGGCTGCCGGTTGAGAGGTTTCAGAGCCGCTCCTGCCCCTGCGGCGCTTCGGGCACCGCGAGCTTTTCCTTGCGGATGGCGTCGTCGTCCATGAGTTCGTACCACATGGCGTTGAGCACGGCGAAGGCAGCCGCCAGCGGCAGGCCGAGAATCCAGGCGAAGTACCACATCTCTTTTCGTCCTTTCAGTAGGCGTGTCCGCTCTCGTCGCGGATGGCCTGTTCGTCGACCTTGCCCCACAGCACGTGGTAGACCCAGGTGGTGTAGGCCACGACGATGGGAATGAAGATGGCCGTGACCACCAGCATGATGAACAGCGTGAGATGGCTCGACGACGAGTCCCACACCGTGAGGCTGGCGCGCGGGTCGATCGACGACGGCAGGATGAACGGGAACATCGATGCGCCCACGCTCAGGATGATGCCGGCGATGCCGAGTGCGGCCGCCAGCAGCGCAAGCACCGGCCGCCGCAACACCAGCCCGAGCAGCGCACCCAGCGCACCGACGAAGCCGAGCACCGGTGCAGCCAGCGTCCACGGGTGCGCCGCGTAGTTGGCGGTCCATGCGCCGGCATGCAGCTCGACGGTCTTGAGCATCGGGTTCGACGGCCCGACGGCGTCCACCACGCTGCTGATCCGGTAGCCGCCGATGCTCGTCGCGAGCAGAACGCCGGCCAGCGCATACAGCGCGACGGTGAGCACGGAGGCAACGATGCCGTAGGTGCGCGCACGTTCCGCCACTGCGCCCGCCGTCTTGAGCAGCAGCCACGCAGCGCCGTGCATCACGAGCATCGCCACCGACACCAGGCCGCACAGGATCGCGAACGGATTCAGCAAGCCGAAGAAGCCGCCGTCGTAGAAGATGTGCATGTCCGCGCCGAAGCGGAACGGCACGCCCTGCAGCACGTTGCCCACGGCCACGCCGCAGATCAGCGCGGGCACGAAGCCGCTGAAGAACAGCACCCAGTCCCAGCGCGCGCGCCATTGCGGCGACTCGCGCTTGCTGCGGAACTTGAAGGCCACGGGCCGCAGGATGAGCGCCGTGAGAATCACGAACATCGCCAGGTAGAAGCCCGAGAACGACACGGCGTACAGCTGCGGCCACGCCGCGAAGATCGCGCCGCCGCCAAGGATCAGCCACACCTGGTTGCCCTCCCACACCGGGCCCACGCTGTTGATGACCACGCGGCGCTCGATGTCGTTGCGCGCCGCGAAAGGCAGCAGCATGCCGCTGCCCAGGTCGAAGCCGTCGGTCACGGCGAAACCCACCAGCAGCACGCCGATCAACAGCCACCAGATGATGCGCAGGGTGTCGTAGTCTAGAAGTGTGTGGAGGATCATGCGGCGCTCCCGGTGGAAGGAATGACGGCGGCACCTGCGTGTGCCGGCGGAATGTGCGAGAGCGTGTCGCCCTCGTCGGGTGCATGCTCCGCCTCCGGTCCCTTGCGGATGGCCTTGAGCATCAGCTTCATCTCGATGATCAGCAGCGTGGTGTAGATCGCGACGAAGCCGGCGAGCGTGAGCAGCAGCGTCTTCACGCCCAGGTTCGAGACGGCGACCGCGGTCGGCAACACGCCTTCGATCACCCACGGCTGGCGGCCGAACTCCGCCACCAGCCAGCCGGACTCGATGGCGATCCACGGCAGCGGTATGGCAAGCACTGCGATCCTCAGCAGCCAGCGGTGGCTGTCGAGCCGGCGCCGCGTCGAAAGCACGAAGAAGGTGGCCGTCAGCACGATCAGCAGCACGCCGATGCCCACCATGATCCGGAACAGCCAGAAGAGCGGCGCCACCTGCGGCACGGTGTCCCATGCGGCCTTGGAAATCTGCTCGGGCGTGGCGTTGCGCGGATCGTCGACGTAGCGCTTGAGCAGCAGCGCATAGCCCATGTCGGTGCCGCCGTTCTCGAAGGCGTCGCGCACGCCCTGCGGCACGGCCTGCGTGCTGCCGGCGGCCCGGATCTGCTGCAGCGCGTCGTAGGCCTTGATGCCTTCGCGGATGCGCACCTCGGCGCGCTTCACGAGCTCGTCGATGCCGGGGATCACGGTGTTGAGCGAGCGCGTGCCGATCAGCCCCATCACCGCCGGAATATGGATCGCGTAGTGCGTCTCGCGCGCCTCCTGGTCGGGGAAGCCGAAGGCGGTGAAGGCCGCCGGCGCGGGATGCGTCTCCCAC
Organism: Variovorax sp. VRV01; assembly: GCF_014852545.1. Classification (NCBI taxonomy): domain Bacteria; kingdom Pseudomonadati; phylum Pseudomonadota; class Betaproteobacteria; order Burkholderiales; family Comamonadaceae; genus Variovorax; species Variovorax sp. VRV01. The sequence goes on from NZ_JACVBS010000004.1 coordinate 418,945, forward strand.
ATGGCCTCGATGGCGGCCAGCTTCATCTTCTGGTGTTCGGTCGACAGGTAGCCGCTCTCGTCGCCCAGCACCACCACCGACAGCGACGCCGCCAGGCCGAACGAGGCCGCCACCGTCATCGAGCGCTTGGCCAATTCGAGGTGGCGGCCCTTGAGCACGTACCAGGCCGACACGCCCAGCACGAACACCGCCGCGCACACATAGCCCGCCGACACGGTATGCACGAACTTGGCCTGCGCCACCGGGTTGGTCAGCACCGCAAAAAAGTCGGTCACCTCCATGCGCATGGTCTGCGGATTGAAGGCTGCGCCCACGGGGTTCTGCATCCAGCCGTTGGCAATGAGGATCCACAGCGCCGAGAAGTTGGAGCCGATGGCCACGGCCCAGGTGGCGATCAGGTGGCCCACCTTGGAGAGCTTGTCCCAGCCGAAGAAGAACAGGCCCACGAAGGTGGCTTCCATGAAGAAGGCCATCAGCCCCTCGATGGCCAGCGGCGCGCCGAAGATGTCGCCGACGTAGTGGCTGTAGTAGCTCCAGTTCATGCCGAACTGGAACTCCATCACCACGCCGGTGGCCACGCCCATCGCAAAGTTGATGCCGAACAGCACGCCCCAGAACTTGGTCATGTCGCGCCAGATCACGCGGCCCGTCATCACGTAGACGGTTTCCATGACCGCGAGGATGATCGACAGCCCGAGCGTCAACGGCACGAACAGGAAGTGGTAGAGCGCCGTGGCGGCGAACTGCAGGCGCGATAGCGCGACGATGTCGAGGTCCATGGGGTGGCTTCCTTTGTGTTCCCTGTGTCGGTCTTTGGCTTCTGTCGGTTCAGTCGGGCCGCAGCACATTCAGTGCGGCGTCGAAGGCGGGGCTGCCGCGCCGCAGGTCGGCAACGATGCGGCCCTGCCGCATGTACACCAGGCGGTCGGCCAGCGCGGCCTCGCGTCGCAGGTGCGTGGCGATCAGCAGCGTGCGCGGGCCGGCCTCCCTGGACAGGCGCTGCAGCACGTCGTGCGCGATGGCGGCGTCCAGCGCCTCGGTGGGCTCGTCGAGCAGCCAGAGCGGCACCGGACGCAGCAGCAGCCGCGCGAGCGCGAGCCGGCGCGACTGCCCACCCGAAAGGCCCAGGCCCCCTTCGCCCAGCAGGGTGTCGAGTCCGGCGGGGAAGGAACGCACGTCGCTCGCAAGGCCGGCCGATTGCAGCGCGCTCCAGAGGTGGGTGTCGTCTGCGGCGGGATCGGCGAGCCGCAGGTTGTCGCGCAGGCTGTCCTGGAAGAGCTCGGTGCGCTGGGTCAGGAGGCAGGCCGGCTGGGCGTTGACGCTGCCGGCCAATGGTGCGATTTCTCCGGCGATCACCCCGAGCAGCGTCGACTTGCCCGCGCCGCTCGCGCCGATCAGCGCCACCCGTTCGCCCGGGGCAACGGCCAGCGAGACATCGCTCAGCGCAGGAATGCTGCTGCCGGCATGCGCCGCGCCCAAGTGGGAAAGGCTCACTGCGCAAGCCGCGCCGGGTTCGACAGCGGCGACGCCTGGCCGCGCCTCTCCAGGCGCCATGCGCGGCGCGAGGCGCCGGACCGCGAGCCAGGTGCGGCCGGCATCGAGCGCACCGCGCCTGAGGGCCGCGAAAGGCTCCGTGGCCGTCAGCGCCACCAGCAGCCCGAGCGCAGCGGCAGGTGCGCCGATGGCGCCCTCGCCCACGAGCGCGCCCACCGCCAGCAGCACGCCCGCCAGCGTCAGCGTGCCGGCCACGCCGTAGGCCGCGCCGGCCGAAGTCTCGAGCCTGTTCAGCGCAAGGTCGACCCTGGCCAGGTGCGCGTCGGCGTTCATCAGTGCGTCGCGCTGCGCATCGGCGCGCCCCGCCATCACCAGGTCGGTCTGGCCCGCGACGAGGTCGACGGTGCGCGCCCGCAGCGCCTCGATGCCATGTGCGCGGCGCACCGCCGGGCGCCGGGCGCGCCGCGCGATGAACAGTGCCAGGCCCCAGCCGGCGGCCACCAGCCACAGCAGCAGCGCGAGCCCCACGCCGACGTGCATGAATCCGAGCACCACGCCTGCGAACAGCGCCGCGCCCAGCGCCGCGGCAGCGGGCACGAGCAGCCGCAGGTAGAGCGACTCCAGCGCATCGATGTCGGAGGTCAGCCGGAACAGCAGCCGCGACGGCCGCATCGCCAGTTCGAGCGCCGCGCCGGGGCGTGCCCAGCCGCGGAACAGGCGCACGCGCAATGCCGCGAGCACGCCGAAGGTTGCATCGTGCGTGACCAGGCGCTCGCCGTAGCGCGATGCGGTGCGTCCCAGCGCCAGCAGCCGGATGCCGGCCGAGGGCATGAACACGTCGAAGGTGAAGGCCGTGGCCGCGTGCAGGCCGGCCAGCGCCGTCGCGGTGATGAACCAGCCCGACAGGCCGAGCAAGGCCATGCCCACCAGCACGGTGGCCGCCGCCAGCAGGCCGCCCCACAGCAGCGCGCGAGGCTGCGTTGCCAGGAAGGGCCGCAGCACCAGCCGGAGATCGCGCCAGCCGCCCTGAGATCTGCTCATGCGGCGCGCTCCAAGGCCGCATCGGCCGGCTCGGCATCGAGGCGGATCGAGCGGTGCATGCGCGCCGCCAGCACCGGGTCGTGCGTGGCGACGACCAGGGTCTTTCCGCGCGCAAGGGCGAGCAGCGCGTCGGCCACCTGGGTGGCGGTTTCGCTGTCGAGGTGGGCGGTGGGCTCGTCCACCAGCAGCAGGTCGGCACACGGATGGACCGCGATGCGCGCCAGCGCGAGGCGCACCGCCTCGCCGCCCGACAGGCCGATGCCACCCTCGCCCAGCGCCACGCCCGGATGCGCCTGCGCCACCGTCTCGAGCGAGGCGAAGCGCATCGCCGCCGCAACCTGCGAGGCGCCCACGCCCGCGCGCCCGAGCGCGACGTTGGATTCGACCGAGCCCGCGAACACATGCGGCTTCTGTCCCATCCACGCGATGCGCTGGCGCAGCGCACCCACCGTGCGATCGGACAGCGGCACGCCGCCGATGGAGATTTCGCCGCGCGCGGCCGGCAGCAGCCCCGCCATCAGCGACAGCAGCGCCGTCTTGCCCGTGCCGCTCGCGCCCGTGAGCGCCACGTGCTCGCCGGCCGCAATGCGCAGATCGAAGCCTTCGAAGACCTGGCGCTCGTCGCCCGGCCATGCGAAATGCAGGTCGCGGATCACGACGGCGGGCGCGGAGCCTGCGCGGGCCGCGCCTGTCGCGGCACGTGCGATCGGGGAGTCCGCGCCAGGCAGGGGCAATGCGCGCCTTTGCAGCGCATCGAGCGCCTGCAGTGCCGCCTCGCCGGCCGCGCGGTCGTGCCAGACCGCCGAGAGTTCGCGCAGCGGTTCGAAGAACGCCGGCGCGAGCAGCAGGATGAACAGCCCTTCCCCCAGGCTCAGCTGGCCTCCCCAGGCACCAAAGCCCAAGGTGCCCAGCAGATGGAAGCCGACGTACGCCGCCACCATGGCCACGCCCAGCGCCGAGAAAAGCTCCAGCACCGCCGACGAGAGGAAGGCGATGCGCAGCACCGCCATGGTCCGTTCCCGCAGCGACTGCGCCGCCTGCGCGAGCCGCTCGGCGGCCGCTTCCACCGCATCGAGCGCGCGCAGCGTGGCCAGCCCGCGCAGCCGGTCGAGCAGGAAGGCGTTCATGCCGCCCATCTCGACCATCTGCGCCTCGCTCGCCGCCTTGGCGCGCCAGCCGACGATGGCCATGAAAAGCGGGATGAGCGGAGCGGCAGCCAGCAGCACGAGTGCCGCCACCCACGAAAGGCTGGCCACTGCCGCCAGGATGACGGCCGGAACCACCATCGCGCGCCAGCGTGCCGGCCGGTAACGCACCAGATACGGCACCAGCGCTTCCGCCTGCTCGGCCAGAACGCTGGCCGCGCGCCCGGACGCGGCACGCTCGCGGTCCAGCGGCGAACCGGCCGCCAGCGCGAAGGCAGTCTGGGCGCGCAGCGCCGAGAGCTGCGCCCTTGCATGTCCGAAGATGCGCCTTGCGCCCCATGCCTCGCACACAGCCCGCAGCACGCCGAGCAGCAGGATGCCGCCGGCCGGCCACTGCACCGCCGAAATCCCCTGCCCCGAGGCCAGCCCCTGCACAGCCATGGCCAGCAGCGCCGCCTGCGGAATCCACGTGAGCGCCGCGGCGCCCTGCACGAGGCTTGCGGCATCCGGCCGTGCAGAAAACTGCAGCGGCGGCCGTGGCGGAGGATGCTTGATCATTCCTTGATATTTTGTATTTTCAGTATTTACTGAATATTCGCAATCTTATCAAAGGCGGAAAAACCCTGAAGCAGCCGGGAGCGTGACCGCTCCGGCGCCCTCTTGCAACCATTTCAGTGAAAACCGCCCGCGCCCTGCGCTGCCAGCGCGGGCGGCTCAGGTCAGAGCGAGACGAGCATTCCGCTGACCAGCAGGGCTGCGAACAGCGCCGCGACCACGCGCCACGACGCGGGCCGCAGCTCGACGCTGCGGTGCAGCAACTGCGCAGCGGCCACCGAAAGCCCGAAGGTGGCGGCCAGGCCCAGCGCATCGATCCAGGCGGGATGCGGCCCCAGCTGCGCCGCCGCCGCATTGGTGGCCAGCAGCACCGGGAAGTGGATCAGGAACAGCGAATACGACATGCGGCCCAGCCGCTGCAAGGGCATGGCCGCATCCGGCCAGCGCCCGAGCGAGAGCCAGCCGCGCCGCTGCGCAACGGCAATCAGCAGCGCGCTCACCAGGGCGGTGGCGATGCGGCTGCGCCAGTCGACCGCGAGCGCGCCCGCGCCGGTCAGCGCGAGCAGCACGATGGCACTGCGCCACGTGCTCGCGCGCGTCGCGCGTCCGATCCAGAAGGCCAGCATGCCGAGCCCGTAGGCGCCGAAGAAATAGAACCCTGTACCGTCGAGATCCGCGTTGCGGTTGAAGAGCAGCAGCGAAGCGGTGGCCAGGCACAACACCAGCGCCACCGGAATCCAGCGCTCGTACGAAGCCGCAGCCGGTGCCGGTGCGCGCCGCAGCATCGCGGGAAGCCCCATGAGCGCCAGCGCCAGCACGAACAGCTGGAAGTCGATGGCCACGTACCAGACGCCCGTGGACAGCGCCTCGTAGCCCAGCAGGTCCTGTATCAGCAAGCCGTGCGCAAGCAACTGGCCGATGCTCGGCGCGGCCGGCACGTCGTCGCCCGCCATCCAGGGGCGCACCAGGGCGGCCACCAGCACCGACACCGTGAGCGCCGCCAGGTAGGGCATGACCAGGCGGCCGTAGCGCTGCAGGATGCGCGCCATCGGCCGCTCCACGCGCAGCAAGCCGTCGGGTGCCAGGCTGGAAGCCGCAAGAAAGCCGGCAATCACCAGGAAGACCTGCACCGCGAGCCGGCCGTCATCGGCCAGCCAGCCCAGCAGGCCCGGTGCCAGCAGGAAGGCGCCCACCGGCATCGTGCCGTAGCGCGACAGGTGGTGCCCGACGATCACCGCGCAAGCGACGCCCTTGGCGATGTCGAGCAGCGGCATCCGCCCGCGCTGCGCGGGCTCCGCGGCAGGCGCCGGGTTGCGCGCGCCGTTCAAAGTGCGAGCCGCTGCCTTGCTTCCTGGTATTCGCGCTTGAGCTTTTCGATGAACGCGGCCGCGCTGGCCACTTCGGTCACGGCGCCGATGCCCTGGCCCGAGCCCCAGATGTCCTTCCAGGCCTTGGCCTTGCTGCCCTCGCCGCCGCCGAAGTTCATGGTCTTGACGTCGCCTTCGGGCAGGTTGGCCGGGTCCATGCCGGCCTTGACGATGCTGGGCGCCAGGTAGTTGCCGTGCACGCCCGTGAAGAGGCTGGAATAGACGATGTCGTCCGAGGTGCCATCCACGATGGCCTGCTTGTACTCGTCGCTCGCACGCGCTTCCTCGGTCGCGATGAAGGCGGTGCCGATGTAGGCGAAGTCCGCACCCATGGCCTGCGCCGCGAGCACCGCGCCGCCGGTGGCGATGGAGCCCGACAGCGCAATGGGGCCGTCGAACCACTGGCGGATTTCCTGCACCAGCGCGAACGGGCTCTTCACGCCCGCATGGCCGCCGGCGCCGGCCGCCACGGCAATGATGCCGTCGGCGCCCTTCTCGATCGCCTTCTGCGCGAACTTGTTGTTGATGATGTCGTGCAGCGTGACGCCGCCGTAGCTGTGCACCGCATCGTTCACGTCGGTGCGCGCGCCCAGCGAGGTGATGACGATCGGCACCTTGTACTTCACGACCATCTCCATGTCGTGCTCGAGCCGGTCGTTGCTCTTGTGCACGATCTGGTTGATGGCGAACGGTGCGGCGGGCTTGTCCGGGTTGGCCTTGTTGTAGGCCGCGAGCTCCTCGGTGATCTCGGCCAGCCAGTCTTCGAGCTGGGCCGCGGGGCGGGCGTTGAGCGCCGGCATCGAGCCGACCACGCCGGCCTTGCATTGCGCGATCACGAGCTTGGGGTTGCTGATGATGAACAGCGGCGAGCCGATGATGGGCAGCGGCAGGTTGGCGAGCACGGGGGGCAGCTTCGACATGTCGTCTCCGGGAATGGGGTTCGGTTTTATATAAGAGGAAGGCCTGCATCGCCCGTCAGGTGGGCGACACGGGGCCGTGGGTCATCAGAAGGCGTCGAGCGCCAGCGCCGTCACGCTTTCCGCGCCATCGACGATGCTGTCGCGCAGCCCGGGCGCCTTGGCGAGGATGTGCTCGGCGTAGAAGCGGGCGGTCGCGATCTTGGCCTGCATGAAGTCCACGTCGACGTTGTGCAACGCAAGGTCCTGCGCAATGATCAGCGAGCGCGCCAGCTGCCAGCCGGCCACGAGGTTGCCCGCGAGCATCAGGTAGGGCACGCTGCCCGCGAACACCGCGTTGGGCGAGGCCTTGGTCTGGCCCGCCACGAAATCCACCACTTCCACAAAAGCCTCGCGCGCGGCCTTCAGGCGCTTGAGCACCGCCGCCGCGGCCGCGCTGCTGTCGCTCTTGGCAAGCTCGGCTTCGGTCTTCTCGATCTGCGCCGCAATGGCCCTGGCGGTCTGGCCG